>CAYREK010000047.1:868-17811 GCA_964423305.1 uncultured Halobacteriales archaeon | reverse complement strand
ATTGGCTGCAAAAATTTGCCTTTGCGTGGAATCAGCTTATCTGAACACTATGCCGACGGGACCGATGATAAGGGTTAATCGCTCGGCGGCGCTAGCTTTACCATGGCAATCGCCCGGCACGCGGCGGGACCTCGCGCCGACCTGCGAGCGCTCGCCTCGCAGGTGCATCCGGTATTCATGCTCCCGCCGGTGGCGGCGTCGCTGTTCGGCGCGGTCATCGCCGGCGAGTTCGCGCCGCTGGTCGCGGCGACACACGCTCTCGCGATCGGCCTGGCGGTGTACACGGCCCACGTCAAGGACGGCTACGTCGACTTCTACGGGCGGGGCGAGGACGACGACCACCCGCTGACCCGCCGAGGGTGTCGGTACGCGCTCGTCGGCGCCGGGATCGGCTTTGCCGCCGCCACCGGCGCGCTGTGGCTGCTCGTCGGTGCCGGAGCGGCCCTGCTCACGCTGCCTACCTGGGCGATCGGATACTTACACGCCCCACAGCTTGACACCAATCCCGTCACGACCACGCTCGGCTACCCGGTTGGAGTCGCGCTCGCGATCGTCGGAGGGACCTACGCGCAGGCGGCGGCGGTTCCCCCGCGGGCGCTTGGGTTCGGGCTGGTCTTTCTGGTGACACTCGCCGGGGTGAAGATCATCGACGACGAGCAGGACTACGAGTACGACCGGTCGATCGACAAACACAGCGTCTCGGTCGCGCTCGGGCCGGTACGGGCCCGGCGGCTGGCCTACGGACTGCTCGCCGTCGGGATCCTCGCCGTTCCGGTCGGGGCAACGGTCGGACCGTTCCCAGCGTCGGCGGTCGTGGCGTCGGTCGCGTTCGGAGCCGTCGCCGCTGTCGCGGCGCAGGCACGGGCCGAGACCGCGACGATGCTGCTGGTCCGGGGCGCGTACGTCTTCCTGGCCTGCCTGGTGGCGGCCGTCTGGTTCGAGCCGCTCGGTTAGTCGAGCGTGAACTGCTCGTGTTCCTTCTCGGGGTTGAGCACGACGCTCGTGTTCGACTCCTTGATCTCGGGGGTTGTGAGCAGCTCCTTGATAGTCGCGTTCATATCGTCGGTATCTTTGAACTTGCCAATCGCGACGATGTCGTGGTCGCCGGTCACCTCGTAGACACTGATCATCTGAGGCTGGTCGGCCAGCCGTTCGGTGACCTCAACTAAGGCCTTGCCCTCGACGTTGAGCTGGATGATCGCCGTGACATCGTACCCGAGCGTGGCGTAATCGACGACTGGCGTGTACCCCTCGATCGTGCCGGCCTCCTCGAGCTCCGAGAGGTGATTCGAGACGGTCGTGACCGATACCTCGAGCTGTTCGGCGAGGTTCCTGAGGCTGGCGCGCCCGTCGCCCAGCAGCGCGTTGACCAGTCGTCGGTCGAGATCCTCGTAGGTCATCGGCGGGGACAGGCGGGCTTGGAACTATAATCTTACGAACGTCCAGTTTTATCCCGCTTGTCGGGCCGTCCGTCCGACGACGACCGAGCGGGAGCGAGCGATCGGACCCCGGCGACCTCGAAGCGGGCGCCGCCGGTCGCGGCGTCGGCAACCTCGATTCTCCAGCCGTGTCCCTCGACGATGTCCGCGACGATCGCGAGGCCGAAGCCGGTGCCGGACTCAGAGTGGGTGACACCCTGCTCGAAGATCTCCTCGCGCTGATCGGGAGGGATACCGGGGCCGTCGTCGGCGACATAGAACCCGCTCTCGCGGGGGCCAACCCGAACCGCAACGTCCTCGCCGACGTGTTCGACGGCGTTGCGAAACAGGTTCTCGAACAGCTGCTGGAGTCGGTCCGGATCGGCGTTGAGACGCGCGTCGTCGACGGTGAGGCTGGCCGCGGCGGTGTCGACGCTCTCCCAGGCGTCTCGGGCGGTTTCCGCCAGCGAGAGTTCCTCGCGGGCGAGCTCGCGGTCGCCCTGGGCGCGGGCGAGCAGGTCGTCGATCAGTTCCTCCATCCGAAAGAGTGACTCGTCGATCGTATCGAGGTGTTGGGTCGGATCGTCGGCGTCGCGGGCGAGCTCGATGTGAGCGGCCGCGACGCTGATCGGGTTGCGCAGATCGTGGCTTACGACGCTCGCGAACTCATCGAGGCGTTCGTTGCGCCGGGCCAGCTGGCGCTCGCGGCGAGCCCTGGCGAACGCCGAGGCGGCCGCGCCGGCGAGGACGCGAAACAGCTCGGCGTCGGGCTCGTCGAAGGCGTCGCGCTGCTCGTCGTAGACCGCGAGGACGCCGTACTCCTCGACGGGGACGAGCAGCTCCGAGGTGGTGGCGTCGGGTCGGTACCCCGCGGTCGCCGCCGCCGGAACGTAGCCCGTGAGCTGGGACTCGCCGCCCTCGTAGACGCCCCAGATCGGCTCCGTGCCGGGGGCAACCGGGCCGAGCGCCGCGTCCTCGCTGGTCGCCGGGTCGGCCTCGATTCCCGCGCCGACAGCGATCGGAACGAGCCGCTGGATCTGTTGGTCGTGGCGCCAGACGATCATGCGGTCGTACCCGAGCACGTCTGCCGCGGCGCGGACCGTCTCGGCGGCGATCGCGTCGTCTGATTCGGCGACGACCAGCTCCTGGGTAACCTCGTGGAGCTGTTCGAGCCGGTGCCGGAGCCTGACCTGTTCGGTGACATCGCGGAGAAACACCGACAGGCCGTCCTCGGAGGGGTAGGCGTTGACCTCGAACCAGCGTTCGAGCGGGCGGTAGTACTCCCGGAAGCTCGTCGGCTCTCGAGAGGAGAGAGCCTCACGGAACGCCTCGTAAAACTCTGTCCCGGTCGCGGCGGGGAACACCTCCGAGAACTGTCGGCCCAGCACCGACTCCTCCTCGACATCAAGGACAAACTCGGCGCGGCTGTTGAGAAAGACGAACCGCTCGTCGGTGTCGAGGGCAAAAAACGCGTCCGTGATGCGATCGAGGGTCTGTTCAAGCCGGCCGTCGGCGCCGAAGGCCTGCTCGCGGTACTCGGTGATCTCGTGGAGATACGACTCGAGTCCCCCCGCCCGGAGCGGGACCACCCGCAGGCTGAACCACCGCTCGGTCGGGGCGTGAAACACCTCGCTCGTAGTTGGCTCGCCCGCCGCGGCGGCCGCGCGGTAGGTGGCAGCGAGCTCGCCGTCTCGGCCGGCCGGCAGCACCGTCCACAGCGACTCGCCGATCGCCTCGGCGGCGTCGATGCCCGTCCACGCCGCCAGTCGCGGGTCCCAGTCGACGACACGCCAAGCGTCGTCGACCGCGAGGTACTGGCCGAGCGTGCGGGGCTCGGCGTCGCCGTCGACGACGGCCCCGGCCAGCCGTTCGACTGCCGTCTCGGCGGGCGTACCCGCGTCGAACTGACGAACGTCGAGCCGCTCGGGGGCCGCGACCGGCTCGCCGGTCAGGTTAAAGACCGGCGTGCCCGGCCGGCGGTCTGCGGTCTCGAAGACGACCGTCTGGAGCTCGGCGGGCGACAGCTCCGGGCCACAGACGACCGCATCAACCGGCGCCTCGAGGACCCGCTCGGCACCGTCGGGCCCGGCCGTCGCCGCGTGGACCGAGCGGCGGAGCCGGGACTCGAACAGCTCGAGCAGGTCGACCCCGCGGCGCTCGTCGCCGACGTACGCCACGAGAGCCGGGGTAGGCATCGCTCTCCCGAAGCTTGTTCGGTGAGCGACATAATCGTTCGGAAGTCGTTTTCAGCGTTGATACTGGTCGAAGAGCCAGACGAGTAGGGCGTTCTGCGCGTGGAGC
Source organism: uncultured Halobacteriales archaeon (assembly GCA_964423305.1). Classification (GTDB taxonomy): domain Archaea; phylum Halobacteriota; class Halobacteria; order Halobacteriales; family Haloarculaceae; genus Halovenus. The sequence goes on along the minus strand of CAYREK010000047.1, from coordinate 14,092 downwards.
CGGTTTTCGGCCTGCTGCCAGACGGCGCTGGTCTCTGCCTCGAGGGCAGCGTCGGTGACCTCCTCGCCGCGGTGGGCGGGCAGACAGTGAAGCAGCGTTCGCCGACCCAGGAGCTCGCGGGTAACCTGAAACCCCTCGAAGGCCCGGAGCTTCTTTTCGCGGTCGATAGACTGGCTCATGCTCACCCAGACATCGGTGTAGACGGCGTCGGCCTCGGCGACCGCCGCGGCCGGGTCGGTCGTCTCTTCGGGGGCTCCGCCGAGTGCCGCGGCCCGGTCCCGGACCTCGCGGTCGATCTCGTAGCCCGGCGGCGTCGCGATCGTCAGCTCCAGGTCGGTCATCGCCGCGCCCACGGCGAGGGACTGACAGACGTTGTTGCCGTCGCCGACCCAGGCAACCTGGGCGTCCTCGCCGTGCCGTTCGCGGATCGTCAGCAGGTCCGCGAGCGTCTGGCAGGGGTGTGCGGCGTCGGTCAGGGCGTTGATCACCGGGACCGAAGCGTACTCGGCCAGCTCTGCGAGGTCGGCGTGTGCCCCGACCCGGGCGGCGACGACATCGACGTACTGCGAGAGCGCCCGGGCCGTGTCCCGGATCGGCTCGCCGCGGCCGAGCTGGGTCTGGTCCGGTCCGAGAAAGACCGCGCGACCGGCCAACTGGCCGATTCCGGCCTCGAAGGAGACCCGGGTCCGGGTCGAGGGCTGTTCGAACAACAGCGCGAGGGTTCGATCGAGGCTGGGCCCGCCGTCGCCGGCTTTCAGCTCGGCGGCCAGCTCGAGGACCTCCGCGAGCTCCCCGGGGGCAAGATCGTCGACATCGAGGATCGCGCGCGGGCCCTCGGTCATAGTAGCCGCTCCGTGACCGTCTCGAGTACCCCGACCGCTCGGTCGAAGGCCGCGAGCGGGAGCCGCTCGTCGGGTGCGTGATCCAGTCCCGAGTCGCCGGGGCCGTAGGAGACGATCGGACAACCCCAGGCCTCGGCGTAGACGTTCATGTCGCTCGTGCCGGTCTTGCGCAGCATGCGGGGCTCACCGTCAGCGGCCCTGATCGCCGCGCGGAAGGCCCGGGCGACCGGTGTGCGCGGGCTCGCGAGTACCGGCTCGACGGCGTCTTGCCAGTTGACCGTGCCGGCCTCGAGACAGCCGTCTACGAGTTCCCTGACATCGGCGGCCGTTCGGTCCGGGGGCACCCGAAACTCGACATCGACGGTCGCCTCCACGGAGAGCCCGTCGGAGGTCGGGCCGCCTTCGACGGCGACAGGCTTGGGTGTGACCCGCTCGAAGGCTGAGTGCCACTCGTCGCGCTCAAGGGCCGCCTCGACGCGGGTCCACCACGCGAACGCGTTCTGGATGGCGTTGTTCTCGGGGCGGGAGCTGTGCCCGGATTCGGAGGTGCCGACGTAAGTCCCGGCGAGCAGCCCGCGGTAGCCAAGCGTCAGGCCGTCCCACCCGGAGGGCTCGCCGTTTATCACCGCTCCAGGAGACGGGCGGTCCTCGACCAGGTGACGGGCCCCCCGAGAGCGCCGTTCCTCGTCGACGACGCCGGCGAAGGTCGCCCCCGAGCGGACCGCGGCGACAGCGAGTGCCGCCAGCGACCCCTTCGCGTCGACGCTTCCCCGGCCCCACAACGTCCCGTCCTCGACCCGGACCGGAATGTCCCCGGAGACGGTATCAAGATGTGAGGTGAGCAGTAGTTCGTCGTCACCAGGCGCCCGGACGTTACCGGCCGGGTCCAGCCAGGCCTCCCGCCCGTGGCCCCTGAAGTACTCGACGAGCCGATCGGCACAGGCGGCCTCGTTGCCGCTGACCGAGGGAGTCTCGACGAGCTCGACGAGCAGCTCGCGGGGACGGGTCACTCGTCGATCACCGCCGCGAGTGCGGCGACGGCTTGATCGGCGTGCTCGCGGGTGATCGTAAGCGGCGGGAGCAGCCGAACGACCGTCCGACCGGCCGGCAGCGCGAGCAGGCCGTGTTCCAGGGCGAGTTCACGGAGAATCCCGTTTGCGCCCCGGCCAACTTCGATCCCGATCATCAGCCCCTCCCCGCGGACCGCCCGAGCGTTTTCCAGCTCTGCCAGCCGATCTCGGAGGTAAGCTCCGACATCGGCGGCTCGGGTCGGCAGTTCCGCCTCGAGCAGCGTCGAGACGGTCGCGCCGGCCGCCGCCGAGACGACCGGGCCGCCGCTGAACGTCGAGCCGTGGGAGCCGTGTGCCTCGGCGACCCAGTCCCGACACAGCGTCGCCCCGATCGGCAGGCCGTTGCCCAGTCCTTTCGCGGCGGTGAGCATATCCGGTACGACGTCGACCCGATCGCTTGCCCACAGCCGGCCGGTCCGGCCGAGGCCGGTCTGGACCTCGTCCATCACGAGCGCCGCGCCGCTCGTTGCAGTCTCGACCCGGGCGGTCTGGAGAAACTCTCTCGTGCCAGGATTGATTCCGCCCTCGCCCTGGATCGGCTCGACGATCACCGCCGCGGTCTTTTCGTCGACGGCGTCTGCCATCGCTGCCGGATCGTTGTATGGGACAAACTCAACGTCGCCGATCAGCGGCTCGTAGGGACGTTTGTACTTGTCCTTCCAGGTGGTCGCGAGCGCGCCCATCGTCCGGCCGTGAAAGCCCTGCATCGTGGCGACGATCTTCGAGCGGCCGGTGGCCGCCCGGGCGAATTTTAGTGCGGCCTCGTTTGCCTCCGCGCCGGAGTTACACAGCCAGACGTTCTCGGCGTCGCCGGGGGCGGTCTCCGCGAGCAGGTCGTACAGCGCCGTCCGCGCGGCGACCGGATACGAGGCCTGGACGAAGGTGAGCTCGTCCAGCTGCTCGCGGACCGCCCGGTCGACGGCCTCGTGGCCGTGCCCCAGCGGCACGCAGGCGTAGCTCGCCCCCATGTCGAGGTACTCCCGGCCGTCGTCGTCGTACAGGTACGGCCCCTCGCCGGAGACGAGCTCGATGGGCTTCTCCGAGAAGACGAAGCCACTCATCGCTCGGCCTCCGCGTTCGACTCGGGCGTAAATTCGCCGACGGCCGCGGGCAGAACGTGAGTTCCTCCACCGTTTAGGGCGGCCCGAGCCGGACGGTCGACGGTCGCGTCGGCGACGATCGCCCGCCGGGCGCCGCCGGTCAGTGCCTCCTCAAGTGCCATAATCTTCCGTTGCATGAATCCCTCGGCAGCCGCGGTAACGTCCGCCCACTCCTCGGGCGTCGCGACGCGTTCGATCAGCGTCCCCTCGTCGTCGGGGTCTGCAAGCACGCCCGGAACATCAGTGAGCACGATGAGCGTGGCCCCGAGCGCAGCCGCGATCGCCGCCGCGGCCCGGTCGGAGTCGGTGTTGACCGGCACCACGGCCCCATCGTCGCGTCCGGCCATCGGGGGCGAGACGACCGGCACGTAGCCGTCGGCAAGCAGCCCCTCGAGCAGGTCGGCGTTGACCGACTCGATCCACCCGGAGTGATCGCCCCGGCGGATCCGCTTGCGGTCCCCGTCCTGCACCCGGACGGCGTCAGTGCGCGGCCCCGACAGGACCCCGCCGTCCAGCCCGGAGAGTCCGATCGCGTCGACGCCCCCCGTGCGGAGCCGGGCGACAGCGTCGGTGTTCAGCCGGCCCGGCATGACCATCTCGAAGACCGCCATCGTCTCGGCGTCGGTGAACCGGCCGACGACCCCCTCGGGCGTCTCGACGTACTCGGGCTCGATCCCGAGTTCGGTGAGCGTCTCGTCGACGGCCGTCGAGCCGCCGTGGACGACAACGCCATCGCGGTCGGCGAGGAAGTCGGCGATCGAAGACAGCGTTCCGCCCTGGTCGACTGCCCGGGCGCCGCCGACCTTTATTACTACCGGCGCCCCGGTCATGGTGCCCCCACAGGGTGGAGTCCCCGGTGATCGAGGCCGGCGGTCTCCTCGACCCCGACGGCAACGTTCGCGGCCTGGACGGCCTGGCCGGCCGCGCCCTTCAGCAGGTTGTCGATCGCGCCGAAAGCGACGATCCGATCGGTATCGACCGCGAACCCGACCTCCGCGCGGTTCGTTCCGGCGACGACCTTCGGTTCGGGGTACCGGTAGAGTCCGCTGCCGCCAGCGACCACGTCCACGAACGGCTCGTCGTCGTACTGCTCCCGGTAGGCCGCCCAGAGGTCGCCGCGCTCGACGGACGCCGCGGCCTCCGAGAAGGCGTGACAGGTCGCGGCCGCGCCGCGGGTCATGTCCACGGCGTGGACGGTGAGGGCCGCCTCGATCCCGAGTTCGGCCGCGAGCTCGGCCTCGTGGCGGTGGCCCGTCGGGGCGTACGGCCGGACGACACCGGACCGTTCGGGGTGAGAGCCGGCCACGCCGCCGCCGGCGCCGCCCTCGCTTGAGCCGACTTTCAGATCGACAACCGTCGGCTCGCCGATCAGTCCGGCCTCAACGAGCGGTGCGAGCGCGAGGATCGCCGCGGTCGCGTTGCACCCGCCGACCGCGATCAGCTCCGCGCCGGGCAGTTGTTCGCGGTGCAGTTCCGGCAATGCGTAGACGGCCTCTCCGAGCAGCTCCGGGCGGTCGTGGCCGTCGTAGTACCGGTCGTATGCGCTCGACTCCGAGAGCCGGAAGTCCGCCGACAGGTCGACGACCGTCTCCGCGGCCGCCCGATAGCGGTCGATCTCGGTCATCGAGACGCCGTGGGGCGTCGCCGCGAACAGCACGTCGACGGGCTCGAGTTCTCCGGGGTCGGTAAAGCGCAGGTCAAGATCCCGGAGGTTCGGATGGACGTGTCCGACCGTGCGATTGGTCCCCGAGCGGCTGGTCGCCTGGACGAGCTCGAACTCGGGGTGATCGGCGAGCAACCGGACAAGCTCACCGCCGGCGTAGCCGCTCGCGCCGACCACGCTTGCCGTCCTCGCGGCCGCGGCGCTCACGCAGCCACCTCCGCGCGAGCCTCGAGCCAGTCGACCACCCGGGCGGGCACGTCGACATCCGTCGTCTCGTTCAGGGCTTTGAACTCGACGGTGTGGTTGAGCTCGTGGACAGTGTAGCCCTCGTCGGTCTCCATCAGATCGACCCCGAGCAGACCGCCGCCGACGGCGTCGCTCGCCGCCCGGACCAGCTCGCGGGCCCGGCTGTCGAGCTCGAAGGCGGCGGTTTCTGCGCCCTGTGCGGCGTTGGTGAGCCAGTGCTCGCCGCTGCGGGTCATTGCCGCGATCGGCTCGCCGTCGGCCGCGAGCACGCGGATGTCCCGACCGGGCTTGTCGACGTACTCCTGCAGGTAAAACACCTTGTGCTCGTAGTGACCGAGCGTAGCCTTGTGCTCAAAGATCGCCTCCGCGGCCGTCCGGGAGTCGATTTTCGCCATCAGCCGGCCCCACGAACCCACGACGGGCTTGAGCACGCACGGGTAGCCAAACGACTCGACGGTCGCGAGCGCGCTCTCGACAGTGAAGGCGACCTCAGTCGCCGGCGTCGGCACGCCCGCCGCGGCCAGGGCCAGGCTGGTCTCGACCTTGTTCGCACACACCCGGGCCGTCCCGGCGTCGTTGACCGCGGGCACGCCGTAGGCCTCCGCAAAGCGGGTCGCGTACAGGCTCCGGCTGGTGGCCAGACACCGATCAACCAGCAGGTCGACATCCAGGGTCGCCGGTGCGTCGGCGAGCCCGAACCGCTGCTCGCGCACGTCGATTTTTTCCACGTCGTGGCCCCGCTCGCGCAGCTCGCCGAGCAGTAGCTTCTCGTCCCGGCGGATCCGGGAGTACAGCACGCCGACGTTCATCGCCGGATCGACCCGTCATCGGCCGATTCGAGACGATTCCTGGCGTGGCTCACTCTCCCCAGTCCTCCTCGAGTTCGGGCGCGGTATCGACGAGGATCGGGTCGACCCCGACGACCTCGAGCTCCGCCCCGCAGGTTCCACAGTCGACGATCTCTCCGGTCTCTACCTCGTGGTGCAGGCTGATCTCCGCGCCGCACTCGATGCAGTCAGCTGGCATACTTTCCGCTCGGACGGTGTTACACTTAAGCACTTCGAAAATACCATTCATCTTATAGTACGGACTTCGGTCTAATCGGGTTCAGATCGGCCCTACCGCGGGTTTCTTTCGGTTATGTGGTGTGTAGTGATAGGTCCCCTCGCAGGGACGGGAGTCGCTCAGACATACCGATCGACCTCCGTCGCGAGTCGAGTCGTCGCGTCGTCGAGCCGCTGCCGCCGAGTCGTGACCGTCTCGCGGTGGGCGGCGAGTCTCTCCTCGGCCCGCTCGCGGCTATCGGCGACCGCTGCCGGCGCTGGGCCGCCCCGAGAATCCCGCATCTCGACGCTGCCGGCCGCGGAGAGGGCCGCCGCGAGCGCCTCCTCGTCGGGCTCGATGTCGTGCTCCGCGACGGCGTCGAGGATCGTCGCGATATCGGGCGTGCCCTCGGTCGCGGCGGCGGCCTCGGCGACGATCTCATGGGCGGTCCGGAAGGGGAGTCCGGCCATCGCCAGCCGGTCTGCGACGCCAGTGGCAGTCGAGAAGCCCTCCGTGGCGGCCGCGGCGAGCCGATCTGTGGGCCAGTCGGCGGTCGCGACCGCGCCGACGGCGACCTCGACGGCCGGGCCGGTCTCCGCTATGGCCTCCCAGAAGTGCGTCGTCACCCGCTGGAGATCACGGTTGTACGCCCGCGGGAGCCCGGCGAGGGTCGTGAGCACGGCAGTTACTGCTGCGCCGGCGTCCCCGACCCGGGCCCGGGCGAGCTCGAGCGTGTCCGGGTTCTTCTTCTGTGGCATGATCGAGGAGGTCGAGGCGTAGTCGTCGTCGAGTTCAATCAGCCCGTCGCTGGCGAGTTCGACGGCGTCAGTCGCGAGTCCCGAGACCGTCACCGCGGTCGTCGCGAGTCCGGTGGCAACCTCGAGCAGGAAATCCCGGGCCGAGACAGCGTCGGCGGCGTTTTCCACGAGCCCGTCGAACCCGAGTAACTCCGCGGTCCGCTCGCGGTCGATCGGGAAGGGCGTGCCGGCGAACGCCGCCGCGCCCAGCGGCGAGCGGTCGAGCCGGTCGTAGGCGTCGAACAGCCGGTCGGTATCGCGGGCCAGCGCCGCCTCGTAAGACAGCGCCCAGTGGGCGACGGTCGTCGGCTGGGCGGGCTGGCGGTGGGTGTAGCCCGGCATGGCAGTCTCGGACTCGGCGGCGGCGACCGCGAGCAGCCGCTCGCGGGCCTCACAGAGCCGCTCACAGAGCTCGAGGAGCTCCTCGCGCAGCCGGTACCGGATGCAGGTCGCGACCTCGTCGTTGCGCGAGCGGGCGGTATGCATCCGACCGCCCTCCGGGCCGACCCGGTCGATCACGGCGGTCTCGATTGCCTCGTGAACGTCCTCGCCGCCGGGGAGCGCGTCGTGACCGGCGGCCTCGATCTCGGCCAGTGCTTCGAGGATCTCGCCGGCGGTGTCCTCGGCGACGATTCCCCGTTCGGCGAGCATCACCACGTGGGCCCGGTCGACAGCGATATCGGCCGCGAACAGCCGACGGTCGGCCGCGAGCGAGGACAGAAACGCCCGTGCCGGGCCGCCGGTGAACCGGTCGCGCCGCACCGCCGTCTCGTCGGTCATCCGCCCTGTGTCAGCCGCCGGGTCGTCTCTTCGTCGGTCTCGGCGTCCGTCTCCGCCTCTCCTGTCTCAGCCCCGGCAGTCGAGAGTTGTGTCTGTTCGATCGCCGCCTGTGCCAGCCGGGACTGGAAGCCGTGGTATTTTGCGACGCCGGTCGCGTCGGCCTGGGTGATGTTGCCGGCAACATCGGCCTCGTCGAAGGAGGCCGCCCGCTCGCTGTAGACGGAAGCCTCGCTCTCGCGGGCGACCGGCCGGACGGTCCCGCCCTCCAGCTGGAGGGTGACGGTCCCGGTTACCCGGGCGTCCGTGGCGTCGATAAAGCCCTCGAGAGCCTCGACCAGCGGCGAGGCGATCAGCCCCTCGTAGGCAGTCTCGGCCCACTGCTGGTCGACCTGCTGTTTGAACGACCGCTCCTCCTGAGTGAGCACGAGCCCCTCGAGAGCCTCATGGGCGGCAAGCAGGACCGTCGCGGCCGGATGCTCGTAGTTTTCCCGGACTTTGAGCCCGAGCATCCGGTCTTCCATGATATCCGACCGGCCGACCCCGTACGCCCCGGTACGGGCGTTCAGCTGCTCGATCAACGCGACCGGGTCGAGCTCCTCGCCGTCGAGGGCGACGGGCCGGCCGGCCTCGAATGCGATCGTCAGTTGTTCGGTGCCGTCGCCGGGGGGTTGAGTCCACGCGTAGATCGACTCCTCGGGGATCGTCGAGGGGTCCTCGAGCTCGGAGCCCTCGACCGACCGGGTCCAGAGGTTCGAGTCGACGCTGTACCGCCCGCCGTCCCCGCCCTCGACGGGAAGCCCACGGTCGGCCGCGAACTCCGTCTCCCAGTCGCGGGTCAGCCCCAGCTCGCGGACCGGCGCGATCACCTCGAAGTCACTCGCGCGCCAGACCGCCTCGAAGCGCAGCTGGTCGTTGCCTTTGCCGGTACAGCCGTGTGCGAGGGCGTCGTAGCCCTCCTCTGCGGCGAGCTCTACGATTGCCTCGGCGATCACCGGGCGAGCCAGCGCCGTCCCAAGCGGATAACCCTGGTAGGTGGCGTTTGCTTTCACCGCGTCGAAACACAGCTCGGCGAAGGCCGCGGTCGCGTCGAGGACGTGGTGTTCGATGCCCAGGGCGGCGGCGGTCTCGGCCGCTTCCTCGAGTTCGGCGGTCGGCTGGCCGACGTCGACGGTGACGCCGACGACCTCGTCGTAGTCGTACTCCTCTTCGAGCAGCGGGACGCAAACTGTCGTGTCGAGCCCGCCCGAGAAGGCGAGCGCGACGCGGTCGTGTGTCATGTAGTGTGGTGTGGTGTCTCTATCGTGTGTCGGGGATCAGTCGATGCCCGGCCCCGACGAGTGGGTGGCGGGCGATGCGAACCGTCGGTAAAAGAGTAGTAGTCGGGCCTAACGGCCCGGTCGCGGCGGTCGAGCGGCGATACGGCTGCCGGCGAGCCCGGTCGTGCAGGGGCGACAGCCATTCGTAATCATTTATACAGATGTACCTGCTCGGCAGAATATATACCTTCCGGACTCGCCCGGAGGGGAGCGGTCGGTCGCGGCGGGGTCGCGGGTCACAGCCCGGTTGGACAGTCGATGACGGTCGTCTCCGACCCCCACCCGGCGACGAGGTCGGCGAGCGCGCGGACGCCGAAGGTCTCGGTGGCGTAGTGGCCGGCCAGCAGGACGTGAATCCCAGCCTCGCGGGCCTGGTGGTACAGCTTCTGTTTGCCCTCGCCGGTGACGAAAGCGTCGGCGCCGGCCGCGACGGCCTCCTCGAGCCAGTCGGCGCCGCTGCCGGTGAGCACGGCCACCCGTTCGATTCGGTCGGGACCAAAGGGAAGCGTTCGGATCGATCGCCCGCCAGTGTCGAGCCCCGCGAGCCGCTCGCGGAGTCCCTCGATATCGGTCGGTTCGTCGAGCCGTCCCTGCCGGCCAACGTGTTCCTCGCCGATCGCCCCGAAGGCCCGCCGGTCGACAAGCCCGAGCCGATCGGCCACCCCGGCCGCGTTGCCCAGCTCCGGATGGCCGTCGAGGGGAAGATGCGAGACGTACAGGTCGATGTCGGCCTCGACCAGCGCCGCGATCCGGTCGTAGGTCCGGCCGGTCACCCGGTCGAAGCCGCCCCACGAGAGCCCGTGGTGGACGACCAGCAGGTCCGCGTCGGCGTCGCGAGCCCGGGCGATCGTCTCGGCGGCGGCGTCGACGGCGAAGGCCGCCCGGTCGACGGCTCCCGTGCCGGCCCCGACCTGGAGCCCGTTCGCGCTCGCGTCGACATCGGCGTAGGCCGCCGTTCGGAGCTTTTCGTCGAGTCGGGCACACAGCGCCTGACAGTCCATACCGCGAGTCGGCCCGCGCAGCGGTTATGGATTTCGCGCCGCGGCCCGCTCGATCGGTGCTCGGGGTGAGCCTGCTGTCTCTCTTCGACGGGGAGCCCGCGCTCGGCCGCGTCGATGACGGCCGCACACTCCGAGCGGCCGAGCAAGCCGGCGTTTGCCGTCGTCTCGATCTCCGCGCGGTCGATCGGGAACTGGCGGGTCCGGAGCAGCCGCGACACCGTCCGGCACTCCCGGGGGGTGATCCTCGTCCGTCTCGCGCCCGGCGGCGTGCTCCCGACGAGGACGATCGAAGGCTCTCGGCCACGGAGACGTGGGGAAAGACACATTCGTTCGAGTCGGCCAGACGGAGCTGTGCCAACGATCGTCGGGTGTCCGCTGCCCGAGCCGTACGACGGCAGGGTCGAATCGATCCGCGAGGAGCTGGTGGCCGCGTTCGGCGTCGAGGAGTACCCGAACCCGTTCCCGCACTTCACGCTGTACGCGCTGCCCGAGGATGTCGAGATCCCGCCGGTCGTGGGTGCCGTCGAGCGGGCGGTCGACGACCGGTCGCCGGTGACGGTCCACACCGACGGCATCGGCGTGTTCCCGCAGGGGGTCGTCTGGCTGCCCGTCGCGAAGTCGCCCGAACTGGCCACCCTCCAGTCCGCGGTCATCCAGGAAATCGAGGAGCCGGCGCCGGTGCCGTACTACGAGCCCGGCCGGTGGTTCCCGCACGTCGGGTTCGCCGGCACCGAGAGCGACGGACAGACCGGCGCGATCGTCGAGTTTCTGCTCGAGTACGACCTCGACTGGAAGTTCACCGTCGAGGAGATCACGGTTACCCGCCCGCCAGCTGAGGGCGGCCCCCACGAGCGGCTGGCGACGACCGACATCTGATCGTCCGAGGCCGATCGGGGTCGGGGACCGCCTGCCCGGTCCGATTGGACTCGAAGCCCTACGCCCGAGACACCGCACGACGACACACTCGTTCAGAGCGAGCGGGGGCGCCGCAAGCGGCCCAGCGGGCGGGTATATCGACCGAGAGAATCCCGTCGGCGCAATCGTTGAGAAACGTCGGCGGTCGTCAGATTCATTATTCAGACGCGTTCTCGCTTTGGTATACTTCTCTTGGTCGGAGCCGCAGCACTACCAACTGACACTCCGACCGGACGCCGCCCCGTCGCGCGGCAGTTCACCTATGGATGTGACACCTGAGTCCGTTCGGTCTCGACTGGCACCGCACGCCGACGATGTGACGATCGGAGAGAAGCGACGCGAGGCAGATGGCTACGCGGTCTATGACGTTCACCTTGACGGCGAAACGTTTGGCTGTACGATCACACTGCCGGGCGCCGAACACGACCTGCACCGTCCATCGGTGGAGGCAGCGGCGTGCCGTGCGGTCGCGACAATCGGCGCCGTCCGCCCTCCGGACGTGGTCGCCGTCGATGCAGAAACACTGGTTGTCGACGCCCCCGACGGGGACCGGTACGACCCGGACGCGCCGCCCGTCGCGCGCGAGCGGCGGCTCCGGACGCTCGGTGCAGCGCTGGCTCGGCTTCACGAGGAGACCGACAGGTGGTTCGGCGGCTGTGGCGATCTCGCGCTTCCCGAACGGAGGCGTCGATCGTCAGAGAGTCCGGACCTCGTCCGGGAGCCGGTTCCGTGGGATGAGCGTTTCTCCGGCCGCGTCGAGGAGTGGACGGCCCCGCCAAAGGGGACGCGAAACGAGGACCTCGGCCGGGCGATCGGGGAGGCGGTCGCGACCGTTCGCGAGCGAGAACTGTTCGACGATCTCGATCCGGCGCTGGTACATGGCTGGCCGAAGCTACTCGACGTGCGGTTCGGCGACGGTAGTGGCGGTGCTCCCGATCGGGACCCGACGATCGGACTCGAAGACTGGTCGGCTGCCGCCGCCGCTCCGCCGGAGATTGATCTGGCACACCTCCGGCTGGACGGCTTCGAGGTGCCGTACGCCAGCGAGGAACCCGCCGCCTGGCCCGCGGTCCTCGCCGGCTACCGCTCTGAGCGGACGCCACCGTGTTGCTCCACGACCCGCCGACGGCTCTACCGAGCCGGGCTCACCGCCGAGTACCTCCCGCGGCTCGTCGAGGGTGCCCAGTCTGGCGGACTCGAGTACGATCCCACGGCGTTGGGTCGGACACTACGATCGTACGCGTTCGAGTGTCTCGGCGCCATCGACGGCGTCGACGCCGGCACGCCAGACCGGAGTCGGTGACCGAGCACCGCCCCTTACGGCGACCCAGCTCCGGGTGGCATCAACCCCCACCTTGTTGTGCGCTCGCGCGCACCGACGGGCATGGGCATCGAGCTCACCGAGGACGAGCGGTGGGAGCTACTCGAGACCGGCGCGATCGCGCGGCTGGCGACGGTCGACCCGAACGGGCTGCCACACGTGGTGCCGCTGTGGTACGTCACCGACCGGGACCGGGGAATCGCCTTCTCGACGCCGGAAGACACCGCGAAAGTCCGGCACCTCGAGGCCACGCCGAAGGCCTCCCTGACCGTCGACGAGGGCGAGTCGTACTTCGAACTCCGGGCGGTGATCGCCGGGGGGACGGTCCGCCGGGCCGATCAGCCGGAGAGGCTCGAACGGCGGTGGTGTCAGAAGTACTTCGACCGTGACGAGCGCCCGGCGTTCATGGAGGCGCTGTACGAGGGCCGCGAGTGGGTGTGGTTCCGGCTCGAACCGGGCCGGTGGGTCTCCTGGGACAACGGGAAAATCGACCGCGAGCGGCTCTGACGAGCTCGGGCTCGACCGGCAGGAAGCAGGCGAGGGTCGCAGCTGCTCGCAGCGGGTTAGTCCTGGTCCGAGTCTCGGCGGACCTCGTGGTGGCCGAACCCGTACCGGAGCCGGTTGGCGAGCCGGCGGGAGAACCGCTCCTCGCGGCTCGCGAACCGCTCGGCGAGCGCGCCGTGGATCAGCGGCACCGGCACCTCCTGTTCGAGGGCCTCCTGGACCGTCCAGGTACCCGTCGAGCCGCCGGCGACGTGATCGGTCACGTCACCGAGATCGGTGCCCTCTTCGCGGAACGCCTCTGCACACAGCTCGAGCAGCCACGAGCGCACGACCGCACCCTCGTTCCAGGTCCGGGCGACCTCCTCGAGATCGTACTCGTACCGGCCGCGGAACAGCAGCTCGAAGCCCTCGCCGTAGGCTTGCATCAGCGCGTACTCGACGCCGTTGTGGATCATCTTCGCGTAGTGGCCCGCACCGCTTGGCCCGAGGCGGGCGTGTCCCTCGGGTCCGGTCGCGATCGCGTCGAAGGCCGGGCCCAACCGGTCGTAGGCGGGCTCGGGGCCGCCGATCATCAGAGAGAATCCCCGATCGGCGGCGGCCGGCCCGCCGCTGGTGCCACAATCGA
>CAYREK010000047.1:0-858 GCA_964423305.1 uncultured Halobacteriales archaeon | reverse complement strand
CGGCCCGCCGGACCGAATCTTCGAAGTGTGAGTTGCCGCCGTCGACGACGACGTCGTCGGCCGAGAGCCGCGGGTCGAGCTCCTCGAGGGCGGCGTCGACCGGGTCACCGGCGGGCACCATCAGCCAGATCGCCTTCTGATCGCCAAGCGCCGCCGCGAGGTCCGCGATCGACTCGGCCGGCTCCGCCCCGGCTCCGGCGGCCTCCTCGACGGCCGCCTCGTCGATGTCAAAGGCGACGACGTCGTGTCCTCCCGCCAGGAGGCGATCGAGGACCACCCGCCCCATGCGCCCGAGTCCGATCACTCCGAGTTCCATACCGCCGGCTCGCGTTCCCGGGTGGTAGGGATTGCGGTCCTGGTGGGGTAACGTAACTGTTACATAATTCGGTATCTATAAGTAGCTACCAGTAGTAAACGGTAGCATCAAAATGCCACGGTCGTACTCGATTGGTGAGTTCGCAGATGAACTCGGTGTTCACCCCCAGACCGTGAAACGTTGGTGTCGGAACGACAACCTCGACTACACCCGAACACCGGGTGGTGAACGACGGATCCCACATCGGGAACTCCGTCGACTTGCTGGCGATACTCGTCCGACAGACTGTGTTGCCATCTATGCTCGTGTCTCCAGTCACAGGCAGAAAGATAACGGCAATCTTGACCGGCAACTCAAGCGACTCACAGAGTACGCCCACGATCACGGCTGGAGCGTGGAAAATACCTACACCGACGTTGGCAGTGGTCTCAACGAAGACCGTCGTGGACTCGACTCGCTCCTTGGTGACGTACAAGAAGCCGACTATGGACGCATTCTCGTCACCTACGAAGACAGACTCACCCGCTTTGGGTTCTCGTATC
>CAYREK010000046.1:11208-18255 GCA_964423305.1 uncultured Halobacteriales archaeon | reverse complement strand
GGCGAGCGACTCCGCGACGTGCTCTTGGAAAACGGGGCGACGCCACACACCGGCCTGGCAAAGCGGCTTAACTGCGGCGGCAAGGCAACCTGCGGGACGTGTGCGGTCCGGATCACGGAGGGGCCGGTTGGCGAACCGACCGGGCGCGAGCGGACTCGGCTCGGGATTGCACGCCACGAGGATAAAGACTCCATCCGGTTGGCCTGTCAGTACGAGGTTCGGTCCGACATCGTGATCGAACAGCCCTGATCACGGGTCGAGCCGACGGCCGGACGTCGCGGCCACGGACCGGCTTCGAACGGTTCAAGCCCGCCAGTCCATAGGATCGAACGTGACCCGTCGGCAGCTGTTTGGCTCGCTGTGTGCGATGGTCTTTCTCGTCAACATGGCGCGGCTCGTGTTCGCGCCGCTCGTCCAGCCCGCCGCCGAGGAGTTCGGTGTCGCCGCGGCCTCGCTGGGCATAGTCACGAGCGCCGCGTGGCTCGGCAGCGCCGCGCCGCGGCTCCCCACGGGATTCCTGCTGACCCGGGTCTCCCGGCACCGCGTCATCCTCGCGACCGGGACGCTCCTTGTCGGGACGGCCTCGTTTACCGCCCTTGCGGGGTCGGTCGCGCACCTGACCGTCGGGGCCTTCCTGATGGGTCTCTCGAGCGGGATGTACTTCATCGCCGCCAACCCGCTGGTCAGCGAGCTGTTCCCGGACAAGGTCGGCACCGCGATCGGGATCCACGGGCTCTCGAGTCAACTCGCCGCGGTCGGGATCCCCCTCGCGGTGAGTGCGGTCCTGTTCGCCGGCGGGTGGCGGACGATCTTCCTGCTAATCGCGGCGACTGCGGCCGCGGCGACGCTCGCTCTGTACGGGGCGGCCCGCCGGACCGACCTTCCGGACGCGGGAACCGAAGACCGGAGCCTCGTCGCCGCCGGGCGGGCCCAGTGGCCGACGATTCTCACCGGGATCGCCTTCGTGGGTGCGGCCGGATTCCTCTGGAACGGGATGTTCAATCTCTACGGGGACTACCTCGAGGTCGCGAAGGGGATCGACCCCGGGACCGGACGACTGTTGTTGTCGCTGACTTTCGCGGCTGGGCTCCCGGCGTTCGTGGTGACCGGGCGGCTCGCCGACCGACTACCGAACGTGCCGCTCCTGTTGGCGATCACCGGCGGGTTCGCCCTCACCGTGTTCGGACTCACCGTCGCAGAGGGACTGGCCGCGATCGCGGTCGCGAGCGTCGGGATGGGGTACGCGATCCACTCGCTGTTTCCGGCCGTCGATACGTACCTGCTCGCCTCGCTGCCGGACCGACACAGGGCAAGCGCGTACGCGCTGTTCTCGGCGACGGCGATCGGCGTCCAAGCGTTCGGATCGGGTGCGGTCGGAACGGCCGTCGCGGGCACCCTCGAGTACAGGACCGTCTTCCAGCTGCTCGCCGGCGGCGTGGCCGCCGTGGTGCTCGGGCTGTGGGCGCTGTATCGGGGGGGACGGTTGCCGGCTGGCGGCCGACCGGGCGAGGTACCGGCCGCCGAGGGTGCCGACTAACCCGGCGAGGCTGCGATGACCGACCGACGGGCTCGACTCGATCCGGCGGCCACCGTCGCGGCCGGTCAGCAGGGCATCGTCGCCGCGGTCCAGTCCTGGTCCCCGTCGGCCTCGGCCAGCCGCCGCTCGGCGTAGGCCTCCGCGGCCGCGAGAACGGTCGTGTCCTCGGCGTCGGCCCGCGCGAACATCGTCTCGAGTCGGTCACCGAGCTCCTCGACGCGGTCGAGGGCCGCCTCGATCGTTCCCCCGCGGTGCTCCTGCTCGACGGCGATCAGCCCGCCGGCGTTTGCGACGTAATCGGGGACGTAGGTGATCCCTCGGTCGGCGAGGGCCTCGGCGTGGCGTCGCTCCGCCAGGACGTTGTTCGCGACGCCGACCACAGCCGCACAGTCGAGCTGCGGGATCGTCCGGTCGTCGATCACCCCGCCGATCGCGGCCGGAACGAACAGGTCACACGAGTGCTCGTAGATCGCGTCGGGCGCGACCGCGTCGACGCCGTATTTGTCCTGGAACGTCGCGATGCGGTCCTCGCTGAGGTCGGTGACGGCCACGTCCGCGCCCCGCTCTGCCAGCTGTTCGACCAGCGCGGCGCCGACCTTCCCGAGCCCCTGCACTGCGACCTCGATCCCGTCGAGCGATCGCCGGCCGAACTCCCGCTCGACCGTGGCGTGGATGGCGTGTCGCACGCCCGTGGCGGTGACCGGCGAGGGGTCGCCGAATCCGCTCTGGGTGCCGACCACGTTGTCGGTCTCACGGGCGATGACATCCATGTCCGCCGCTGTCGTGTTCATGTCGACCGAAGTCACGAACCGGCCGCCCAGGCTGGCGATTGTCCGCCCGTAGGCCTCAAGCAACGCCTCGGTTTTGAGTTCGTCCGGATCGCCGAGGATCACCGCCTTTCCACCCCCCAGATCGAGATCCGCGGCCGCCGCCTTGTAGCTCATCGCGCGCGAGAGCCGGAGCGCGTCGTCAAGCCCCTCGTCTTCCGTCTCGTAATCGTAGAATCTGGTCCCACCCAGGGCCGGACCGAGCGTCGTGTCGTGGATCGCGACAATCGCCCGCAATCCGGTCTCGGCGTCCGAAAAGTACGTTACCTGCTCGTAGTCGTGCTCGGTGATCCGGTCGAACGGCATACCCCAGATATGCATTCCTTGTATACGTAATATTTTCTCATCGATCACGAATCCCGGAGACTCGCCTCGAGGATTCCGATCGTCTGTCCGACGCCGACGGCACCGATCGCCGGCAGCGCCAGGTCGGCGATGTCGGCGAGGGCGATCAGGTAGAGTCCGGTGCCGAGAAGCCCGATCGTGGCCCCGCCGTAGTAGAGGAACTTCCCGTCCGGGAGGAGCCGTCCGGTCGCGGCCAGTCCGGCCGTCGGCAGGAGCATCCAGCCGACCAAGCTGACTCCCTGCAGACTCGAGACCGACGCGAGGAGGCCGGCGAGGCCGGTGATCGTGACCCCGAGCCCGACTACGAGCACCGTCCGCCAGATCCGCAACGCGCCACGATCCATCGCCCGCCACCCGGTAACAGCGAAGGCGGCGATGAACGCGGCCATGACGGCGTGGGCGATCAGGAGTCCGTCGGTCCCAAGCGCGCCAGCGTGGGCCGCTCCCGTCGCCGTCCACGCCGCTGGGACTAACAGCGCCGGTGCGGCGTCGCGGGCCCGCGCGAGTGTCGACATGTACGGTCGTTCGTCGTCGGTGGAATTGAGTGTTGGTATCCGATCGTGACGGGGCGGGGCTTATACGCCCCGAGAGACAACTACGGCCGATGAACGTTCGCACCTCGCCGGTCGTCGAGACCCTCGGGCTGGTCGGCGCGGTCTTTGTGCTCCAGCAGCTGCTCGCGCTCGCTGGTGCGGCGGCGATCGGGCTGGTCGCACTCGACGCTTCGGTCGGGACGCAGCCGTGGACGGTCGTGACCAGCGTCTACGCCCACGGCGGGGTCGAGCACCTGCTGGGAAACGCCGTCGGGATCGCGCTGTTCGGGTCGCTGATCGCACGACGGACGACTCGGCGACGATTTCACGCGTTCTTTCTTGGGGCTGGCGCCCTGGCGGGACTCGCGGAGGTGTGGATCGGCGGGCTCGTCGGGCCGTCGACGGCGGTGCTGGGCGCGAGCGGCGCCGTCTTCGCCCTGATGGGATACCTGCTCGCCGGCAACGCCGTCTCGACGTGGTTGCTCGATCGGCTCGGACTCCCGGTGCGCCTGCAGGTCGCGCTCGCGGTCGTCGTCGCGGTCGGGCTGACGCTCGCGACGGCTGGCCCTAGGAGCGCGCTGATCGGCCACGCGACCGGGCTGCTGGTCGGGTTAGTCGCCGGCCGGCTCGGCGTGCTCGACGCGTCAGGAAAGATCGATCCGGTCGACGAACGACCGCGCCCACAGCGTCGGTGATCGCCCCGAGAACTACGAGGACGATGTCGACGGCAACACCACGCGGCTGACATCGGCGGCGGTCGCGCGGCGGACGACCGCGGCAACCGGGTCGGCGGCACCCGAGAGGTTCTGTGAATCTCCATCGAGCACGAGCAGCCGTCCGGGACGGCCGGGCTCGATGACTCCTGCGTCGGAGCCGAGAATCGAGGCACCCGCACGGGTCGCCATCTGGAGGACCTGCTCGGGAGACACGTCGAAGGCCTTCGCGGTGTAGGCCATCTCACGGAACATCGTCGGCGCGTTGAGCATCACGTTGTCCGTACCCAGCGCGACGGTCGTGTGCTCGAGCAGCTCCGCGATCGGCGCGCGACCAACCTCGAGCACGAGATTGGCCCGGGGACAGACCGCGACCGGCACGTCCTGGTCGGCGACCCGGTCGAGGTGTTCGGATTCGGCGTGGACCATGTGCACGAGCAGGTCTGGCTCGAGATCCAGCGCTGGGTGGATGTCCGTGGCGTCTGGCTCGCCAGCGTGGATCGCGAACGGTTTGTCGGCGGCCCGAGCCGCGGCCCGGTGCTCGGCGAAGTCGGCGTCGTTGGCGCCGCTTGCCCCGTACCCGTCGGCGATATCGAGGACCGCCGGATCGTCGCTGCCGAAGATGAACGGATCGAGCCGGCTCTCGGCCCCTGCCGCCCGGAGCAGTCGCGCCCCTTCGAGTCCGAATTCCCTGAAATCGAGACACCGCGCGGTACCGGTCTGGGCCATGAACGCGAGCGTCTGTCGCATGGCCTCGCGTTTCGCCGCCGGCGAGGCGCCCTCGAGCCGGTCGTGTTTGAGGCTCTCGGGGGGCGCGACCGCCTCGTCAAGCGAGAGTCCGACCGCCGCCTCCTTTGCGACCGCGTCGCCGACGTGGGTGTGAGCGTTGACAAACGCCGGCACGACGAGCTTCGAGGAATCAGTCGCGGTCTCCTCGATCGTTCGAATCTCGCCGTCCTCGACGACGACCCGACCCTCGACCGGCTCGAATATCTCGCCGGTAAGGATCGTCCCCTCAATATTCATCCTAGAACACCCGTCGGCGCGGCGGTCGGTCGCGGTGTCGGCGCTGCGATTCTCGTGGCACGATGGTTGTCCGTTCTCGGAGATCCGCCGACATCACGCTTTCCGTTCCCGGCGGCACAGGATAGTCGATGAGTCCGGGTCCGTCCCCCGAGGATAGTTGCCCGGCTCCGATGGCGGGCGATCGGGTCGCCCAGGCACAGGGCCTACGCGTTCTCGGGGTGGTCCGGCGTGTCGTCGCCGCTGGGCTCGCGGGGCTCGTCCGAGGTCCGCTCCGTGGTCAGGTCGTACATGGTGCCGAACCCCGGCGAGGTAGGGACGAACACGAACGACGCCGCGAGCACCGCCAGCAGGATCGCGAGGGCGCCGGCCGCGATCAGCGCCTGCTCGGAGGACTCGAAGGCCCCGACCTGGAAGCTGATGATCTCCCTGGCGACGGCGATGATTCCAGCTCCGACGACGATCCGGACGACGGGCTCGTTCCGGACGTACGCGAGCAGCGTCCGGTGGACCTCGACGATGATGAGCAACAACAAGACCGTATCGAGCAGGTTGACGATCGCCCTCGGGTCGGTGAACTCCCGGGAGGAGACCAGCTCGTAGAGCCCGATCGTGACATCGACCACTCCCAACAGAAAGAGTACGATCAGAACGTAGGCGGTCCCGAGCACGAGCCAGTGCATCAGCTCCTCGGACGGGCTCGTGAGAACCGACAGCCGCGTGTTCATACCCGAACACCGACGGACGGGCTTATCACTGTTTGGACCGGGCGATCAGGATACCAGCGCCCGGAGTTGCTCTCGGGAGAGAAGCGTCGACGGCCGATCCATGTGGACGCCAATCTCGCCCTCGAAGGCCGACAGCCCGAGCCGCTGGAGCGGTTCGGGAAGGGAGTAACACGTCCGGAGGAGCTTACCCAGTCGGATCTCGGTTGCCAGGTCCTCGCGCCAGGCCTGCTCGTATGCGGCGGTCGTCGACGGATCCCGCGGGTCGAGCGCCTCGGCGGCGTGATCGGCCGCCCGGAGCCCGTACCGGATCCCACCGCCGGTGAACGGCTTGGTCTGGCCGGCCGCGTCCCCGATCAGGACGGTCCGGCGGGCGCTGACCGTCTCGGGCGGGCCGATCGGGATCAGCCCCGAGAACCGCCGGTCGGTCTCGACGCCGTAGCCCTCGAGAAAGGCCTCGAACCGGTCGACAGACTCGCCGGGCGGAGCCGCGAGGCCGTACTCGACGCCGGCCGCGCCGCGGGGAATCCGCCAGGCGAAAAACGTCGGCGGCGTCAGGTGAACGTCGACGAGGTCACCGTCGTCGGGCTCGTCGTCGAACCCGAGCACGCCGTGGACGAACTCCTCGGGCTCGGGCAGGCCGACCGCGTCCCGGACCCGGGAGGTCGGCCCGTCGCAGCCGGCGACCATCCGGGCGCGGTGGGTCTCGACGCCGTCTGGCCCCCGAACCTCGAGGGCGACGTGATCGGAGTGCTCGGTGACATCGAGAACGGTGTGGTCCTCCCGGATGTTGGCACCGGCCTCTCGGGCGGCCCGTGCGAGCGTCCGATCGAGTCCGACTCGGTCGATGACGTTCGAAACCGGGCGGTCCTTGTACAGACAGTAGGCGTCGCTGTCGGGGCCGCGGGTGTGAAACCGGGCGCCGACGATCTCGTTTTGCGTGAGCCGCTCGCGAGCGCCGTCTGGAACGTACGGCCACAGGTCGACGCTCACGTGTCCCGAACAGGCAAGCGGCTCGCCGACCCGTCCCTGCTCGAAAACGACGACGTCGGCGCCCCGATCGGCGACCCGGCGGGCGAACCGCGTCCCGGCGGGCCCACCACCGACGACTGCGAACTCATCCATACCGGCTTCAGCGGTCCGAGGCCAATAGACACGTCGGTTCGAGCCGGCTCGGACGGGGCCGCCGGCGGGGACTCGGAAGAGGAATCTTCAAAAGCGTCCCGTCAACAACACAACCACAGATGGGACTCGAGCAGGTCGCGTTCTGGCTGATCGCGGTCGTGATCCTCGGCGCGGGACTCGGGGTCGTGCTCGTTCGCGAGGTCTGGCACGCGACGCTCC
>CAYREK010000046.1:0-11198 GCA_964423305.1 uncultured Halobacteriales archaeon | reverse complement strand
AAGAGCTCGGTATCCCGGACCTTGCGTCTGCTCGAGCTCCCCGAGGTGTTCTGGGAGTCGTGCCTGGACGAGTAACCCCGCTCCGGCTCGGCGTCGCCTTGGTGAGCGTCGCGGGACAGTACGCCCTCGCGAGCGCGGGTCTGCTCGCGGCGGTGCAGGTGCTCGCCTACGTCGGTGGCGTCTTGGTGTTGGTCGCGTTCGCGGTGATGCTTACGAGCGACGGCGAGACCGAGGCCCGAACCGAACGGACCCGGCCGGAGCTGGTCGGGCTCGACCGGGCGCTGGTCCCCGGAGTTGCCGCCGTCGCCGTGTTCGGCCTGCTGGCTTGGGTGACCGTCGCCGGCGAGTTCGGGGCCGTGGCGGGGTTTCCCGAGACGAGCCTGGTCGCGGACGCCGGCTACGCGCTGATCGGACTGCCGGAAGAGGCCGGCGTCCCGACCGAGGGATTCCTGGTCGCGCTCGTCGCGATCGCCGTCGCACTCGACGCCGCACTCGACGGCGCCCTGCTGCTCGCCGACGACGAGTCGGAGACCGGCTCGGAGACAGAGAGGAGGCGACCGTAGATGACGGGGACGGTCGCCCCGGAGGCGTACCTGCTGCTCTCGGCCGGGCTGTTCGCAATCGGGCTGTTCGGCGTGCTCGTGCGCCGGAACGCGCTTCACGTTTTGCTGTCGATCGAGCTCATGTTGAACGCCGCCAACGTCAATTTCGTGGGATTCGCCCTCGTTCACGGCAACCTCACCGGCCAGGTGTTCGCGCTGTTCGTGATCGCACTCGCCGCGGCGGAGGTCGCCGTCGGGATCGGAGTCGTCCTCTCGCTCCGGCGGACCCTCGGGACGATCGACATCGGCGATGCCGTCTCGTTGCGGTGGTGACTCGACATGCTCGAACAGGCACCGATCGCGTTCGTCTCGCTGGCCGGCGAACAGGCCCCCGAGCTCGCTCCCGCCGTTCTCGCGCTCCCGCTGGCGGCGTTTGTCGTGATCGTCTCGCTCGGCGGGTTCATGCCGAAACGGGGCGCCTTCGCCGGGATCCTCGGGGCTGCCGGATCGCTGGTCGTGTCGGCGGTCGTGGCTCTTGACCTGCTCGCCGGCGGCGGCCCCTACCGAGAGTCGCTGTACACCGTCGCCGCGAGCGGCCCGCCGACGGCGCCGGAGTTCGGCGTTGGACTCCTACTCGACCCGCTGTCGGTGTTCGTGGCCGTGCTCGTCTCCTTTGTCTCGCTGGTCGTGCACGTGTTCTCGGTCGGGTTCATGAACGGCCAGGGCGAGACTGGACTCCGGCGGTACTACGCCGGGCTCAGCCTCTTTACGTTCGCGATGCTCGCGTTCGTGCTCAGCGACACGCTGGTGATGGCGTTTGTCTTTTTCGAGGTCGTCGGGCTGTGTTCGTATCTCCTGATCGGCTTCTGGTTCCGCGAGGCCGGGCCGGCCCGGGCCGCGAGCAAGGCCTTTCTCCTGACCCGAATCGGCGATTACGTGTTGTTCGTCGGCGTGGTCGCGGTGATCGCCACCTTCGGGACCAGTGCCGTCGCCGGCGAGGCGTCGTTTGTCGCCGCGGCCGAGCGGGCGCTCGATCCGGCCCGGGCCGGCGAGTTGACCACCTACCTGGGACTGGGCGAGCAGGCCTGGGTGACGGTGCTTGCTCTGTTGATCCTGGGGGGTGCGCTTGGCAAGTCCGCGCAGTTCCCGCTGCAGACATGGTTGCCGGACGCGATGGCCGGACCGACGCCGGTCTCACCGTGCGGCTCCCCGGGACGGCGCTCGCCGACGATGGTTGCGGCGGGCGTGTACCTAATCGCACGGGTCTACGGGCTGTTTGCACTCTCGCCGACGGCCCTTGCCATCGTCGCCGTACTCGGCGGGCTCACGGCCGTCGGCGCGGCCGCGGTGGCGCTTGTAAAGCGCGATCTCAAGCAGGTGCTTGCCTACTCGACGATCTCACAGTACGGGTACATGCTGCTCGCACTCGGGGCGGGCGGGTACGCCGCGGCGGTCTTTCACCTGACGACCCACGCGGTGTTCAAGTCCCTGCTCTTTCTGGGCGCCGGCGCGATCATCGTCGCGACCGATCACGTCCAGGACCTCGGGAAGCTCGGGGACCTGGCCCCGCGGCTGCGGGTCACGTTCGGAACGTTTCTGATCGGGGCGCTCGCCCTGGCTGGGATCGCGCCGTTCGCGGGCTTTTGGTCGAAGGACGCGGTATTGCTCGCGGCGCTCGACCGCGGGCTCGCCGGCGAGCCGGCGATTCTCGTCGCCGGCGGGTTGGGATTGGCCGCGGTCGTCCTCACGGCCGCCTACGCCGCCCGGATGGTCGTGCTCGCGTTCGGCGGTCAGGCCAGGAGCGACGCCGCACGCGAGGCCTCGCCAGTCGGTTCGTCGATGCAACTCGCGATGGTCGCGCTCGCCGTCCCAGCGGCCGTTGCCGGTACGCTCAACGCGGCGCCCCTTGAGCCGATTCTCGGAGAGGCTGCGGTCGGGCTCGAGCGGTGGCTCGACGGTACCACGATCGACGCCGGATTCGACCAGACCGTCTCGGCGTACGAGGCGACACTGGCGGCGGAGTACGGCGCCGGCTACGGGGCGGCCGGGATCCCGCCGCTCGTCTCGAGCGGGCTCGCGCTCGCCCTGGCTCTCGGCGGGGGATTCCTCGGATGGTACCGGTACCGCGACACGGATCTCGAAGCCTCTGTCCGGTTCCCGACGGCGACGCGGCTGCTCGATCGGGGGTACTACCAGGACGCCCTGCAGGAGCGACTCGTCGCCGGGATCGTGGTTCCGCTGGCGGCGGCTGTCGACGCCCTCGACCGGGGGATCGTCGACGGGCTGGTCAACGCCGTCGGGGCCGGAAGTCTCGCGGCCGGCGACCGCGTCGGGCGGTTCCAGTCCGGGCTGGTCTCGACGTACGTGCTTGTGGTGGTGGCCGCGCTGACCTTACTCGCGCTCGCCGTTGGACTGCTCGGGGGATGGCTGCCGTGATCCTCGAGGCGACGATCGCGAGCGCGCTCGTCGGCGCCGTGCTCGTGTGGCTGGCCCCTGACCGGGTCGCGGCCCGGCTCGCGACGGGACTGAGCCTGCTTCCGCTGGCCGGCGGGCTCTGGATGTGGGGTGCCTACGGGGGCGACGGGAACGCCTTACTCGGCGAGGCAGCCTTCGAGACGCGGGTCGCGTGGTTCGAGTTGGGCTCGTATACCGTCCGGTGGCACGTTGGCGTCGACGGGGTGAGTCTCCCGCTGATCGTGCTGGCGGCGCTGCTGACGACGCTCGCGCTGGTCGCCACGCCGGTCTACATCGAGCGGCGGCGGTCTGCGTTTTACGGGCTGATGCTCTTCCTCGAGGCGTCGTTGATCGGCGTGTTCGCGGCGCTGGATCTGCTCGTCTGGTTTC
Organism: uncultured Halobacteriales archaeon; assembly: GCA_964423305.1. Taxonomy (GTDB): domain Archaea; phylum Halobacteriota; class Halobacteria; order Halobacteriales; family Haloarculaceae; genus Halovenus. The sequence goes on along the minus strand of CAYREK010000046.1, from coordinate 7,812 downwards.
TGTTCTGGGAGGGCGTGCTCGTGCCGATGTACGCGCTGATCGCCGTCTGGGGCGGCCCGCGACGCCGGTACGCGGCCGCGAAGTTCCTGGTGTACACGAATCTCGGATCGCTCGTGTTGTTCGCGGGGGTACTCTTGCTCGTGTTCGGGCTCGGCGACGCCCTGACGACGCTGTCACTGCCGGCGATCGCGGCCGCAACCCGGGCCGGCGAAGTCGGCTCGTTCGCCGGGCTCGCGCCGGGGACCGTCGAGGCCCTCGCCTTCCTGTGTCTGTTCGTCGGGTTCGCGGTGAAGGTGCCGGTGGTTCCGTTTCACACGTGGCTGCCCGACGCTCACGTCGAGGCGCCGACGCCGGTGTCCGTGTTGCTCGCCGGCGCGCTGTTGAAGATGGGAACCTACGCCCTGCTTCGATTCAACTTCACGATGCTGCCGGAGATCGCAACCGGCGAGCTCGCCGCGGGACTGATCGCCGTGGTCGGGGTTCTCAGCGTGTTGTACGGCGCGGTCCTCGCGCTGGCCCAGCAGGATCTCAAGCGGATCGTCGCCTACTCCTCGATCTCCTCGATGGGGTATGTCCTGCTCGGGCTGGTCGCGTTCACCCCCCACGGGCTCGGCGGCGCCACCTTCCAGATGGTCAGCCACGGGCTGCTCTCGGCGCTGCTCTTCCTGGCCGTCGGGGCAATCTACGCCGAGACCGGCACCCGGATGCTCCGCGAGCTCTCGGGACTGTTCGAGACGATGCCCAGAACGGCCTGGCTCACCCTGGCCGGCGCGTTCGGTTACATGGGTCTGCCGTTGATGAGCGGCTTCGCCGCCGAACTGTTCGTGTTCGTCGGGGCCTTCGGCTCGCCGGTGATCCCCGCGGCGCCGGTCGTGACGGCGGTCGCGATGGTCGGGATCGTCGTCGTCGCCGGCTATCTCCTGTGGGCGATGCAACAAAGCCTGTTCGGGACCGCCAAGAGAGAGCCGTCGCCGGCCACACCGGAGCAGATCATACCGATCGCGGTTCTACTCGGACTGGTGATCGTGCTCGGCGTTGCTCCGGACATCGTCTACGGGCCGATTCAAGAGGCGGTCGGTCCGATGGTCGCGGCGCTCGCGGGAGCGGGCGCGGGGGTGACGCCGTGGCTCTGACCGGCCTCGGAGAGCTCGGCGGGCTCGCGCCGATCGCGGCCTTACTCGCGGCCGTCGTCGCCGCGGCGGTCGCCGACGCCGCGGGGTGTCACCGCCGCCTGCTTGCCGGCGCGACCGTCACGGGTGGGCTGCTCGCCGCCGGCGCTGCCGTGGGGCTCGCACTCGTCGGGGTCGACCGGACGGTCCTGTTTGACGGGGCGCTTGTTATCGACGGACTCTCGCTCGCGACGGCGGCGATCGTGGGAGCCGTAGTCGCGGTCGTCGGGCTCGCGAGCTACGACTACCTGCCGGCCTTCGACCGACAGGGCACCTACTACACGCTCGTCGGGCTGGCCGCGACTGGGATGGCGCTGATGGGGACGGCAAACGACTTTGCGGTCGCGATCATCGGGATCGAACTGGCGTCGCTTGCCTCCTACGCGCTGGTGGGCGCCCTGCGAACGGACCCAGACGGCGCCGAGGGGGCGCTGAAGTACTTCATCGTCGGGGCAGTCGCCTCGGCGGTGGTGCTGTACGGCGTCTCGCTCGTGTACGCGGCGACCGGCGCGCTCGGGTTCGAGCCGGTCGGGGCCGCGGCGACGGAAAGCTCTGCGGTCGGCCTCCTCGGGGTTGGGATCCTGTTTGTCGTCGGCGGACTAACCTTCAAGACCGCGGCCGTTCCCTTCCACTTCTGGGCGCCCGACGCCTACGAGAGCGCGCCGACGCCGGTCTCGGCGCTTCTGGCATCGGCCTCAACGGCAGCAGGAGTTGCCCTGCTCTTTCGGGTGGTGACAGAGGTCTTCGATCCGGCGACGGTCGCCGGCGGCGTCGACGCGGTGCTTGTCGTCCAAGTGCTTGCGGTCGCGACGATGACCGTCGGCAACCTCGCGGCGCTCAGACAGACCCGCGTCAAGCGGATGCTCGCGTACTCCTCGGTTGGCCAGGCGGGCTATGCCCTGATCGGTGTCGCGGCCCTGACCGCCGGGGCCGACCACGAACTCGTCGTCGGTGCCGGGATCGCGCACCTGCTCGTCTACGGAGCGATGAACACCGGCGCCTTCCTGTTTGTCGCCCTCGCGGAGACCTGGGGGATCGGCCCCGAGTTCGAGGATTTCAACGGGCTGGCTCAGCAGGCGCCGTTTGCCAGCGTCGCGATGACGGTCTTTCTGTTCTCGCTTGCCGGCCTGCCGACCGGCGGGGGCTTTCTCTCGAAGCTGTACCTGCTCGTCGCGACGGTCAACGCCGGCACCGCGGTGCTTGCCGCGGCACTGATCCTCAACAGCGTCGTGTCGGTGTTTTACTACACCCGGCTGGTCCGGGCGCTGTGGGTCGAAGAGTCGGCCGACGGGATCGGAATCGACGCCTACCCGAAGGGCCTGTACGCCGCCCTCGCCGCAACGCTGCTCGCGACCGTACTGCTGGTCCCCGGGTTCGGCGCGGTCGTCGAGGTGGCAGAAAAGGCAGCAGAGACGCTCGTCGCCTGACCCAGGATCAGCTGGGACAGACGATCTCGCCTAACTCCTCGGTGAGGTGGCGTGCCTCGGTCGGATCGATCGGGACGTCGACGACATCGACGCCGTCGTTCGCGACGGCCGCGGCGAGGGTCTCCTCGAGTCGGTCGGTTGCGGTGACCCGTCGCCCGGTCGCGCCGAAGCTCTCTGCCAGGGCAGGGATGTCGGGGTTCTCGAAGGTCGAGCCGAACGTCTCGCCGTACCGCTCGTACTGCTCCATCGTGATGGCGGCGTACTCCTTGTCGTCAAAGACTACGACGGTCATGTCGACTCCCAGTCGGACCGCCGTCTCGAGCTCCTGGACGTTCATCAGAAAGCCCCCGTCGCCGGCCGCGGCGACGACCCGCTGGTCGTCGACGGTCAGGGCGGCGGCGATCGCTCCCGGGAGTGCGATGCCCATACTGGCGAAGCCGTTCGAGACGATGAAGGTGTTTGGCTCGTAGGCGGGGTAGAGCCGGCTGAGCCAGTACTTGTGCGCGCCGACATCGGAGATGAGAATATCTTCAGGGGCAAGCGTCGTCCGAAGGTCGCCCACCAGCCGCTGGGGTTTGACCGGGAAGGCGTCGTCGTCTGCGTGTTTCGAGGTCTCTCGCTCGACGAACTCCTTCAGTCGGCTACTGTAGTCGGTCCCGGGGATCGGCTCCGCGCGGCCCGCGAGCTGTTCGAGCAGGCGCGCAACGTCCCCGACCAGCCCCAGCTCCACCTCGTAGTAGGCGTCGATCTCGGGCTGGGTGCCGGCGACGTGCAACAGCGTCTTGTCGCCCTCGGGATTCCAGTGCTGGGGATGATACTCGATGTAATCCATCCCCGCGACCAACACCGTGTCGGCGCGCTTGAGCCCGCACATCGAGTAGTCCTCTTCGTTGAACCCGATAGTACCGATGTGCAGCTCGTGGCGGCCATCGATCGCGCCTTTTCCCATGAACGTCGTCAACACCGGGACGCCGGTCCGCTCGGCCAGCGCCCGGAGCTGGTCGGACCCACCCGAGCGGATCACGCCGTTGCCCGCGAGGATCACCGGGTGCTCGGCCGTTTCGAGGTGCCCGAGCACCCGCTTGATGTCATCGGGTTTGGCGCCGCTGGTGGGTGTCTCGTCATCGTGTAAGGGTCGGGCGCGGGGCGGCGCCGTCTCTAACGTGGCGTCCTCGGGCAACTCGAGGTGGGTCGCGCCGGGAGCCTCGCGGGTCGCGATATCGAAGGCCTTCCGGACCTGCTCGGGGATCGTGCGGGCCATCTTCACCCGGTCGGTTCGTTTCGTGACTGCGTCGAACACCGCGGTGGTGTCGACGAACTGGTGGGCGTGTTTGTGCTGTTCGTCCTGGTCGCGCTGTGAGGTCAGCGCGACCACCGGCGAGCTGTCGAGCCAGGCGTTGCCGACGCCGGTCACGAGGTTCGTCGCCCCCGGGCCAAGCGTCGCGAGACACACGCCCGGCTGGCCGGTCAGCCGGCCGTAGACATCCGCCATAAACGCCGCCCCCTGCTCGTGGCGGACAACAACGAACTCGATCGAGGAGTCTTTCAGCACGTCCATGATCGGCACCGTCTGCTCGCCCGGGAGCCCGAAGATGTACTCGACGCCTTCGGCCTCCAGACACTCGACGAGGAGCTCGGCACCGGTCGACCCTGTTTCGGCCATGAACACTGTAGGGCTCTAAGACTAATATGTGGCGGGCCGTGTCCGGCGGGCAGAGGGCCCGAACACAGACCGAACGAGCGGACTCGACCGGCGGCGAAAGCCCAATTGCACGCTGGACTTTTCTCACCCGACCGCCAGTACCGGTCATGGATGGATTCGAGCCGATCCCAAGCGGGGACCGCGAGCGCGCCGGGCGGATCCTCGGGTACGCGTTCGCTCCGGAGACCGGTCCCGACCACGGGCCGGCAGAGGACTCCGAGCTGTTCGAGCTGTGGGGGCACTACGACGACGAGCTGTGTGGCACCTGCAAGCTGTACGAGCCCGCGGCATGGGTCCGCGGCGAGCGGACGACGATCGGCGGGCTCGGGGCCGTCGCCGTCCCGCCCGAACGCCGCGGCCGGGGGCACGCCCGAGCCGTGTGTCGGGGCGCGGTCGAAACCTACCGGGACCGCGGGGTCGGGCTGGTCGCTCTGTGGCCGTTCGCGACGGCCTTTTACCGGCAGTTCGGCTGGGAGATGGCAAACGAGGTCAGGCGCTACGAGTGCGAGCCGGCCGCCTTCGCCGAGGCGGCCGCGTCGGAGCCAGCGGGAGAGATAGAACGGCTGACCGTCGAGGACTGGGAGCAACTCCGACGGGTCGAGACCGCCTACGGCCGGTCGCGGTCGCTCTCGCTCGCCCGATCCGAGCGGTGGTGGCGCGAGCGGACCTTCGCCGACTGGGACGGAGGCGGGCGGCCGTACTGTTACGGGTACGTCGTCGACGGCCGGCTCCGGGGATACCTGCTGTACACGGTCACCGACGACCGGCTGTCGGTGCAGGATCTCGCCTACGCCGACGGGGACGCACGGGAGGCGCTGTTCGGATTTTTCGGGTCCCACGGCGCGCAGATCGACCGGATCGTGCTCCACCGAACCGCCAAATCGGACCTGCTCTATCGGCTGGATCCGGGACGGGTCGAGACGAGCGTCGACGCCGGCCCGATGGTCCGGCTGACCGGCCCCGGGGGGCTGGAGACGATCGCGTGGCCGGCCGTCGATGTTGACCTGCGACTCGCGGTGACCGATCGGCTGCTCGGCGACGACACCTACCGGCTGTCGGTCGCAAACGGCGCGGCGACGGTCGAGGCAGACGCGGGCGAGCCCGACGCGACCGTCGAGATCGGCGCCCTCTCGCAGCTCGCGGTCGGTACCCACGGTGTCGAGCGGGCGGTCGAGCTGGGCGGACTGACGATCGAAGACGCCGAGACCCGGAGCGCGCTCTCGGAGCTGTTCCGGCCCCACGAAGTCGGACTCCGGGAGTTTTTCTGACCGGCCGGCCCGAACGTACAATTGCGAGGAGCCAAACGACGAACCGATGCACTGGCTGGTCAGCAAATCGCTCAAGATCCTGACGGTGAAGCTACTCGAACTGGCGATCGGCCGGGCGGTCGACGAGACAAGAGATCGGCTGCGGTGAACTACTTTAGCCTACCGCGCTCGGGGCTGCCTTCCCCTCGCTTGTTGCGGGTGGGGCCCTGTTTCTACCTAACCGGTCAGAACCGGTCGAGCGACGCCTGCTCGCTGGCCGCGAGGACGTCCCGGCTGGTCTGCCAGCTCCGGCGAGCACAGGCCGGTAGCATCCCCTCGCGTTCGACGTACGAGCGGAGGAACTCGCGGGTCCGCTCGTCGCTCGGGTAGCCGCTCCCGACGGCACCGTACTCCGCTGTGAGCGCGTCGACGTGTGCGTCGCGGGCGACCTTCGCGAGGATGCTCGCCGCGGCCACGACCCGGTCGGTCTCGTCGGCTCGGTGGGCCGCCGACACGTCGGCATCGACCGCGACCGCGTCCGCGAGCCGGCGCTCGAACCGGGACGGGTCCGTGTCGGCGGCGTCGGCGCGAACGGCGTCGCCGTCGGCGGCGAGTCGCTCGATCGCCTCGGCGTGGGCCCGCAGCGTCAGCCCGTTCATGTCGGTTTCGGGGTCGTCGATCCGGGCAACCGGCACCTCGACGACGGTCGTCTCGCCGGCCGCCCGGACCCCCGCCGCGAGTTCCGTCCGCCGGCCCGGGGAGAGACGCTTCGAGTCGGCGACACCCGCCGGGAGCCCGTCGGGCTCGACGCGAACGGCGGCGGCAAACATCGATCCCAACACCGGCCCCTTGCCCGCCTCGTCGACCCCTAGTCGCATCGGCAGAACTGACCCGACCGGACACCTAAGCGTTGCGGGCCGTCCGGAGCTACCGCTCGAAGGGACCCGAGAGGTCGGTCTCTGTCAGCCGGGTCGCGCCCGCCGCGACGGCCCGGGCGACGGCGTACTCGTCGGTCATCAGAAAGCAGTTGTATCCCTCTGCCTGGCGCTGCAGGACCGATTCTTTGAAGATGTTCTCGGGGTGGGCGGTGTACTGCTCGACGACGACGACGTACTTTTCGGGGGCGTCGACGACCCGCAGCTCGTAGCCGTGGTCGGCGAGCGCCGACTCGATCGGCTCGCGGCGGTCGACGGGGAGTTCGAACCGGTACTGAGAGTGGTTATAAAAGAGCTTGAGCCGGTCGTACAGCGCCTCCGCGTCGAAGTACTGCTTGAACAGCAGCTCGTCGCCGATCTGGAAGGCAGTAACTCGCTCCCGGCCGTCTGCCATCGGACGAGAGTTATCGACAGACTGGCATGAGACTTTCTCCGATCCGGGACGGAGCAACCGCCGGTAACAAAAGGCATATCTCCGGGGATACCCGACTGTCAACACATCACAGCCGATCATGAACGAAGTTCAACTCGAGGTCGCGAAAGCGTATCCCAACGACTCGGGGCGTGGCATTGCTCGTTTAGACCCGGATACGCTGTTGCACCTCAAGCTGTCGCCGGGGGATATCATCGAGATCGACGGCGCCGACACGACGGCGGCGAAAGTTTGGCGGGCCGACCGTCAGGACTGGAACACCGACACCGTCCGGATCGACGGGTTCACCCGCCAGAACGCGGATGTCGGGATCGGCGAGCGCGTCGAGATCAGAAAGGCCGAAGCCACGAAGGCCGAGCGACTCGTGCTCGCGCCGCCCGAGGAAGCCTCCGTGCAGTTCGGCAGCGACGCCGCCGGGATGGTCAAACGCCAGATCCTGAAGCGGCCGGTCGTCGAACGCGACATCGTGCCGGTGATGTCCTCGACGAACCACCCGTTCATGCGCTCGCCCGGTCAGGCGATCCCGCTGATCGCCGTCGAGACCGAGCCCGAGGGCACCGTGATGGTGACCGAGGAGACCGAGGTCGAGCTCCGGGAGGAGCCCATCGCGGGATTCGAGCGCACGGGTGGCGGCATTACCTACGAGGACATCGGGGGGCTGGAGAACGAGATCCAGCGCGTCCGGGAGATGGTCGAACTGCCGATGAAACACCCCCAGATCTTCCAGAAGCTCGGCATCGAGCCACCACAGGGGGTCCTGCTCCACGGGCCACCGGGGACCGGCAAGACCCTGCTCGCCAAGGCCGTGGCCAACGAAACCTCGGCGAGTTTCTTCTCTATCGCGGGCCCGGAGATCATCTCGAAGTACTACGGCGAGTCCGAACAGCAACTCCGGGAGA
>CAYREK010000045.1:11649-18315 GCA_964423305.1 uncultured Halobacteriales archaeon | reverse complement strand
GAGGTACGCCGCCAGTTCGGGACTGAGCGTGTTCCACTTCGTGATCTGGAAGATCGACAGCGGCACCTCCTGGCCCTGCCGGATCGTCAGCGAGGGCCCCTTGATGCTCACGTCGTCTGAGTAGATCAGGTTCAGCCGCGAGCCGTCCGGTAGCGTCGAGTCGACGATCGGGTCCGAGTCGCTGACCGGGTCGCCGATCCGCTCGCCCATGTTGCGCAGCCACTGGTCGAAGGCCTCCGAGGAGTCCCACTCGACGGTCGTCTCGAGCATCGAGTACACCGAGTGATCGACAAAACACTGGTTGGGCCCGATCACGTGGATATCCTCGTTGGCCGAGTCCCGCATCACCGGCTCGAGCGGCCCCAGGCCGACGATGTCGCGGTTGAGCCGGTACCGGATGTTCTCGTAGGTCTGTTCGGTCACCTCGATCTTGCCGACCTCCGTCAGCCGCGAGAGCCGAGTGAGCACGCCGCCCGTGTCGTCGCTGGCGACTCGGGTGGTTTCGCCGAGCAGCTCCTCGATCCGGTCGTCGTACTCGGCCTCGTCGCTCGGGGCCGGTTTCGTCACCGACCGCTCGAGCAGTCGGTTCCGGACCGAATCGAAGACATCTCGCTCCTCGCCCGAGAGGTCCGGTTCGATCGCGTAGTACTTTGTGTCTTGGCCGATGTCGCCGTAGATGTGTGTGTAGATCGGCCCACCCACCGGGTAGAGCACGTTCGGCCGGTTGGTCTCGTACTCGTCGTCGGCCTCCTCGATGAACATCGGGTACTCGCCGGTGATCTGCTTGAACTTCTGGAGGTGCTCCCGGAGGTGGGGTCGCCTGGCGGCGTGTCGTCTGAGCTCGTCGTCGGGTTTCGCGCGGCCGTGTTCGGTCATGCAACACTCCTGCTCTCGATGACGACTCCGGTGCCCGACCGGACAGAGAATCCGATCGTGTCACCGACCTGTTCGCCCATCCCCGCGAACCGGAGCACGTTGACCTGTCGCCGGACATCGTTGCCGACTTCGACCATCTCGAGTTCGAGAAAGACATCGGCGATCGAGCGGAACGGGCCGATCGCCTCCTCGTCTAAGGTCGTCGGGTCGACGGTCAGCATGATCGTCGTCCCGTCCGAGATCACCTCTCGGAAAAAGGAGATGATCTCGAGGGCGGCCTGTCGCTCCTCGTTTTCCCGGACCAGGGCCTCGAACTTGGGGTCGTTTCTGAGGATCGCGTCGAAGGTGTCGATGATGATCACGTCCGAGTTCCACATCACCTCGGCGTCCATCAGCCGCTCGAGGAGATTCATCCGGTCGGTCTCGCCGCCGGAGGTCAGGGCGCCACCGGTGTCGCCGATGTCTGCGTGCAGGAACAGCACCCGCTCGTCGAGCATGTGATCGACCATGTCGTACCCCAGCGAGTGCATCTGTTCTAAGAAGCTCCCGACGGTCAGTTCCGTCGAGATATAGGTTACCGTCGTCCCCTCCTCGCAGAGCCCGTAGGTAAACCGCTGGCTGTAGGCCGACTTCCCGGCGCCGTACTCGCCTTCGAGCAACACGATGGAGCTGGGCGGCAGCCCGCCCCCGAGTTCCTTGTTGAGCCGGTCGCGAGCGTCTAGTCCGATCGAATACAGCTCGTTGCTTGCGATGCTCATGAATCCACCCTGAATCGGAACCGCTCCTCGTCGCCGTTGACCACGAGCTTCACGCGGTGATCGCCCACAGAGAGGTCTGCCTCGGTGATCGTCACCGTCGCGACCCGGGTCTGTCCCCAGCTCGTCCCCTCGCCGTCGGCGAGCGCGACGGAGACGTCGGTCCGGAACTGTCCGTCCAAGAGCACGTCGACCTGTGAGGGGTCTGCGACCAGGTCGCTCGAGCCGGTGTTTTTGACAAGCAGCGTGACGTTCCCCGTGGTGTCGTTGTAGACCGCGTCTGCGCCGCTGTCGCTGATGATCTCGACGCTGGTTCGAATGTCGTCGCTGACCTCGAGTCCCCGATCGTCGATCGCGCCCGCCAGGTCGTCGACGTTCGAGGTGAACACGCCCGCGACTCCCGCGGCGATCACGATGCTCGCGATAAAGAGGATGAGCTGTTCGACCGAGACACTCGCCATCAGCCGCTCACCTCCCGTCCGTCCCCGACCCCGAGGTCGGTCACGAGCACGACCCGATCGCCGGTCGTTCCGAGCTCGACGGTCAGGGACTGGCCGGGCAGCCAGAGGTCCGTGTCGGGGTCGCCAGCGACGGTCGCGTTGGCCCGCCAGTCGGCGACGAGCCGGCCGTCGACGAGCAGGTCGGTCTCCGAGAGTGCCAGCGTCTGGTCGCCGTCGTTCGTGGCGTTCACCGTCACGGTCCCGTCGGTCGGCGTCGCGGCCGTGACGGTCACGTCGGTCGCGGAGACCGCTTCCTGGTGGGCGAGCTGTTCGCCGTAGCCCCCGCCGACGCGGTCGACGGCGTTCGTCCCGGCCGTGTACAGCGATCCAAAGGCGATCGTGGTCCCAAAGAAGATCAGCAGGAGACTCGCGCTCGTGCTGACCGCCCGCGCCCGCTCAGCCACTGGCGGTCACCTCCGCCGTATCGGCCACGCCGGTAGCGGTGACCAGCTTTACCGTCTCCGGAGTTCCCGGCCCGACCGCCGAGGCCGGGAGGTCGATCACGAGCTCCTCGCCCGGCAGCCAGAGGTCCGTGTCGGTGCCGCCGGCGACGGTCGCGTTGGCCCGCCAGTCGGCGAACAGCTCCCCGTCGACCAGTAGATCGGTCTCGGCGAGCGCCAGCCCGACGGTGCCGTCGTTCGTGGCGTTCACGACCAGCCGCTCGTCGCCGCTCTCGTTGTAGGCCGCACGGTCGATCGTCACGGCGGTGTTCTCGGCCGTAAGCGTCTCCTCTGTCTGGTCGGTCTGGGCGTCGGTCACGCGGTCGAGCCCGTTCGAGGCGGCCGTAAACCAGACGCCGAAGCCGACCAGCAGGCTCGCGAAGATGATCGCGGCCGCCCCGCTGACGCTAAAGCCCATCCCGGCCCCCCTGCCCGAGGCCGGCGGTCACGATCGTGTTGCCGCCCTCGAGCTGGTCGATGTACTCCAGACTCGTGGTGTGGTGTTCGATCGTGAGCGTTCCGTCGCCGGTCTCGTCGAAGCCAGCGAGATACGCGTCGAGTTCCTCCCGGACCTGCTCGTCGATCCAGTCGACCCGCTCGTAGTACTCGAGTGCCCGCGCTGTCTCACGGATCCCGCCCTCCGCGACGAGAAACTCGAGCCACTCGAAGACGATCAGCTCCGTCGCGAGTCCCTCCGGAAGCGCCGCGAGGTACGGCTTGCCACCGTCCGTCGACGCACTCGCCTGCCCTCCGGTCTCGCTCCGGTCCCGCCCTCGGCCGGGACTCACTGGAGCCTCCTCTCTCGTGTTCGCTTCCTGGCCCATCGAACCGTTCTCCGCCGGCGCGCCGGATTCCTCCCCACCGGCGTCCGTCTCCGCGTCCTCGGATCGGGACAGCGCCTGCGACTGTCCGCCACCGTCGGTCGCCGACCGAGCGACCGTGTCCGCCTCTGCGGCCGTGACCTCCGTGTCGTCGCCGTCCGGGTGTTCCTCGATGACCTCGTCGAACAGCTCGTCGTCGGCGATTCCATCGAGCTCCTCGGTGTCGCCTGTGGTCTCGGTGTCCACGTCCGTGTCGTGGGTTTCCCCGTCCTCGTCGTCTGCGCGATCGGACCGCGGCTTAGACTCGTCTGGCTCTTTCTCGCCCGTGGTCTCGCCGCTTCCGATCTCCGAGGACTCGACATCGTCGGCCCAGTCGGCCTCGCCGGACTCGTACTCGCTTTTGAGCTCCTCGAAGGAGGTGCTTCCGCCCTCATCTCCGTCGTCGTCACCGCCGCCCGCGTCGCCGTCGTCGAGCCCGCCCTCGTCGAACCCGCCGTCGAAATCGTCGTCGAATCCCTCCTCGCCGAAGCCGTCCTCGCCGGCCTCGGCGAACGCCTCGTCGAACCCACCCCCCGTATCGTCCGTGTCCTCGCTCTCGAAGTCGTCGTCGAGCCCGTCCTCCTCGAAGCCGTTCTCCTCGACGAGATCGTCGTCGAAAAAGCCCTCGGCGTCGGCCTCGACCACCGACTCGTCGATGTCCTCGGCGGGCTCGTCCTCGTCGTCGTCGAAGATCCCGAACGAGCCGCCGTCGCCGCCGTCGAGCCCGCCGCCGCCCATGCCGGCATCGACATCGTCGGCGAAGGGGTTCACCCCGCGAGTCACCATCTCGTAGATGTCGAGCAGCTTCCGGACGTTCTCCTCAACCTCGTCGACGGATTCCGCAATCTGTTCGTTCTCGCTACGGACAGTGCTCACCGTCGAGGAGAGCCCGCCCACCTCGTTTTCGAGCTCGTCGATCCGCCCCTCGATCTCGTCGAACTCCGCGCCGCCGCCGTCGTCGAACCCCTCATCGCCGAGCCCGCCCATCTCCCCGTCGTCGTCCAACCCGCCGAGGCCCCCGAGGTCGTCGCCGTCGTCCAGCCCGCCGAGCTCGCCAAGCCCCTCCTCTGTGTCCGTGTCCTCCGACTCCTCGCCGTCCTCGTCTGTGACGAGCGAGCCCAGGACGTTGCGGATGCTCATGCCCGCGAGCCCACCCACGAGCACCACGAGCACCATGATCGCTGTCTCACCCGGCAAAGATACCTGTAACGGCGGGGCGAGCCCAGCAGTACTCATTACTAATTTGTACCCGACTCGCACTCTTGAATGTATTGTTCACGGTATCAGAAATGATAAAAATCGACTTAATCTCGGCGCTCGGGAGTAAAATTAACCGACACAGCTCGAAACGAGCGTCCGACGTTTCTTTTACACGCGTATGTATCTGAATATACCGGCTGCGATCCCGGGAGATCGGGTGGTGTCAGCCGTCCGTCCGACGGGGACGCGCTACAGCTGGCGGGTCTGGCCGTCCGCGGTCCGGACGAGGAGCGTCCCGCTCGCAGTCTCGAACTGGAGCGACCGTCCGGACTCGCCGCCGATATCGGCGGCGACGACGGGAACGTCGTGGTCGGCGAGTACCTCCCGGACCCGGGCGGCGTTTCGCTCCCCGATCGCCGCGCCCTCGGAGAGCCCAAGCATGTCGCTCCCGCCGGCGAGTTTCGCGCGCAACTCGGTGCCGCCGGCTGCAGTCAGCGCCTCAATCAGCGTCGTGGTACCGGCGTCGGCGAACTTCGCGGGCGGGCCGTCGGCGCCGTCGGCCTCCGGGACCATCACGTGTGCCAGCCCGGCGGCCTCGCCCGTCCGGTCGTAGACCGCGACGCCGACACACGAGCCCAGGCCGCTGGTGGTGATCGCCGCCGAGTCGGTCACGACCGCGTACTCCGCGATGCCGACGGTCACCTCGTCGGCGGCCGCGGCCGTGGTGGTCATGTTCCGAACAGTTCGCTCGGATCGGCGCCCGTCTGGTCGAGTCGGTCCGGCGACAGCGCGAGCAGGGCGTCTTTGAGCCCGTCGTTGTCCGGGAAGACGTGTACCTCGGCACCGAACTCGAGCTCCTCGGTGTGCATCTGTGCCTCGACGACGACGGCGTGGCGCTGCTCGCGGCCGAGCTGGGCCGCGATCTGATCGACCACCGCCCGGCCCATGTCGTGGACGTACCGCGGGGGCTCGTGTTCGATCGTCCCTTCGAGGACGTTCGCCCAACCGTCGATCAGCCCGCTGGTGACGACGTTCCCCAGCTCGGTGAGCGCGGCCTCGTGGCGCCCCGTGAGCTCCCCGCCGGACTCGCCGTCTCCGGGCAGCAGGGCCTCCGCGATCTGGCGGGCGGCCGACTCCTCGAACAACACGACGGCGTGTCCGCTCGGCGTCCCGCTGAACCGCGAGACCGTCCCGGCGTAGGTGCCGGCCGCGACCTGGTTCGGGGCGTCCTCGATCGGGACAAATGAGAGTCGCGCCACCTCGGCGGTTGTCTCGATGCCCGACATCGCCGTGACGTTCGCCGCCGCCCGCTCGGCGCCTGTTTGGGTCATCTCCGAGAAGGCGTCGAGCTTCTCGGCCGGGACCGGGTCCGCGCCGTCGTCGCCGGCCAACAGCTCCGTCAGCGAGCCGTACTCCGGCAGGAGCAGGATCTGGAACCGGCTCCGCTCGCCGCGCCACTCGATCTCGCTTTGAAACACGAACAGTTGCTCGCGATCCCCGGAGATTAGCGTCGAGCCCGCACACTCCCGGAAGGTCGGTGGATCGTGCTCGATCGGCGTGCCGAGATACTCGGCCCAGCCGTCGACGAACCCGCTGACCATCACGTTGCTCAGCTCGGTCACGCCCGTCGCGAGCTCCGGCTCCATCCCGGCCGGTCCCATCGCCCCCGCGACCGCCGGCGCGCTCTCCCACTCGAAGGCGACGATCGCCTCGCCGTCGAGGGCCCCGTCGAGCTCGAAGGCGACACTGGCGTACGGTTGCTCGCCCAGTTCCCGGCCCGCCGCTTCGGGATCGGCGAGTGCGACCCGGGTGACCTCGACGGTCGCGTCGATCCCGGTCATCGTCCCCAACGACGCGGTCGCCTGCTGGGCGCCCTCTCGGGCCAGCCGGCTAAAGGCGCCGAGCTCGTCGAGATCGATCTGCATCAGACGACGTCCTCGATCGCGTCGATGACGCTCGGCTTCTGGAAGGGCTTGGTGATGTACCCGTCAGCGCCGGCCTTGACCGCCTCTTTCATTTTCTGTTCCTGCCCGAC
>CAYREK010000045.1:9517-11586 GCA_964423305.1 uncultured Halobacteriales archaeon | reverse complement strand
GATCTCGTCTGTGGCCTCGATGCCGTCCCGGATCGGCATCACGATGTCCATCATCACGAGCTCCGGCCGGTGTTGTTTGTAGGCCTCGACGGCCTCGACGCCGTTCTCGACCTCGTCGACGATCGTGTGCTCCTCCGCGAGGATCTCTCGGAGGAGGTTTCGCATGAACTCCGAGTCGTCCGCGATGAGTACCTCGGCCATTACCGGTCACTACCCCGACGAACACAATAAGCCCACCCCCGCCGTTATCACGCGTGATACTACCGGTTCGATCGCCCGGGAGTCCGGATCGCTTACAGGCGGGCGCCCTCGTCCTCGATCGCTCGGAGGAGGTCCGCGATCGAGTCCTCGGGCTCGAGTCCGGAGCGTTTGATCAGTCGGTGGAGACTCTCGGGGGGATACCGGACCGGGGCGTTTGTCTCCGCGAGCAGGATGCCCAGTACCTCTTCGACGGGCGTGTCGGTGTCGACCTGCTGGGCGTACCACAGGAGCAGGCTCTCGAAGACCGTCACCAGGTCGTTCGAGGCCATCCGGCGCTGGCGGACCGTGCCGTCGAAGCTCGCGGTCACGTCGAACCCGTACCGGGCGCTGCTCTCCTCGAAACTCGCCGCCAGTTCGTCGTGAACTTGCTCGCGGGTGAGCTCGTGCCGGGTACCGGCGTGCTCTTCCCGGGCGCCGGGCTCGCGATCCTGGTTCTGACCGCCGGCGTTCGCGGATCGGTTCGGGGTGGATCCGGGTCGATTGCTTTGGCTGGTCGTGGCCTCGCCCTCGGCATGGACCCCCGCTTCGGGCTCGTCGGCCTTCGAGCGCGGCTCGGCGGCGCTTTCCGTCCGGGGCTGGGCGTCGACGCGTTCCGAGGAAACGACGTACCGACCGTCCTCGAGCTCGGTGACGTGCTCGCTGTCGGTGATGTCGAGCTCCTCGGGCGAGAGGACCTTCCCGTCCTCGGGCTCGCCACCGCCGGGCTCCTCGCCGCGCTCGGCCATACGCGCCGGTCGGTCGCCGACGCTGAAAAGCGTGTCTCCCGGCCGAACTGATTTCTCTGGCGTGAGAACCCGGCGTGATCGCCGGGGGGATTATAGCTCGACGTTCTCGAGCCCGATCAACTGTGGCGGAATCCGGACGCTCGCGTCCGTGCTCGCCCCGGGACCGGTCACGAGCTCGATCGTCGCCGCCTCGTTCGGCGCGGGCGGCGTGCCGGCAAAGGCCTCGACCGTCGAGCCGTCGTAGGTCCGCAGCGTCTCTCCGCCCGGCCGCAAGACGAGCACGTACCGGTCGTCCTGGCTCGTGAGTAGCTGCGAGTCCCGCGTGAACGAGCCGTCGGCGTCGGTGACCGGCACCACCTCGAATACCGGCGTCTCGTTCGGGTTCGCGACCGCGTCGGCGTTGCGAAGCGTGTGGGCCTGCTCGGGGCCGACCCACGTGACAGTTGCCTCCCGGAGATCGAGCGGCTCCGCGCCCTCGGGGAGCGTGACGGTGACGTTGATCGTCGCGATCATCCCGTTCTCGACGTCGCCGGTGGTGGCGATCTCTTCGAGTCGGTCCGTCAGCTCCGAGCCGGCCTCGGAGCTCGTGTCCGCGGCGTCCTCTTCGAGCACGCCAGTAATGTCAAAGAGCACCCCGGCGGTGACTGCCGCGAGCAGCGCCACCGCTACGAAAATGATAATCGTCGCCACGGAGGCCTGGGCGCGTGTCATCGTCCTCTACGGGTTGCGTCTGATATTGTTATGCGTGGTCGTATCGCTGCGAGTGCCGTTCGTAAGATCTGAGATAACTTAGATGAAATGAGAGTTAGAGTTGCCGTCAGCCGTTCAGGAGGTCGGCAGCGGTGCCGGTGGTCTCTGGCACCGTGAGCGTGACGACCGTTTCACCGCCACCGGACGTGACGATGGTCAACTCAATCGTGTCGCCTTCGCCGAGGTCACCACCGTCGGTGAAATCACTTGTACCGAACTTGAGCGTAGCGCGGTCGCTGTCATCGCTCAATGTATTATCGCCGACCACATCAAATCCGCCTGAACCGGGATCAGACCCTTGAGTCAGCACGCCTGACACACCCTCACTTGGAA
>CAYREK010000045.1:0-9443 GCA_964423305.1 uncultured Halobacteriales archaeon | reverse complement strand
GAGCTGCCACTAGCTTCGAGATTTCCACCACTAGTAATATTTCCGAATGCATTCGTCACGACGACGCGATCGCTCACTTCACTTTGCGTTTCGGCGCCGGTATCCTCCGCAGAGTCCTGCAGGAGGCCGGCGGTGTTGATCAGGACGCCCGCGGCGATCGCGGCGACCAGCACCAGCGCGATGAACACGATGAGGGTGCCGATTCCCACTTGACCACGGTCGGTGTTTGGATTAATATCGATCATTATTCTGTGTTAGTTGTTCAGCAGGTCAACGGCGTCATCATTCAGATTGTCAGGCACTTTGAGCGTAAGGACCGTCTCACCGCCGCCCGGTGCAACAAATGTCAGCTGAACCTCTTCACCAGAACCCGGGGTATCGAAGTCACTGGCGAAGAAATTAAGCGTCGCGCGGTCCTCTTCGTTTGATAGAGGATTACTCCCTACGTTTTCAGTGATATTAGCACTCTCTATGTCAACTGTCCCAAAGTTACCACTCTCCTCGTTAATGTATTCTACTGTGAATTGAGTAAGGTCAATTGTATCGGCGCCAGCAGCTGGTCGCACCGATATATCAACGGAGTCGCCATCATCAACTGCATCAGCGTCACCAGCGGTGGCGACGTTGGCGAATGCGTTCGTCACGACGATCCGATCGCTCACTTCACTTTGCGTTTCGGCGCCGGTATCCTCTGCAGAGTCTTGCAGGAGGCCGGCGGTGTTGATCAGGACACCCGCGGCGATTGCGGCAACCAGCACCAGTGCGATGAACACGATGAGGGTGCCGATTCCCACTTGGCCGCGGTCGTTCGGTAGGTTACGTTCCATTGGTCTCTTCGCCCGGGATCTCCCGGACTTACTCCTTCCTTTCCCAAGCATACGTATAAGACTGATCCGCCAGTTATCGATATCAAAAACAGTATCACGCCGTACCATCCAGCGTTCAGTCTCTGATAACACTACTGCAAGTCGCTTCAGACAGTTTTTCGATGCGTCTGCGGCGATACTCGGAGCACAACAACACGCTCAGACTCGAGACAAAAATTACTATAACTGAAAATGAAACTCAGCTCAGCTGTAGTTGACGACGCTGTACATCACGAACAGGAAGCCGACCGTGGTCATCCCGGTGTTGACAAAGAGCAGCGACCGCACGCCCTCGAAGTCGTTGAGGAAGGCGCTGATCATCGTCGCCACCGCGCCGGCGACGGCGAACCCGAACCCCAGCGAGATATGAAGCATTGCCTGTCGCGAGGTCTGGACGTACGCCCGCAGCGCCATCCCGACCATCGTCAGTCCGGCGCCGACGAACACCAGCGTCGTGACCGCGTAGAGGGCCTCGACAGTCTCGATCATTACCAGACCGTCACTCTCGCCCCGTAATAAGCTCCCGCCCGAAAATATTTGTGCTGATAATTGGGTCCGGGCCGGGTCCTCGCTCAGAGGAACGTCTCGTGACCCCTAGTGATTCAAGCGCAGGCGCGCCCGGGTCAGTCGCCCTCGGAGAGGGTCCGCCAGGCCTCGTCCAGAGTGTTTGTCACCTCGGAGCGTTCCTCGATGTCGACGGCGAGGGCGCCGTCGAACTCGACGTGAACCGACTCGGCGCTCCGGCGGTAGACTTTGATCCGTCGCCGGTCGTCCGAGAGGATGTTGTCGTGTAACTCGAGCAGGTCCTGTTCCTGGAGCTCGTCGATCCGCCGGTAGCAGGTCGCGATCGGAATGTCTAGTTCCTCGCTGAGTTCCTGTGCGGACTTTGCCTCGCCGGTTGCCGAGAGGATCTCGGCGCTGTACTTGTTTCCGAGCGTCCGGATCGTGTCGACCCCCGCCATCGTTATCAGAATACATACTGCGAGCATAAAAAGCCCGGCGGTCGGCCGACCGGCGTTTCAGTCCCTGATAGTTGCTACAGCGGCGATTCTTCGCCGCCCATCATCGAGAACTCGCTTGCGTTTTTGAACACGGTGATCCCGCCCTCGTCGATCTCCATCGGGAAGATGTCGGTGTCGACGTCCTGTTTGCGCATCTTCGCGACCCAGACGTAGCGGTTGACCCCCGAGTCGGTGGGGGTCTGCAGCAGGTAGATATTCCCGTCGGTGAGGAAGTTCTCGAGGCCGATGTCGGTCTCGGGAAAGACCGTCCCCTGTTCGTTCGTCATCAGCGTGGTCAGGCCGTTGTCCGCGAGGATGTCGATGAACTTCAGGAGGTAGGTGCGTTTCTCCTGTTCGTCATCGAAAAACAGCTGGAACATCGTCAGCGAGTCCAGCACGAGCCGCTCGTAGTCCTCCTCGGCGAGCTCCTCGAGCAACAGCTCGAGGGAGGCGTCGAACTCGTGTTCCCGGAGCAGGGTCTGCTTGTCGAAGATGGTGATGTCGCCGGCTTCGACGTACTCCTCCCACCGCTCGAAGCCGATCGACTCGGCGGCCTGGCGGAGGTCCTCGGCGTTTTCCTCGAAGGTGAGATACAGGCCCCGCTGGTCGAACAGGTCGACGCCGTTGTAGATGTACTGCAGGCCCATGACGCTCTTTCCCGCGCCGGGGTTGCCACTTACGAGCGTCGTCGAGTGTTTCACGATGCCGCCGTTGAGAATCTCGTCGAGCCCCTCGATCCCGGTCCGGACTAGCTCCACCATTACCCGAAGCTGTGCCGCCCGGAATAAAAAGTCTTGTAGACTGATCGGTCGGTCGGCCGATCAGGCCCCGTGGACGGCCCTGGGGTCGACCCAGACGAGATAGCCGTCCTCGTCCTGGAGTAGGCCCCGCACCGCCGGATCCTCCTCGGGCGGGTCGTCGACGTCCTCCGGGGCGGCCCCGAGGACCTGCTCGACGCCCCCGACGAGCCAGCCGGCCGGTCGGTCGCCGGCGACGGAGGGCTCGTAGACCACGATTCGGTCGGGATCGCCCCCTGAGAGGCCGAACACCTCTCGGGGATCGACGATCGCGGTGGTCTCTCCCCGCAGATCCATCACGCCCTCGAGATACGGCGGGGCGTTCGGGACCGGCGTGATCTCGCCGGCGTCGACGATCTCGGTCACGTGCTCGATGCTCACGCAGTATCGCTGGCCCGCGACGTCGAACTCGAGGACCTGCTCGTGGGTCGTGACGGCCATTACCGGAGCGACGCGGCCCGCACAATTAATCCTGGCTCCGTCAGTATCAGATCTGATTTCGGCGCCGGAGTGTTTATTCGCGGGCTGGCCCGAATCGAGAGTGGGATGCACGGGGAACGATCACCGGCGGGAGCCCGCGCCGACGGGCCGGTACGGGCGGTCGTCACGGACGACTCGCAGTTCATGCGGAGCGTGATCTCTCGGACGCTCTCCGAGGGTGGCATCGAGGTGGTCGCCCAGGCACGGACCGGCCGGGAGGCGGTCGCGGCGGTCCGCGAACACGATCCGGACGTGGTGACCATGGACGTCGAGATGCCCGAGGTCGACGGGCTCGAGGCCGTCGAGCGGATCATGGCCGAGCACCCGACCCCAGTGTTGATGTTGTCGGCCCACACGGAGGAAAACACCGCGGTGACCTTCGATGCCCTCGAGCGGGGCGCGGTCGATTTCTTTACGAAACCCGGCGGCGAGGTCTCGACGACGATGGCCGGACTCGAGGACGCGCTGGTCGAGCGGGTCCGGGCGGTCGCAGCGGCGGATCTGTCGGCCGGCGCGGCCGGCCCGACTGATCCGACGGCAAGCACATCGAGCACGCTCCCGCGGGAGACGACCGGGGAGCCGACGCTCGTGATCGCCTCCTCGACGGGCGGGCCGACGGTCGTCGAGGGACTCCTCGCGGCGGTGCCCGGCGAGGCGGCCTTCCGCGTGTTGATCGTCCAGCACATGCCCGCCGGGTTCACCGACCGGTTCGCGGCCCGACTCGACGAGCACAGTGACTACGCGGTCCGGGAGGCCGAGGACGGCGACCGGATCGGCGGCGGCGAGGCCCTCGTCGCACCCGGCGGCCAGCATATGCAGGTTTCGAGCTACCGGGCCGGACGGCTGCGGGTACGACTGACCGAGGATCCGCCCCGACACGGGGTTCGACCCGCCGCCGACGTGACCATGGAGACGGCCGCCGAGACGGTCACCGACGAGCTCGTCGGTGTCGTGCTCACGGGCATGGGCGCGGACGGTGCGGCCGGCGCGGCAGCGATCGCGACCGCCGGTGGCGCGGTGATCGCACAGGACGAGGCGAGTTCCGCGGTGTTTGGGATGCCCCGTGAGGCGATCGCCACCGGCGGGGTCGAGGAGGTGCTGCCCGCCGGGGAGATCCCCGCGGGCGTCGTCGAGCTCGCAGACGGAACCCGGAGAACGGACACCAGAGGACCACGATCACAATCATGAGCGACCGCTATCTCGACGCGTTCGTCGAAGAGAGCAAAGAGGAGATCAGGACGCTGAACAACTCGCTGCTGGCGCTTGAGTCAGATCCCGACGACGAGGCGGCGATGGACCAGATCTTTCGGACCGCCCACACGCTGAAGGGTAACTTCGCGGCGATGGGCTTCGAGGCCGCCTCGGAGCTGGCCCACGCGATCGAGGACCTCCTCGACGCGATGCGCGCAGACGAGCTGGCGGTCACCCCCGAGGTGATGGATCTGATCTTCGCCGGCGTCGACCGAATCGAAACGATCGTCGCCGAGATCGAGGCAGACGGCCAGACAGACTCGGAGACCGAGTCGCTGGTCGCCGAGCTCCGGGGGGTACTCGAGGGGGAGGCTCCGACGGCGACCAACGAGGAGACGGCCCCAGACGCCGAGCCCGAGCGGACCACTACCGGTGGCTCGGGCGTGCGCGCGAGCATCTCGGTCGGGGACGGCGAGATGCTCGGCGTCGACGCGCTGCTCGCGCTCGAGGCAATCGAGGAGTCGTTCTCGATCCGGGAGACAAGCCCGGACCGGCCGGCGATCGAGAACGGAGAGTTCGAAGACGAGTTTACCGTCGTCTTCCCGCCGAACGACCCCGAGGAGATCGAAACCGAACTCGCGGCGATCGGACAGATCGAGGAGGTCCGGGTCGAGGCGATCGGGACGGGCGCCGGCCCCGAGTCCGATCCGACCGGCACACCCGATTCGCCCGACGTAACCGACGATTCCGGCCACGCCGAGGGCGGCGACACCGAGGAGGAAGACGCCGACTCGGGAACCGAGCCGGAGGCAGACGCCGATACGGCCGAGACCGAGGAGATCTCCTCGGTCCGGGTCGACGTCGACCGGCTCGACGACCTGCACGGGCTGGTCGAACAGCTGGTCACGAGCCGGATCAAGCTCCGTCGGGCCGTCGAGAGCGAGGCACTCGACGCGGCCGAGGATTCTCTCGACGAGCTCGACAAGGTCAGTTCGAACCTCCAGAACACGGTGATGGACATGCGCCTGGTCCCGCTGCGACGGGTCGTCGGGAAGTTCCCCCGGATGGTGCGGGACCTCTCCCGGGACCTCGACAAGCGAGTCGCGTTCACCATCGAGGGCGAGGACGTCGAGCTCGACCGGACGATCCTCACGGAGATCTCGGATCCGCTCTTGCACCTCCTCCGGAACGCGGTCGATCACGGGATCGAACCGCCCGAGGAACGCGAGCGGGCGGGCAAACCCCCGGTCGGACAGCTCGAGTTGCGTGCCCGTCGCGAGCGCGATCACGTCGTCGTCGAGGTCGCGGACGACGGTGCCGGCCTCGACCCCGAGGAGATCCGCGAGCAGGCGATCGAGCAGGGAATCCGCTCGCCCGAGGAACTCAAGACCACCGACGACTCGGCGGTGTACGATCTGGTCTTCCACCCGGGGTTCTCGACGGCCGAGGAGGTCACCGACACCAGCGGCCGGGGCGTCGGGATGGATGTCGTCAGCGAGACCGTCACCAGGCTCGACGGCTCGGTCGATGTCCGGAGTACGCCCGGCGAGGGAACGACGGTGTCGCTGCGCCTGCCGGTGACGATGGCGATCGTGAAGGTGCTGTTCGTCCGGGTCGGCGAGGAGGAGTACGGCGTGCCGATCAAGAACGTCGACGAGATCACGACCGCGGCCGCGACCGAGCGGGTCGACGGGCAGGCGGTGGTCAGACACGACGATGATCTCTACCCGGTGGTCGATCTCGCCGAGGCCTTCGACGTTCCCGAAGCGAGCGCCGACGGCGGAACGCGGGCCGCCGACGCCGCCGAGGAGATGCTCGTCCGGATCCGGGCCTCGGAGCGACAGGTCGCGCTCCGGTGTGACGCCGTCGAGACCCAGGAGGAGGTCGTCGTCAAACCCCTCGAGGGGATGCTCAGCGGCACCCCCGGCCTCTCCGGGACTGCGGTGCTCGGCGACGGGAACATCGTCCACATCGTCGATGTCGCCACGCTATGAGTGGACCGACCGAGGCCGACCGGCGGGCCTTCGAGGCGCTGCTCGAGTTCGTCGAGGCGGAGCTGGACTTCGAGACCGACTACTACAACGACCAGTACCTCGACCGCCGGATCACCGCCCGGCTCCGCCGGACCGACGCCGACGGGTACCGGGCATACCGGCGGCTGCTCGAGAACGACCCAGACGAGCGGGAGGCGCTGCTCGATTCCATGTCGATCAACGTGACCGGCTTCTTCCGCAACCCCGAGGCCTGGGAGCGCCTGCGGGAGGTACTCGCGGAGCTGACCGACCGCAGCCGTTCGGTCGATGTCTGGAGCGTCCCCTCGGCGGACGGCCGGGAGCCGTACTCGGTGGCGATGCTCGCACTCGACGATCCGGCGATCCGCCACGAGCGACTCTCGATCACCGGTGCCGACATCAACGCCGAGGTCCTTGCGGCGGCCCGCCGGGGCGTCTACGAGACCACCCAGACGACCGACATCGCAGCGGAGCTGGCCCCGGTCGCCGCCGAGGAGTACGTCGACCGCGAGGGCGACCGGTTCGCCGTCCGGGACCGGGTCAAGCGCATGGTCGAGTTCGAGCGCCACGACCTCATCCGCGGGGATCCAAAGCCCGGCGTCGATCTCCTGCTCTGTCGGAACTTCCTGATCTACATCGACCCCGCGTACAAAAAGCGGATCTTCGAGACGATCCGGGCCTCGCTCACCGCCGGGGGGTATCTCATGATCGGCGCGACCGAGACGCTCCCGGCCGACACCCGACCGGCCTTCGATCCGGTCTCGAAACGCCACCGCATCTACCAGCATGAGCCACAGCAACGCTGACCGACCCCGATCGCGGCTGCCCGCCGGGCCCGCGAGACGGACTCGACGAACGGGCGGTGGGTCCTGATGTCGCTGTACGAGCACGAGCGCTCGGGCGACGCCGAGGCGATCATCGAGACCCTCGAGTCGGGCTCCACGTCGGTCCGGCGGCGAGCGGCCGAGCTGCTCGGGGAGTTCGACGGACACGACCGCCGCGAGGACGTGATCGACGCCCTGGTCGCGGCCGCGACCGACGACGACGACCGGGTGGCGGCGGCCGCGGTCGACGCGCTCGACCGGCTGGGTGATGGAGCGCTGGATCGGCTGGTCGCGACCGCGGCCGGCATCGAACTCGACGCCGCCGCAGACTGGCAGAAAGCCGAGGCCTTCACCGCGGCACTGGATAACGACCGCCCGGAGCTGCGCATGGCGGCGGCGAACGCCCTGGGCGAGCTCGGCCAGCCCGACTCGGTTTCGCCCCTCGCCGACCGGTTCGACGATCCCGATCCCCGGGTTCGCGCCCGGGCGGCCCGGGCCTGCGGCGGGATCGGCGACCCGCGCGCGACGACCGCTCTCGAGGGACTGCTCGGCGACCCGTCGGCGGGCGTGCGACGGGCGGCCGCCGAGGCGCTCGGCCGGATCGGCGGCCGACGGGCCCTTGTTGTACTGCTCGAGCTGTACGACGATCCCGATCCGCGGGTGCGTCGGATTGCCGTCGGCGGACTGGGAGAGTTCGATACCGACCGGCCGGTCGACGCACTCGCGGCGGCGCTCACCGACGAGTCCGGACCGGTCCGCCGGGCCGCGGTGTTTTCGCTGCTCGAGCTGCTCTCGAACGTCTCCGGCGAGACGAGCCACGAGCTGCGCGAGACCGTCCTCGCGGAGCTCGCCGCGACCGACGACGAGACGATCACCGATCCCCTCGTCGAGATCCTCGCCGAGAGCGGTCAGGCCGCACAGCGGCGCAACACCGCCTGGCTGCTCGGCCGGCTGCTCGACGACGACGCGGACCGCGAAGCCGTCGACGCGTTAGTCGAGGCGCTCGCGGACGGCGAGCAGATGACCCGCCAGTTCGCCGCGACCAGTCTCGCCGAGATCGGGGGGACCCGCGTCGAGCGCGAGCTGCTCGCGCTTGCGGAGGATCCCGAGGCCGACGAGACCGCCCGCGGGCAGGCGCTGTTCGCGCTCGGTCGGGTCGGCGACGACGAGACCGCGGCCCGCGTCGAGACGCTCGTCGACGAGACCGACAGCGAGACGGTCCGCAAGCGGGCCTTCTCCGCGCTGTCGAAGCTCGGTGGGCGCAGGTGAGACCGACGACACAATGATCCCCCGTCACCGATAAGTTCAGTCGATGGCCGACGAGACCGCGATCGCCGATCAACAGGGCCGGTTCGCTCCCGTGGTTAGGGACGGGCACAAGCTCTCCGACATCGAGTGGCTGCCGGCCCGGCTGTTGCTCTCGGACAAGCGGCTGGTGCTCGCGACAAACGAGGGCACGGAGACGATCCCGCTGTCGACCATCGAGGGGATTCGCAGCCGAACCGATGTCACCGAGCCGATCGCGAAGGTCTCGAGTTATCTCTCAGTCCGGGCAGCGGAGGACGTGACTCTCGTGGCGCCCGCCGAGCACGAGGCTTTCGAGCGGGCGCTGTACAACGCAATCCTGGACCAGCGGGCGGCACTGGTCGATCACCCGGCGGTGGCCGGCGGAGTCGTTCAGGACAGCGACTGGACGAAGGCCCGGCTGACCGTCGACGCCGACAGCGTCGCGCTCGCGACCGCCGACGGACGGCTCGTCGAGATCGAGATCGACGATGTCGGCCGGGTCGAACAGGCCGTCGCCGCCGTTGCCGGTCAGGACCGTCCGGTCGTTCGGGTCGAGCACACTGAAGCGGAGACAGTCGTCGAGACCCACGTCTCCGCGCCCCGAGCCCGGGCGTCGGTGCTCGCCTCGCTGCTCGAGGCCGGCGTCCAGACGACGACCGACGCCGACCTCTCGGAGGCCGAGACCGAGGTCGTGATGGCTCTTTACTCCGGGGTCTCGCCGTTCGAGATCCCCGAGTTCGTCGGCATGGATGTCGACCGAGTCGAGGAGATCTACGACCGGCTGGTCGAGGCCGGCGTGCTCGAACGCGAGCGGGTCCGCCGCGAGGTGGAGCTTCGCCCGCGCGGTCGACACGTCGCGAGCGAGGCCACCGAACAGACCTGAGCTGCCGAACGGTGTGGCCGTCGCTCGCCCCGCCCGACCCCGAGATTTCCTGCAGTACTTATAGGCGGAACAGGCGCAATACCACGGCCTTCAGGCCGTGGA
>CAYREK010000044.1:3707-18429 GCA_964423305.1 uncultured Halobacteriales archaeon | reverse complement strand
ATAACCACGCAGAAAACGCCACGCCTCACCCTTCAATCCTTATCTGAACACTACCCTGCCCGGGTTCCGAACGAATTTACGTGAGCGTTGCCAGTCACAGCGCATACCAACAGTTCTTGCGGGCGGACGGCTACACACGGCGACAGAGCGGGGCACGATCGATGGCGACCTGCTCATAGGGGACGGCCAGATCGCGGCGATCGGCTCGGTCGACCGTCCAGCAGAGACAACGGTGATCGATCTCGACGGCGCCGAGGTAACGCCGGGACTGGTCGACGCACACTCACACGCCGGCATGGCCGAGTGGGGGGAGCCCGAGGACGGCGACTTCAACGAGGGGACCGACGCGACGACACCACATGTCAGCGCTCTCGACGGCTTTCATCCACGGGACGAGGAACTCAAACACGCCTTCCAGAGCGGCGTGACGTCGGTCTCGGCCCGGATGGGCTCGGGGAACGTGATCGGCGGCGTGATCTGTACGATGAAGACCTACGGAACGATCGCCGACGAGATGCTCGTCGCCGAGGACGGCATGAAAGCCGCGATGGGCGAGAACCCGAAACGGTTCCACGGCGAGCGCAAGGACCGCCAGCCCGCCACCCGGCCGGGCGTCGCGGCCACGCTCCGGCAGTCCTTTACCGCCGCCGAGGACTACCGCCGCCAGCGCGAGCAGGCCCGCGCGGACGACGAACCCTTCGAGCGGGACATCGGCAAGGAGAATCTGGTGCGGGTCCTCGAGGGAGAGCTCCCCCTGCGGGTCCACGCCCACCGGGCCGACGACATCATGACGGTCTTCCGGATCGCCGAGGAGTTCGGCATCGAGGCGCTGTCGATCGAACACGCCACGGAGGGGCACCTGATCGCAGACCAGTTCGTCGAGCGGGACGTGCCGGCGGTGGTCGGCCCCTCGATCTCCTCGGCGACGAAATACGAGCTGCGCAACCTCACCTTCGAAACACCCGGCATCCTCCACGAGGCCGGCGTCGACGTGGCGATTCAGACCGACGCCCCCGTCCTACCCCAACAGCACCTCGACGTCTGTGTGGGACTGGCCGTTCGCGAAGGCTTCCCGGCGGAGGCCGCACTCGCAGCGGTCACCCGGACGCCGGCGGAGATCCTGGGCGTGCGCGACCGGGTCGGCACCCTCGAGATCGGCACCGACGCCGACATCGCGGTCTGGGACGGCCCCTTCTACGAGATGGGTACCCGGACCCAGCACGTGTTCGTCGACGGCGAGCACGTCTTCGACCGCGCCGAAGACGCCGTCGACCCCCGTGAGGAGTACGCCTGGTAATCTCGGTCGCGGACGATCGGGCCCGAGTCGCATCCGTGGGTTGAAACCCCACAAGGCCTCCAAACTCAACGATGGGTGAGTGGCGGGAGTACTTCGGCTTCGCGGAGCCCTACGAGAACCAGCGCGACGCGATCGAGGCCGCGCTCGCGGCCGCCGACGAGGACGGCTACCTACTGGTCGAGGGCCCTTGTGGAACGGGCAAGACCATGGCCGCGCTCACTGCCGCGGCGACCGCAATCAGGGAGGGCAGCTACGAGAACGCCGTCGTGGTCACGCCTGTCAAACAACAGCGCGAGCAGTTCGTCGACGATCTCAGGGCGCTCAACGACGGCCGCGAGGAGCCACTCACCGGAGTCGCGTTAGTCGGCAAGCGCGATCTGTGTCCGTACGGCCGGGAAGGCGTCTTCCCCGAAGGGAGCGTCCACGAGCGGTGTGAGAGCCTCCGCGAGACCACCGCCGGCCTGGTCGAGAGCGACGGCGCGGCGACAGGGACCGGCGCCGAGGCGGTCGTCGGCGGCGCCGAGGGAGATACCTGGTGGGACCCGGGCGCGGCGAGCGAGCTCACTCGCGAGGCCCGCGCCGAGCTCGGGGACGGCCTCGCGACCGCCGGCGGGGAGAGCCCCTACCAGCGCGCCCAACCCAGGGCCCCAGAGGGGGACGCGCTGTACTGTCCGTTCGAGGCCGACTGGTACGCCCGCGACAGGGGCTCGCCGATCGGCTTTGAAGCCGGCGACCGCGGCGTGATCACCGCCGAGGAGTACCTCCCGGCCGCGACCGAGCGGGGGACCTGTCCCCACCGGGCGATGAGCGTGTTGCTCGAGGCCGCGGAGGTGGTGATCGGCAACTACAACCACCTGTTCGACCCCACCTCGCGGCCGCTGCTCGAGCCGGCGTTTGGCGAGGACACGTTCCTGATCGTCGACGAGGCCCACCGACTCGAGGAGCGGGTGCGGGACCTGCTCTCTGATCGGGTTGGCCGGGCGACGCTGAAACGCGCCCGCAACGACTGTGCAACGGTCGCCTCCCGGGCAAACGAGACGACCGAGGCCCGGCAGGCGATCGAGGAGAGCCTCGCGAGCCACGAGGTGCCACTTGCAGCCGTCGAGCGCGCCCGGAACTTCTACGACGATCTGCTGAGCTGGCTCGACGACCGGGTCGAGACGAGCCTCGATGAGCGCGCCGGCCGGGACTGGCGGGTCGAGCCCGACCGACTCCCCGGTCGGGACCTCGAGGTGCCGCTTCGCGATCCGGAGACCGCCGAGCGCGACGAGCTGACCGCTTGGGCCGAGCGGGCCGGGTACGGCGGCGACCTCTGGCGGTCGCTCGCGACGGTCGGGACCGCCGTCGAGGACACTCTCGATGCCCTCGGGATGGCCCGGACGCCGGTCTGTGCTGCGGTGGGGGCAATTGCAGAGCGGTGGTACGAGTCCGATCACGCCCGGTATCTGCGGGAGATCGAGCTCGAACACGCCCCGGCCGAGACCGCCGACACCGAGTGGGGCCGGACCTACACCGCCGGGCTCGTCCTGTACGAGTGTATGCCCGGGGAGACGCTGGCCCAGACCTTCGAGGAACTGGGCGGCGGGATGGCGATGAGCGCGACCCTCGAGCCGATCGACGTGTTCCGGGAGGTCGCCGGCTTCGATGCGCTCCCGGCGGACCGGCCGGTGATCGAGCGGACCTACGAGCTGCCCTTCCCGGCGGAAAACCGCGCGAGCTTCCTGGTCGACGCGACGCCGTTTACCGCCCGCAACCGCGGCGATCCGGCCGACAACGCCACCCCCGAGACCTGGACCCGGACCCGCGACGAGTACGCACAGGCCCTGCGGGCGCTCGCCCGGTCGCCGGGCAACGTCCTCGTTGCGATGCCGAGCTACGCCGAGGCGCGGTGGGCCGGCGAGTACCTCGCCGACGCGGTCGAAAAACCGGTTCTGATCGACGAACCCTCCTCGAACGAGGCCACCGAGCGGCGCAAGCGCCGGTTTTTCGCCGGCGAGGGAAAGATCCTGACGACCAGCGTCCGGGGCACACTCACCGAGGGGGTCGATTACGACGGCGAGAAGCTCCGGTGTTGTGCGGTCGTCGGCGTTCCACTCGTAAACGTCGGCTCCCCCCGGACCCGGGCCGTCCGGCGGGCTTACGGAGACGCCTTCGGCGAGGACCGGGCGTTCGCGTACGCGCTGACGGCGCCGGCGATCCGCCGGGCCAGGCAGGCGCTCGGTCGGGTGATCCGCGGCCCCGAGGAGGTGGGCGTACGGGCGCTCGTCGACGGCCGGTACGCCCCCGATGCCCGCCGTAGTGTCACGAGATTTCTCCCCGAGAGCGACCGCGCGGAACTCGTCCGGCTCACGCCGGCCTTTCTCGCCGACGAACTCGACTCCTTTTGGGCCGACCGCGAGCACTGACCAGACCGAACGCAGACCTACAGATCGATCCGTCGGAACCGCCGGTACCCGACCGCGAGACTCCCACCGACCCAGCCGAGCAAGACAAGCGCCGCAACCGGGACCGAGAACCACGCCGGCGGCGCGCTCGTCGTGAACTCGGCAGCCAACGAGACCGAGAACAGCTCCGAAACCGCGTACGTGTACGCCTGTGCCGGCCCGAGGTGCTGGACGAGGCGGGCCCAGTCGGGGAGACTTACCACGGCAGTCCCGTCGAACCGAAAGAGGATCAGAACGATCGCCTCGATGAGCTGGTCGTACAGGGTCGTAAACAGGACGTAAGCGCCAAAGGCGCCGACGGTCGCCCGCCGGCTCGTGGTCACCCCAAGCGAGAGCCCGACCGCGATCCCGAGGAAGGCGAGTCCGTACAGCACCGTCACGACGACGACCGACAGATAGGCCGCCGGCGGCGGTCCGGTTAGAGCACTCGCCACGACGGCGGCTCCGAGTAGCCCGGCAACGAGCGGGGCCACAATAACACCCGCCCGCCCGACGAACGTGCCGACCGCGAGATCGAGCCGGCTGTGAGGCAGCGAGAGCGCCAGCGCGATCGAGCCCGAACTCCGCGCGTCGACGATCGACTTGTAGCCGGCCCCGAGGCTCGCGATCGGAACGAGAAATACGGTCGCCAGCCCGACCAGCGAGACAACGCCGTCGAACGCCGAGCCGACCAGTCTGACGCCGGCGTACCCGATCGCGAGATACAAGATCAGGAAGCCGACGAGCAGCGCCGCGATAGTCCGCGACCGGATCGCGTCCCGGAAATCCTTCCGGGCGAGTCCACGCCAGTTCATCTCTCGGGTCACAGGTCCGTCTCCGCGAACCGTCGGTAGCCAAGCGCAAGCGGGCCGACGATCCACAGCCCGAGCAGTCCGAGCGCGACCCACTCGCCGAGATACCACGGGGCGTCGGGTCCGAGGTACGCCCCGGTCTGTTCGTCGGCGATCAGTCCAGTGACGATCCGATCGTAGAGCTGGCCGGGCTCGGCGCCGTGAACGAACAGCGCCCACGCGGGCAGCGGCCCGTCGATCACTCCGAGCTGTGTGAGTACGACACGCACCCCCGAGCGCACCAGGTCCCAAGCGACGACAAACAGCACGAACACGCCGAACGCACCCGCTCGGGCGAGCCCCCTCGAGGCCGTCGCCATCGAGAGGCCAACCGCGATCGCGAAAAAGGCAAGTCCGAACAGCACCGTCACGCCGACGTACCCCAGGTACGCGAGCGGCTCGAGGGTCCCGAACGGATAGATCACGAGCCCGACCGCGACCGCGAGCCCGACGACCAGCCCGCCGACGAGCACGCCGCCACGACCGAGGAGCTTCCCGAGGGCGACCCCCCGACGGGCGTGTGGCAGCGCGAGGGTGAGCACGAGCCGTCCGGTGGCGCGCTCGCCGACGACGGCGTTGTACCCGAGCAGAACCGCAATTAGCGGGACAAGCAGCCCGATCGAATCGGTCGCGAACCCGGCGAAACCGCTGGTCGTCACGACATCTCGACCCAACGGGTAGACGTACGCGGCCAGCCCGTAGACGACCACGAGCAGGTACAGGAGGTATCTGAGCAGCCGGGAGTCCCAGACCTCGCGGGCGTCCTTCCGGGCGATCGCGGTCCAGCGCCGCGTCACCGGCGCTCACCGCCGGTGTAGGCCGCGAACAGCTCCTCGAGTGAGGCCTCCTCGGTCGCGAAATCGAGCACGTCCGCCCCCGCCCGGTCGAGTGCAAACAACACGTCCATCTTGGCGGCGTCGGCACAGGCGACGACGAGCTCCTCGCCTTCGAGCCGGACGTCGTCGACGCCGTCGACCGCCGCCGCGGCTCCCCTGAACTGGTCGTCAAGCGCCGCCAGCGAGATCCGCAAGACGGTGCCGCCGCCGGCCGACTCCCGCAGCCCGTCGATCGTGTCGACCGCCACCAGCGAGCCGTCGGTGAGGATCCCGACCCGGTCACAGACAGCCTCGACCTGTTCCAGGATGTGACTCGAGAAAAAGACCGTCGCGCCGCGGGCGTTTTCCTCCCGGATGATCGACCGGATCTCGCGGGCGCCGTTTGGATCGAGCCCGCTGGTGGGTTCATCCAAGATCAGCAGGTCGGGCTCGCCGACCAGCGCCATGCCAAGGATCAGCCGCTGGGCCATCCCCTTCGAGTAGCCCCCAGCCGGGCGGTCGGCGTCGCCGGTCAGTCCGACCCGATCGAGAATCGCCATCGGCTCCGTGTCGGCGCCTTTCGACTCGATCGCGAACTCGACGTGTTGGCGGCCGGTCAGCCGGTCGTACACCGAGTATCCCTCAGGGAGCACCCCCATCCGTTTGCGGGCGGCGACGCCCTCGGTCTGGCAGTCGTGGCCGAACACCGTCACGCCCCCGGCGTCGGGGCGCACGAAATCGAGAAAGACGTTGATCATCGTCGACTTGCCGGCGCCGTTGGGCCCGAGAAAGCCGAAGATCTCTCCCTCGGTGACGGTCAGATCGACCCGGTCGAGCGCCGTCACCGAGCCGTAGCGCTTCGAGACGCCGTCAACCTCGATCGCCGACATATGCCGGATCTCTTTCCGGCCGGTAATACCTCTTTCGTGGCGTCTCGGGCCCGCGGATCGCGTCTACTCTTCGGGGAGCACGTGGACGTCCTCGGGATCAAACCCGACGGTCACGGCCGCGCCCGGCTCGATTGCCCTGTCGACGAGCGCGAGCAGTTCCCGACCCCGCCACTCAAGGTGGACTCGGGTCGTCGCGCCGAGAAACTCGGCGTTTCGCGCCGTCGCCGCGAGCTCGTTTTCTGTCTCGCCTGGCCCGACGGTGAGTTGCTCCGGCCGAACACAAAAGAGCACGCGATCGTCGATCGCGACGGTCCGGTCGGCGGCCACCGCGAACTCGACCGGGGGGGCCTCAGGGGACTCGACTACGACGGTCGCGGTCTCTTCGTCGACCGCGGTCACCCGACCAGAAAGGAGGTTGTTCTCGCCGAGAAACTCCGCGACGAACTGCGTCGCCGGGCGGCGGTACAGCGCTCGCGGCCGGCCGATCTGCTCGATCCGGCCGTCCTGCATGACCGCCACCCGATCGGAGATCGCGAGCGCCTCCTCCTGATCGTGGGTCACGTAGACGGTGGTGATACCCAGCTCCGACTGGATCTCGCGGAGCTGGACCCGGAGTCGCTCTCGGAGCCGGGCGTCGAGGGCGCTCATCGGCTCGTCGAGCAGCAACAGCTCCGGCCCTGGCGCCAGGGCCCGCGCCAGGGCGACCCGCTGGCGTTGACCGCCCGACAGCGCCGTCGGATCGCGCTCTGCCGTTCCCTCGAGGTCGACCAAAGCGAGCAGCTCCCTGATCCGCTCGTCCCGGGAGATCCCGCCGGGTGGATCCGCAAAGGAGAGCCCGTAGCCGACGTTTTCCCCGACGGTCATATGCGGAAAGAGCGCGTACTCCTGGAAGACCACCCCGACCTCTCTGTCCTCCGGGGGAATGCCGGCGACATCCTCGCCGCCGAGTTCGATCCGTCCCGTGGTCGGGGCCTCGAACCCGGCAAGCAGGCGCAGCGTCGTCGTCTTCCCACAGCCAGAGGGCCCGACCAGCGTGAAAAATTCCCCGTCCTCGACGGTCACCGAGAGGTCGGCGACGGCGGCTGTCTCGCCGTACCGCTTGCTCACGCCCTCGAGCGCGGCGGCCGGCCGACGGTCAGAACCCACCCCGATCGCCTCCCAGCCGGTCGATCGCGAGGAAACTCGCGCTGGTGACGACGAGCAAGACCACGCCCATCGCGGTCGCCGGTCCG
The DNA here is from genome assembly GCA_964423305.1 of uncultured Halobacteriales archaeon. Lineage (GTDB taxonomy): Archaea > Halobacteriota > Halobacteria > Halobacteriales > Haloarculaceae > Halovenus. The sequence continues at coordinate 10,921 of CAYREK010000044.1, read as the reverse complement.
AGCCGGCGGCCAATGAACCGTTCGATCGCAACCGGCATCGTGAACTGGTCGGCGCCGGTCGCGAGCACAACCGTCGCGGAAAATTCCCCGATCGAGAGCGCGAGGGCGAAGGCCGCGCCGGCGAGCACCCCCGGCCAGACCAGCGGCAGCTCCACGTCCAGCAGCGCGCGGACACGCGTAGCCCCAAGCGCCCGGGCCGACTCGGCAAGTTGCGCGTCGAGAGTCTCGAGCTCCGGTGCGACCGTCCGAACCACGAACGGGTAGCCGGCGACGGCGTGGGCGGCGACGATCGCCGCGGCACCCCCGACTGCGAGCCGCGTCCCGCCGATCTCGACGCCGAACACCAGCCCCCGCAACAGCCCCAAGCCGAGCACGACCCCCGAGATGGCGAGCGGCGCCATCGCCACGGTGTCGATGAGCTTCCGGCCCCGATAGGATCGGGTCGTGAGCACGGCGATCACCACGCCCGTCGGCAACGCGACCGCGAGCGCGCCCGCACCGAACAGAAGCGAGTTCCGGATCGCCGGCAGCGGCTGTGCCTGGAAGGCAGCTCCCTCGGCCTGACGCTCGAGGAGAAACTTGTAGTGATCGAGCGTGAACCCGCCGGCGTCGGTCACGCTGGCCTGGAGCATGCTCGCGATCGGGGCGAGAAAGAGCCCGGCGGCGACGAGCCCGTAGGCAACCAGTCCGACACGCGGGACGAGCGCACGGACCGACAGCTCGGGCGGACGCAGACGCCGCCGGGGGAGCGGCCGCGCGGTGCGACCGCCGGCCTGGCGGGCCTCGATCCTGAGATACAGGTACAACACGCCAAGCGAGATCGCCAGCTCGATCACGGCGAGTGCGGCCGCCTCGGCGTAGGCGAGCTCCTGCACCAGCCGGAAGATCCGCTCCTCGAGGACAGTGTACTCGGCCCCGCCAAGCGCGAGCACGATCGGAAAGGTTCCGAACGTAAAGACGAACGTAAGCGTCGCGCCCATCGCCACAGCCGGGAGCAGCTGCGGAGCGACGACGTCGAGAAACGCCCGACTCCGAGAGGCGCCGAGACTCCGAGCGGTCTCGACGCCGCCGGCGTCGACCGACTCCCAGGCCGCGGTCACCACCCGCGCCACCAGCGGCGCATTGTAGAAGGCGTGTGCGACCACGATTGCCTCGAGGGTGAACAGGTCGATCGACAGTCCGACCGTCCCGAGCACGACGTTGACCGGGCCGTCCTCGCCAAAGGCGGCGACGAACCCCACCGCGACCATGATCGAGGGCAACACGAACGGCAACAGAGTCAGCGAGCGCAGCGTCCGTCGGCCGGGAAACTCGTACCGGGCCAACGCGTACGCCGCCGGCAGGCCGATGGCGACGCTCGCGACCGTCGAGAGCAGCGCCTGGTACGCGGTGAATCCGACCACGCCCAGTCGCCGGTCGCCGGCCAGCAGGTCCCGGCCGACCGGGAGCGGCGACTCGCCGGCGACCAGCCGCGCGAGCTCGCCGAAGTAAAACGGGTCCCGGAGCAGCGCCGCGAAGGCCGCGAGCGGGCCCCGCTCGTCGCCGACGGCCTCGACGATCACCGTCCCGACCGGATAATAAAAGACGACGATCAACAGCGCCGTCACACCGGCCGCGAGCCCGGCGATCGCGTGGCGTTCGAGCCACCGGGCGGGCGCGAGGCTCACTGCTGGCCGAACTGGCGCTCCCAGGCGTCGATCCACCCCTCGACCGAGCCCTGCAGCCGATCGTACCCGAAGGTCACCGGCTCCGGCGGAACCTTCGCGAGCTCGCCGTACTCTTCGGGTAGCTCGGCGGACTCGGTCGCCGGGAACGAGACGTTTCGCTGGGCGAGCTCGCCCTGGATCTCGGGGCGGAGCAGAAATCCCATGAACTCCCGGGCGAGCTCGGGTTCGTCGGCGTCGGCGAACACGGCCATCCCCTCGGGGTTGGCGTAGGCCTGGTCGTTCAGGAACCTGATCTGGTGTTTCTCGAGGTCGGCCCCGTCCTGCTCGGCGAAGACCTGGTCGGTCGAGTACGAGACCACCATCGGCGCCTCGCCGTCCTGCCAGGCCGCGTAGGCGTCGCTCCAGGCGCCCAGCACCCGGACGCCGTTGTTCTGGAGCCGGTCCCAGTACTCGAGGTACCCGTCCTCGCCGAAGCGGTGGATCGTGTGCAACAGAAAGGCCCGGCCGGTGGCCGACGTCCCGGGGTTCTGTGCGATGAGCTGCTCGCCGTACTCGGACTCGAGCAGTCCCTCGAAGGTCTCGGGGGCCTCGACCGCGGTCCCGTCGTACACGAGCGAGATGTACCCGGTGTCGTAGGGCAGGGCCCGCCCCTCGGGATCGAAGCGTAGCCCTGGCTCGATCCCGTCGGCGCCGGCCACATTGCCGGCCTCCGCGAACAGCGGCTCCTCGAGGGCCTCGTCGATCCGGACGAGCTGGTCGACGGTGAGCCCGACGTAGGCGTCGGCGTCGATCCCGACGTCGCTCGTGCGCCGCTCGATGTAGTGGTTGAGCTCGTTGGGTGGGGACTGCCAGACCAGCGTCGCGTCGAACTCCGACTCGAACTCGGTTTTGACCCACTCGCCGGGGCTGATCGAGGGGGCGTCGAGGAAGGCGCTGTATGTCCCAACCACGAGCCGCGAGTCGCCCGCCTCCGTCTGGGCGCCGTCGTCCGTACAGCCCGCAAGCGACGCAAGAACGCCCGTCCCGACCGCCGACACGAAGGTTCGTCGTCTCATAACCCGATGGTATCGGTCGGTAATAATAAGCGCCGCGATCGCTCGGATCCGACGGGTACTCCCGGCGCGGGGGGCTACGGTGAGCATGGAGCTGGAAGTCGAACCCGTCGAGCAGCTCGAGGACGTCGCCGACGCCGCGGTGCCGGCCGGAGTCAACGCCCCCGAGTACGTGCTCTACGGCGGCAAGGGCGGGGTCGGGAAGACGACGCTGGCGGCGGCGACGGCCCTGGCGAGCGCTCGCGGGGGCGCCCGGACGCTCGTCGTCTCGACGGACCCGGCCCACTCGCTGTCGGAGACCCTCGAGACCGACATTCCCGACACGCCCGCCCCGATCCACGGGGAGCTACCGCTTTTCGGCGCCGAGATCGACCCCGAGACCGCCCTCGAGGGGCGTCCGGACCCGGGGGCGCCCTTAGCTGGGCTGTTCGGCGGGGCCGGCGACGCGGCGACGATGCCCGGTGCCGACGAGGCCGCCGCGGTGTGGCTGTTGCTCGAGTACCTCGACGACGAGCGCTTTGAGCGCGTTGTCGTCGACACCGCCCCGACCGGTCACACCCTTCGGCTGCTGGAGCTGCCCGGCCTGCTCGAGGGCCTCGCCGATCAGTTCTCCGAGCTTCAGGACCGGCTGGGAGGGCTCGCCGGCGTCGGCGCCTCGGGGGAGTCGGCCCCGGCGGATCTCGGCGAGCTCAGCGCGCGGGTCACGCGCCTGCGCGAACTCCTGCAGGACCCGGCCCGAACGGACTTCCGGATCGTCACCGTCCCCGAGGAGCTCAGCGTCGCCGAGTCCGAGCGGCTGCGCGACCGGCTCGCGGAGTTCGGGATCCCGGTCGGAACGGTCGTCGTCAACCGCGTGCTCCAGGATCCGAGCGCGGTTGCCGACATCGACCCGGACTGGCTGGTCACGCCCAACCACGCCGACTGCGAGTTCTGCGGCCGCCGGTGGACGGTCCAGCGGCGGGCGCTGGCCCGCGCCCAGGAGCTGTTTCGCGACCACGACGTGCGGCGGGTACCGCTGTTCGCCGAGGAGGTCCGCGGCGAGAAGCTCCTCCGGGTCGTCGCGGCCTGTCTCGAGGCTGAGTAGTTTCGCTGGGGGAGTCTCCCTGCCTCAGGCGACGGTCCGGAGCGCGTGGAAGACGGCGTCCTGGAGCCGATCCGGGAGGTAGCGGGCGTACAACAGCGCTTTCGCCGCCGGCCCGACGACGTACCGCGGGTCGGGATCGGCCGCGCAGGCGGCGTCGTGGATGACCGTCGCGACCGCCTCGGGATCGTTCGACATCGGCAACGCGTCGGTCGTCAGCGCCGCGTCCTCGAGAGTCTCGTAGACCCACTCGTACTCTCGGGTCCGCTCGAGCCCGTCCAGACTCTCGGTCCGGTCCTCGTCGGTACCGGTCGGTCCGGGCACGATCACGACGACATCGATCCCCAGTCCGTCTAGCTCGGCGCGTAGCGCGTCGGACAACGCCTCCAGGGCAGCCGTCGAGGCGGCGTACGGTCCCACTCCCGGCGGGGCGAGCCGCCCGTAAACGCTCGAGACGTTGATAATCGTCCCCGACTCAGCACGTCGCATGTTCGGCAGCGCCGCCCTGACGAGCCGGTGGGGACCCGCGACGTTTGCCTCGAACTGGGCGGCGAGCCGGTCGGTCGGAACGTCCTCGAGAGGGCCGTACTGGGGGACGCCGGCGGCGTTGACCAGACAGTCGACCGCCCCTTGTTCGGCACCGATCCGGTCGAGGACCCGCTCTGCGTCTGCCTCGCTCGTGACATCGAGCGTCGCCGTCTCACAGCCCGCCTCCGCGAGATCAGAGAGGTCCGCTCGCTCGGGAGCGGTCGCGTACACCGTCCAGCCCGCCTCCCGGAAGGTCTGTGCGGTCGCGCGCCCGACGCCCGAACCGGCGCCGGTCACGAGTGCCGTCCGTGTCATATCCGAGCCGAGACCCGCCGGGTAGTTAACTCCGCCCGTTCGCCGTCGTCCCCCGGTTGGCCCCCAGAGCACCACGCCTTTGCCGACCGGGACCGAAGATCGACCATGAGCACGGACGTGGACTTACAGGACGACCGCTACGAGCGCCACCGCGAGGCCGGCGAGATACTCACCCAGGTCCGGGCCGAGGCGGTCGACCGGGTCGAGGTCGGGGGGAGTCACCGCGAGCTGGCCGAACACGTCGAGTCGCGGATCCGCGAGCTGGGCGGCGAGCCAGCTTTCCCGGTGAACGTCTGTATCGATGAGGAGGCCGCCCACGCGACCCCGAGCCTCGACGACGACGCCACCTTCGGCGAGGAGATGATCAACGTCGACATCGGTGTCCACGTCGACGGCTGGATCGCCGATTCGGCGGTCACGGTCGACCTCTCCGGCCACGACGAGCTGGTCGAGGCCTCCGCGGCGGCGCTCGACGCGGCGATCGAGACGGTCGGCCCGGGCGTCGACACGGGCCTGATTGGCGACGTGATCGGCCGGACAATCGAGGGCTACGGCTACAGTCCGGTGGTGAACCTGACCGGCCACGGGCTCGACCAGTACGAACAACACACCACACCCACGATTCCAAACCGCAGGGTCTCCCAGGGCGTCGAGCTGTCGGTCGGCGACGTGATCGCGATCGAGCCGTTCGCGACCGACGGCCGCGGGAAGGTAAGCGAGGGTAGCGACGAGGAGATCTTCGCCCTCGATCGGGAGGGCTCGGTCCGGGACCGGAGCGCCCGGCAGGCCATGTCCCAGATCACCGAACAGTTTCGCACGCTCCCGTTCGCGACCCGGTGGCTCGAGGTCGACCGCCCGGCGATGGCGCTCCGGCGGCTGAAACGCCAGGACCTGATCCACGGGTACCCCGTCCTCAAGGAGCGACCGGACGCGCTGGTCAGCCAGAAAGAACACACCGTCATCGTCACCGAGGACGGCTGTGAGGTCATCACTCGGTAGGTCTCTGCGACGCGACTCTCGGCGGGACCGACCGACGGCTCCGAGGCTCCCGGAGTGGGTCCCGAAACCCGTTTGTGCGGTCGCGGGCGACTCGTGGTATGGAGCAGGTGTTTGCCCCCTGGCGGATCGACTGGGTCGAACGCGACTCGGGCACCCACGAGGGCTGTCCGTTCTGTGCGATCCCCGATGAGACCGCAGACAGGGACAACTACCTGCTTGCCCGCGGCGAGCAGGCCTACGTGCTGCTGAACAACTACCCGTACAACCCCGGTCACGCGATGGTAATCCCCTACCAACACGCGACCGATCACCGCGGGTTCGACGATACCGTGCTGGCGGGCAAAGACCGCCTGGTCGCCCGCACGCTCGACGCGATGGACGCCGCGCTTGAGCCCGAGGGGTACAACGTCGGGTACAACCTCGGGACCGGCGCCGCGGGGGGCTCGGTCGATCACCTCCACACCCACGTCGTTCCCCGGTGGAGCGGCGACACGAACTTCATGCCCGTGATCGGCGAGACGAGCGTCATCGTCGAGGCGGTGCTCGACACCTACGACCGGCTCCACGCCGCCTTCGCCGACCAGCCCGACGCGACCGCCGCCGACGAGACCACCGCGGTCACCCTCGAGGTCTGATCTACCCTCCGGCGGTCTCGTAGGCCGCCGCGGTCCGCTCACGAACGTCGGCCAGCACCCGCCGTTCTCCCTTCTCGACGATCGCGATCACGCGGTCCCCAAGTCGCTCAGATGGAAAGAGTCCCTTCCGGTACTCGGTGAAGGTCTTGCCCCGCGAGAAGTGTCGCTCGAACAGCGCGATTGCCGTCTCTTGATCGTACTCGGCGGCCAGTGTCGCCCAGAAGTCGTCGGTCGGCGCGGCCACGAGCGGCGCGAGGTCCTCGCCGAGATCCGCGAGGTGTGCGAGCAGCTCGGCCTCGAGTTCGTCTCGTCGGGGGCCGTCGTAGCGCCGGTAGACCGGGTTCGTCCGCAGAAACTGCCGCTCGTGTTCGTCGGTGGGTGCGCCCTCGACGATCGCGGCCGCGTAGTCGACGACGACGGCCCCCTGGGTTTGCATCTCCCGCTGGAGTTCCTTCGTGACGCGTTTGGCCCCCGACCGAGCGATCCGGCCGGTGAGCCCGCCGCCGAACTCGGCCGCGACGACATCGAGCATCTCCGCGGTCGCGTCCTCGAGCAGCTTGGCGTAGGTCTCACGGACGGCGCGTTCTGTCATTGTCCGTCCGGTCGTCGGCGATCGTCTCGCGACCAAGCGGGGTCGACGCCTGACATCGATTCGGGTTGGGACCAACCAAGTATAAACTCGGCGGGCTCGATCGCAAGCGACCGCGCCCGGTGAACAGGCGGAGCCGCGACGGGTCTACCGCCGGCGCGCGGCGAGTACCGCGGCGATCGCCAGTGCGATCGCTCCCGCAACGACGGTGAGGCCGGGCCCCTCCGCGTCGGCGTCGGCCGACTGCTCGCCGTCCGTGTCCCCGGCCTCGCTTGTTCCGTCGTCCTCGCCGCCGTCGCCGGTCTCGCCGCCCTCGCTCCCGTCACCACCACCGCCGTCGGAGCCGTC
>CAYREK010000044.1:1011-3607 GCA_964423305.1 uncultured Halobacteriales archaeon | reverse complement strand
CGTCGGAGCCGTCTGTCCCGCTCCCGTCGTCGGTACCGTCACTGCCACCGGAGCCGTCCGAACCGTCCGAGTCGTCACCGTCGCCGGTACTATCGTCGTCTGTGCTCTCGATCGCGGCGTTTTCGTAGATCTCCGAGAGATCCTCGACGGCCGGTCCGTTGACGATCGTGACCGTCGTTCCGTTCTGGAGCAGGGAGAATGCGTCGCCGAACGCCTCGCCCTCTGCGATCCGGTAGGCGTTCTCGTACCCGTCGACGGCCTCGGCGCCGCGGTACTCGAGCAGCTCCCGGTAGCCGGTCAGGAACTCCTCGGCGTCTGCCGGCGTGTCCCATCGCAGCTCCCAGACGTACCCGGCCTCGCTCCGGCTCGCGTTCTGATCGGGCACGTACGGTAACAGCCGGTCACCGCCGAACCCGTCGGTCATCGGGTGCGTGTAGTTGTAGCCGCCGATGTCTCTGAGCGCCTCCCGTGCGCTACTCTCGTAGTTGAACAGATCGAAGTAGCTCACCTCGCCGATCGTGGCCGGCGTCCGCGTCGCGAGCGTCTCCTCGTAGGTGGCGTACCAGAACATCGTGAACAGGCCGGCCTCGCCGAACTCGGCGTAATTGACGCTGTCGTTACCCGAGAGCTCGAGCACCTCCCAGGCGTCGCTCGACCGATCCTCGAGGTCGAACTCGACTGGACTCTCGTCGGGATACTTTTCCGGGTGAATGTACTGCTCGGTGCTCTCGGGGGGCTGGTCGTACAGGGCGTTCACGGCCTCCCAGCCATTTGCCTTGTAGAGTCCTCGGACGAACTCCGGGCCCTCAGTGTATCCGGGGAGGTTGAGCACGTTGATGCCGATGTTGACATCGCTGTCGCCGCCACCGCCGTCTTCACCCTGAGGAAGCAGACAGTCCCACTCGGCCTCGCAGCGCTGCTGGTAGAGGTAATCGACGTAGTTGCCGTCGCCCTCGATCAGCCCGTTGACGGCGTTGTTGTCCTCACGGGTCGTCCCGGGGTAATACTCTTGCTCGTATGCGTCGAAGACCTGCCCCTGGAGTGCGTGAAACAGCTCCTGGGAGAGGGTGATTTCGTCCATCTTCGGCGATGTCGTGTTCTCCGAGACGATCGTGATCCGATCCTCGCCCGGCGAGTAAAAGCCGAGCACCGTCGCACCCCGCGTGGACTGCTGGACATCGATCGCGTCGGTTGACTCGTTGACGAAAAACAGCGACTCGAACTTGACGTTCTGGTGGACCCGGGACGCGTTCGAGACGTTCGCGAACCGCCCGGCGTTGTCCGCTTGGTACTCGTCCCGAGAGACGATCTCGACCGGAACCCGGTCCTGGAACTCGAGCTGTCGGATCTGTTCGACGCGGGCCATCCCCCGCGAGACGACCGCCTCGAGTTCCGAGTCGTTCAGCCCGTCGGACCGGTCGACAGAGATCGACTCGTTGTACCAGTAGCCGTCCTCCCACCCGATGACGTCCTCCTCCGGATCCGGCGGCGCGGAGTCGTTTGCCGTCTCGTCGGTCTGTGCCTGTTCGGTCTGGTCGATACCGTCTGCCCCTCCGAATGCCATGTTCGCGGGGCCCGCCGCGTCCGTTCCCGGAGGCTGTACCGCGGCGCCGGCCGGCGCGGCGAGTGCCAAGACACACACTCCTGCGATCAGGATCGATGCGAACCGACGGTACTCGATCATTGACCGTTCGTACCCTCGCGGACGTAAAAATGATTCGCGAGCGTCTCCCGACCGGCAGCCGGCGAGGCTCTGCACCCCGAGATCCCGACGGCCCGCCGAACCCTCTCGCCTGTCCGGCGGCGTTCGTGACGATCCGGCAGTCGTCGCCGAGACGCCAAACGGTTTATCAGCGCGTATCGATCCCGGCGTATGGCACGGTGCCCGCACTGCGACCACTCCGACGAGATCTCTGTCGAGTGGTTCGCCGATCCGACCAGCAACGAACACCGGGTGATCACCTGTCCGAACTGCGACGCGGTCCTCGGCGGCAACATCTGAGTGGGAGTCGCGATCCTCGGGTGTCCGTCGGCGAGACGAGGCGGTGTGCTTTTTTCATCGCGTCGGAACGATGCGATATGTCGACCGAAGACGACGCCGAGTCGGAGATTCCGGCCGTGTTCGCGGACCCGCGGTACCGGACGCTGCTCGTCCTCTCGAACGCGTTGGTCATCGTCGCGGTCGGGTTCTTCTATCTCGAGGGGCTCCCGCAACTGTTTGTCTACGGCCTCGCGGTGCTCGACGTTCCGGTCAGCCTGTACGTGTTCGGCCGCATCGTCGAGGGGGCCAGCTCGTAACCGTTCCTATCCGTTGTCGTGTGCATAGTCTCGGAGACGCTCGAGTTGGCGGTCAAGGTCGCCGTTTTGTTTTTTGCCCGTGGCTGGAGACGCGGGCATAGAGAGCGACGTGGTCGCGGGGACGAGCATCACCAGCGAGGCGCAGGAGTTCGCGGTGTGGGATGCGGCGGTCGCCGCCGGGTGTGCGGGTGTGGTCGAGGTCGCCGTTTCGGCACCATCGTTTGACGGTTTCGGGGTGGACGCCAAGTTTCTCCGCGAACTCGCCGATAGCGTACGACCGTGGCATCGTTTTGTTGCC
>CAYREK010000044.1:0-954 GCA_964423305.1 uncultured Halobacteriales archaeon | reverse complement strand
GGTCTGGATCGTCGCGTCGCTCTCGACCGTCGGTCACTCGCCGGGACAATCCGTACTGTCGAACGACTGGGGCGCCGTCCCCTGAGCGACGGTCCTGGCCGTCTCCGAGTCGAAGGCAAACAGTACCGCCCGTCCGCCGTACCCGTGGGTCTGGTCGTGGCCACGGACGACGACACACGACGCCGATCCCACCTCGATCGTCGCCGACCGAGTGAACGGCTGGCGGGCGTGTGGATGGACCAACTCCCGTCGTCCGAGGCGGTTCCCGTCGAGATCCTCGACCTGCCACCAGTTTGCGTAGCCGTCCTCGCCGTCGTCGTCGTGATGCAGCGTCACCGCGAACTCGTATGCATCCTCGGGGTCGGCTGGCCCGACCGCGACATCGACGACGTTCGCCTCGGCGCGACCGAGCTCGTCTCCGTCACCGGGCTCTGGGCCGTCCTCATCGTCCTCGCCGTCTTCGCTCGCCGTGTCGTCTGTCGACGCCTCGGTCACCTGCTCCGTACCGTCAGCGGGTTCGGTGTCGTCTTGTCTCGTCGACCCGTCGGAACAGCCCGCGAGCAGCCCCGCGGCGCCGACCCCTCCGAGCCCGTAGAGCAGCCGCCGACGTGATCGGAGGCCTGTCATAGATTTTCGTCTGATTCGTGTGTTCAAAACAGTTGCTCGCTTTTTTGCCGTGGCGCCCGATCTCGCTTTCTTGGCCGTTATCTGGCGGCAGTGAGACACTCGCAGGGGAATGTCAGCGAGCACTACCTTGCTGCTACGTCTCCGTTCGGTACAAGAAATCGTACCGGTGACCAACATACGAGAGCCGACTGTCTGCCAGCTGGTCGCGCCTGGTTGACAGCCAGTCCTCGATTTCCGGAGTCGCCGCTGGGGGGACTGACTCCTCGACAAATTCGAGTAAACAACCCAGAAAGTACCGCTCGTCGCGGGGGTACTCGCCGTCTCGGG
>CAYREK010000043.1:12477-18855 GCA_964423305.1 uncultured Halobacteriales archaeon | reverse complement strand
ATCAGGCCTCGGAGAACATCGACGAAGGGTTGAATACGTTCGATGCGTTCCACGCGGCGCTGTCCGGTGGTAGCATCATCTCCAGTGACCGAGCGTACGATGAACTCACTGGCGTGAATCGCATTCGGCTTGAACCCGACGAGAACAACGATTCTGCGGCCTGAGTTCGACGGCGTTCAGTTAGTAGGCACAACAGACCGGGACGAATAGTTGTAGTACTCATCTTTCCCTGTCATGTGTCCCTCACCAAATTCCGTGACATGGTCTGCGTAGGAATCACAGGCGAACTCGCATTCATGCCGAAAAAGACGGCGGCAAAGCGGAAAGGGACATCGGATGATGCCGGCGACGCACTCGAATGCTATCTTTCCTAGTTTAATTATGCGGGATTTCGCCTTGCTACTGGTCTAACCCGTAAATTGACGGAGAATCGACCGTACTGCTCCAAGTGAGTTCGCTGGCATAGAGTTGGCGCCGCTCGCAGCGATGGACGACCAGAATCGGCCGCCGTTGCGGTAGTCTGACTACGGCTCACGTCTCCATCGACGGATCGGAGCCTGCCGTTACATCTATACTGTATCGTAACGTATGCGATCGTGACGATGAAGACTGTCACGACGCGCATCCCTGAGGACGATGAGGAGGCGCTCGCCGAACTGGAGAGGGAGATGAGCGCAGACAGGTCGGAGGTGCTCCGTCGTCTCATCGGACAGGGACTCGACGACTGGCGAAAGGAGCGAGCAGTTAACGGGCTCCGAGATCACTCCATAACGCTCCGGAACGCAGCCGAACTGGCTGATGTCTCCTACGTCGAGATGTTGACCCTCGCAGCCGAGGAGGGCATCGATGTCGGGTACACGACCGACGACCTCGAGCGCGACCTCGAACGCATCTGATGGTCGTCGTCGATTCCTCTGCGCTGATCCCGCTTGCGTGGGTCGGTCGACTCGACCTCGTCTCGACCGCCTTCGAAGACATTCGGACGACTGCAGAGGTTCGAGACGAACTTCTCACAGAGGGAAAGCGCGGGACCGCGGCGCTCGACGAGTTTCTCGAGGATGTCGCTGTCCACGACACGCCGGTGGCAGCCGACGAGGTGGCGTCGATGGAGGGGATCGCGGTGGCCGACGCGTCGGTGATCCTGCTGGCAGAAGACGACGAGGAGATTCTCCTCGCCAACGACAAGGGGCTCATTGAAATCGCCCGAACTCACGGCATCGAGTGCTGGTGGGTGACGACGCTGTTGCTCAGCTGTACCAAGAACGGTGACATAACGGCCGACGAGGCGACCAATATCCTGTACGATCTCGTGGACGAAGGGATGAATCTCCACCCGAAAGTCTACGCGCAAGTGCAAAAGAAGCTCCGAGAACTGGAAGCCTGATTCGAGTTCCACACCTCTGTTTCAGTTCGATCGCACGGACCCGTGTGACCATTCCAGTACCAATCTACATCGACATACTCCCCGCGCTGAAGCGCGAGGCTTCCGCTGGCTATCCGTCAGCGAATTTTGTCGCGAAATTACGAATTCTTTTAAGTAAAGATCGTCTTATTACTACACATGTACTCCGAGGCCGAACTACGCGTGCTAGCTTCCGCCCAAGGGGAGCCAACGGTCTCGGCTCTCGCCGAGGAACTCGACCGGAGCGTGAACTACGTCTCTGAACTCGTCGGCCGAATGGAAGCAAAGGGACTCGTTCACACTACTCGATCAGGGAAGACAAAACACGTCCATCGGTCGAGCGCGCGAGCCATCGAGCTGTACGACCGGTTCGTCCAGCGATACCCACACATCCCCTTTCCGGAACTGCTCGGGGGGGCGACGCTCCGCGTGTTGTACCACCTCGATAGTCCGGAATCACCGATCACACTCGCGAAGAAAGCCGGCGTTCACCGCAGCACGGTCTACCGGTCGCTCTCACCGCTTCAGCACCGCGGTATCGTCTATCGCGACGACGGCCGATTCGCGCTCAACGACGAGTTCGAGAAACTGGCCACGCTGGCCCGTGAATTTGCCCACCACCGGTTTTTTTTTCATGATGCGGCGACCACCGACACCTACACGATCCTCTGGGAGTCGCTCGACGAGTTCCTCGTTCAGACCGACGAGCTGATCCAGACGAGCGCGTTCCACATGACCGGCCCAGAGCGGTTCCAAGCCCACGGCCTGCCGCTGCTGGCCCGAGAACGTCGGTACTACCTGTACTCCGAGTCCACGGACGAGATCTCGCCCGAGGAACTGTGCTGTCACATGTTGATCATCGGCGACGACACGCGTTCGCGGTCGTACTGTCTCCTGCTGTTCGGTGAGGTGGATATCGACCGACACGAACTGCTCGATGTCGCGGCGACGTACGGCGTCGTGGACGACGTGGAGGCACTGCTAGAGTACCTCGACACCGAGGGGGAGACACGAACGGAGACGCTCCCGACATGGAATGAGTTCCGCGATCTCGCGGACGAGTACGAGGTGACAGTATGAGAGAGCGATTCGACAGCGAGTACATCCACTCGGAGCTAAAGCGGATCGGCGACCAGCTCGAAACGCTGCTGACGGTCTACCTGATCGGTGGTGGATCGATAGCGTTTCGCGACCTCAAGGAGACGACCAAGGACATTGACCTCGTCGTCGCCGACGGAGATGCACTCAAGCGGTTGCAGGCGACGTTGCTCGACTGTGGCTACGACGTGGTCAATACTCCGAGTGAGGAGTATCACGAACTCGGCGCACAGCGTATCCTCGAGAACGCCGACGGATGCCGAATCGATGTCTTCAACGGAAAAGTGGTCGACAAGCTCGTTCTCTCCGAAGAAATGCGCGAGCGGAGCGTGACCCGTCTAGAGGCAGGAGAGTTGACCGTCGCCCTCGTCAGTGCTGAAGACATCTTCCTGTTCAAGTCCGTCGCAGGACGTACCGACGACATCGACGATATGTTCACGCTGGTTCAGACTGGATTGGACTTTGCTGTCGTCGAATCGGAGTTGGAACAGCAGGTCGACCTGCTCGGACAAGAGCTGTTCGTCTCGCACGTGAACGAGGCATTGATGTCTCTCGACGAGCGGCACAACATCACGACGCCGCTCTCCGACCCCGTAAGCGAGATCACGGAACGCCTGTACCGAGAACTCGAAGTCTTCCACGCGTTCGATGACACGATTCCCCGCTCGGAGTTGTACGAGCGAGTCGCCCTCTCGCCGGATGACGTAGACGAGGTCGTCCAAAGTCTAGAGAGAAAGGGCGTCGTCGCTGTCGACGACGACCAGATTCTCGAGAAATCGACTCCCCTCTGATTGGGTTGAACGCATTGGCTGGCACGCGAGTTGCGCCGCCCACGATGTTACCGAAACGAGTTTCAGACAGTATGGGGCTATTGGACTCAACAGTACACTTCGAGACGCCGTCGACGCTGAATCCGCCTTGAATAGTCGGTCCAGACCCCCCGGGTCTGCTCAGTTTGGGCGGCGACCTACGAGCCGGCCGGGCTCCCCTCGCGAGAACGCTTGGACTCAGTCTTTGAACGCTCCGGCCACGAGCAGCGGAAAGACGAGCGTCGCCTCGGCCTCTATCTGGGTGTAGTTCTGTTTGCCGTCTTTGATCTTGCCCCAGGAGACGGCCTCCTCCGGGGGAGCGCCCGACAGCGAGCCGTCCCCTTCCATTCCGGTGGAGATGTAGACGACGTGATCGGCTCCGCCCCGAAAGAGGTTCGTCATGATCGCGTGGTGTTTCGGCACGCCGCCGCCGACGGCGATCAGCCCGGTGGTATCGGCCAGTAGCCCCTGCTCGATCAGGGCGTCATAATCGTCGAGAATCTCGATGCCGACCTCGGAGTCGTACCCCTGCCGGTAGTAATACAGGAAGTTCCCGACCTCGGCGTCGGTCAGGGCCGGACAGTACACCGGCACGTCGTTGTCAGCCGCCTGTTTCAGCACCGAATCCTCATCATCGAGGGTCGCCCCGAGCTCGCGGGCAAAGGCCGTCGGCGTCCTGACTTTCTTCTCTGCGAAGAAATCCTCGAAAAAGTCATACAGGTACTCCTCGAGCCAGACGTACCGGTCTGAGGGGACGAAGATGTTCCCCAGCCGGTTGATCCCCTGCTCGCGGAGCTGGGCTTCGTCTGCGTCCCACCGGCCCATCTTGAAGGGCTTGGCGGTCTTGATCACGTCCTCGGTCAGCGCCCCCGAGGTGGTGATGAGCACGTCGACGTACCCCTCTCGGACGAGGTAGGCGACGGTCTCGCGCAGCCCCGAGGAGACGATATTCGACGTGAAGGCGAGATAGACCGTCGCGTCCTCCGCTCGCATCTCCCGTGCGATCTCGACGCCCTCCGCGAGGTGGGTCGCTTGGAACCCCGTCGTCGCGTAGGCATCGAGCATCGCCTCGAAGTCGAACTCGCCGCGGAAATCGTACCCCCGAACGTCCGGGCTACCGAGCTCGGCGTCGCTGCCGGGCACGACGTCTTCCCGGGTCTCGTCGTCCATACCACGGCGATGGCTCGCGGCCTGTTGAACGGTTCGGAGTCCGATCGTCTCCGGCGACCCGCGAGACCCGCGAGTGTTCTCGCGCCCGCGCGTGAGATAACTGCCTTTTTAATGGATGGCGTCGTACGTCGGGTCAAGCGATCACAATGTTCAAAGCCATCGTGCGCGCGGACGCGCTTCAGGCGACGCTCGACTCCGTCGGCGTGCTCGTCGACGAGTGCAAGATCCACCTCGACGAGGACGGGCTCGACATCCGCGCGGTCGACCCCGCGAACGTCGGAATGGTCGATCTCTCGCTGCCGACAAGTGCCTTCGAGTCCTACGAGGCCGACGGCGGGCTCATCGGGGTGAACTTGGTTCGACTGCAGGACATCGCCGGGATGGCAAGCAGCGACCAGCTGGTCCACCTCGAGCTCGACGAGGCCACCCGAAAGCTCCGGATCTCGATCGACGGGCTCGAGTACACGCTCGCGCTGATCGATCCCGAGTCGATCCGCGAGGAGCCGGACCTGCCCGAACTCGACCTGCCGGCCGACATCGTGATCGAGGGGCGAGATATCGACCGGGCCGTGACCGCCGCGGACATGGTCAGCGACCACATCGAGCTCGGGGTCGACGACGAGGAGGAACACTTCTACGTGAAAGCCCAGGGCGACACCGACGATGTTCACCTCGAGCTCGGCCCGGAGGATCTGATCGATCTCGTCGCCGGCCCCGCTTCCTCTCTGTTCTCGCTGGATTATCTCGAGGACATGAACAAGGCAATCCCCAAAGACGCCGAGGTCACGATCGAGCTCGGCGAGGAGTTCCCGGTGAAGCTGCACTTCCAAATCGCGGAAGGCGAGGGGTCGGTCACGTACATGCTCGCCCCGCGGATCCAGAACTAAACCACCCAGACGTATATCCGTCGAGCCCGTCCCGATCTACATGCCAGCAGCTCACAACGGCGAGGGGCCACCCGGCGAGGTCACGGAGTTCGAGGGCGGATTCAGCTGGATCGCACACCCCGAGCAACGCGGCCGGCGGGCCAGCCACGCGCTCGCGACCGACCCGGGCGTCTGGTTGGTCGATCCCGTCGATGCGCCCGGGTTGGACGAGCGCATCGCCGCGCTCGGGGAGGTAGCCGGCGTGGTCGTCTTGCTCGACCGACACACCCGCGACGCCGCCGAACTCGCGGCTCGCCACGACGTGTCTGTCTCTCTCCCCGAGTGGATGGCACTGGGCAGAGAGAAACTCTCGGTCGAGTCCGCGCCGATCGACGGACGACTCCCCGGGACCGACTACCGGCTGCGCCCGTTGATCGAGACCGACGAGTGGGAGGAGGCGATCCTCGCAGAGGAGGCGATCGGCACGCTCGTCGTCCCCGAGACCCTCGGCACGCTCGCCGCGTTCGACGGTGCCGCCGACAGCGGCGAACTCGGCGTCCACCCGGCGATCGACGAGCCCCCGAGTCGGCTCGCCGAGTACGAGCCCGACCGGATCGTCGTCGGCCACGGCGAGAACGTCACCCGGGACGCGACCGCGAAGCTCCGGGCGGTCGTTCCCGCCGAGTAATAGCAGACGCCGGTCCGTTCGTGGCGCTTGCCCGAGCGGATGTCTGACTGGCGTCTGACATACCGTTTTGTGCCGGCGCCACCAACTCGGAGTATGCCGAGCCTCGATGAGACCTACGAGCGGCGCGGGTCGGTCCCGCGGCCCCGTCGGGTTGCCGTCGGCCTCGCGCTCGTCGGAGCCGGCGGACTGGCCGTTCTCGGCGCCGTCGGGCTGCTCGGGCTCTCACAGACCACGACCGCGAAGACCTGGGCCGGCATCGTCGCCGGACTGGGCGTGCCGGCGATGCTACTCGGAGTGGTGATCGCCCTCCCGGCGGACCGTCGCGCCCGGCTAGGCGTCGCCGCC
>CAYREK010000043.1:7615-12467 GCA_964423305.1 uncultured Halobacteriales archaeon | reverse complement strand
CGGGCGTACCCGGATCGATGGACCCGCACTGCCGACTCGCTGGCTCTCGAGACGCTGTCTCTCTACGCGCTTGGCTGCGCGGTCGCCCTGTGGTTTGTCTTTCTCGCGCTGGCTTCCTTCCGCCAGCGCAACGACCCCCAGGGAACGGTCCGGGTCGAACTCTCCCGCGAGGGCGAGCGCCGCACCGTCGAGGTGAGCCGCGAGCGCTACCGGGAGCTCGTCGGCGACGGTGGCGACGCCGCCGAGCTGATCCGCGAGCTCGAAGACTGACCGACCACGGGTCTTTTGCGGACCGGGCCCAACCTCCGATCATGGCCATCGAGTCGCGTCACGCCCGCTACCCGTTCACGCGGGCGGCCCGGGAGGCCGTCGAGGCCGCCGATCTCAACCTGGCGGCGGTCGTCGAGCGCGACGGGCCGGTGGTCGATCGGGCCGTCGAGCGCGTCGAGCGGACCATCCGGGCCGCCGAGACCGGCGAGCCACACCGTAGACCCCGCGTCGAGCTGCTCTCCTATCCGGTCGCGCGGGTACTGGTCTCGCTGATCGGCGAGCGCGCGCTCACGGAAAAGTACGCACAGGCAGAGGCGGCGACCGCGGCCGAACGGTTCCACGCGGATCTGGGCGGCTCCGGCGACCGGCTCAAGAGCAGCCGGACCGAGCCGCTCACGCTCGCCGAACTGCTCGCGGAGTTCGATCTTGACGCCGCGGTTCGGCGGGTCGAGGACGACATAGCCGAGAACGCCTACCGGATCGCCGTCGGCCCGTATCTCGAGCTCGCAGCCGACCGCGAGGGCGACCGGTGGCGGCTTGTCAACCGCCGGCTCGCCGACGGGACGGTACCGGTCGACCGCGACGAGCTGCTCGCGCTGCTCGAGACGGCCGTCCGGCATCGGGTCGCCGAGGGACTCCCACTCTCGGTTCCCGGGCCGGTCGCCGACGCGCTCGCTGCCCGGCGCGACCGGCTCCAGGAGGGGCTCGCAGACGTCGACCTGCCCCGCGGGATCGACACCGTCGTTCCGGAGCTGTTCCCGTCCTGCATGCAGACACTAGCCGAGCGGGCCCGCGACGGACCACTCGAGCCCCACGCCCGCTTTGCGCTCGTCTCCTTTCTCGTGAGTACCGGGCTCTCTGCCGAGGAGACCGTCGCCTTTCTCGACCGCGGCTCCGACTCCGGGGCGGAGCCGATTCGTCACGCCGTCGAGTATGTTCAGGGTGCTGCCGGCCCGACCCAGTACGCGCCGCCCTCGACGGCGACGCTGCGGTCCTACGATATCTGTCCCGAGTCAGACGAGCGCTGTGAGCGACTCGGCAACCCGCTCGCCGCCTACGACCGGGCCCTCGGCGAGGCCGACGCTGGGGAGTTGGTCGATTGGCGCGATCGTCGATCAGAATCCGACTCCGACGCCGATCCCGCGGGTCCCGAGCGGGCCTGATCGTGTTCGGTCGTCCAGTCTCCAGGGTTGGTCTCAGTCTTCGGAGCGTTCGATCAGGTAGCCGACGATCGGCATCGCGACGATGAACGCGGCGATCAGTCCGACCAGTGCGAGCCCGCCGGTCGGGGTCACCGTGGTGTCGGGGTCGGTCGCGTCGACGGTGCCCTCGAACGTGCCCTCGAACGTGCCGTCTTCGACGGTTCCGGAGACGGTCCCCGTGGCCGTTCCGCTGGCAATCTCGTCCGTGATCGTCGCCTCGAAGGCGCCGGTCAGGGTCCCGTTCGTCGGCGTCCCGTCGATGGTCCCGTTGATCGAGGCACCGAGCCCGCCGGACCGCTCCTCGAACCGTCCGTCGAGTTTGCCCTCGAGCGAGACCACCCCGTTCGTGGGCTCGCCTAGTTCGCCGGTGACGGTGCCGGCAAACGACTCGTTTTCGTAGCTGATCTCGGAGCCGTACACGGAACTCAATCCGAGTAACCCGCCGACGAAAAGAAGCCCGACAGCGACGGAGACGGCGACTTGGAGCACCGTCTTCCGCTGAATATCCATGCTCGCGGCTTCCACAGGCGCGGTCAAAAGCGCTTCGAACCCACGCCGGACGGGCGATCGCGTCCCCTCCGTCGAGTTTGGCGGATCGTTTCGCCGGGAAGCCGAACGCACTTACCGGCCTCTCGCCTACCGGTTGTATGAGCACAACCGGCCGGCCCGACGTTCGGGTCGTCGATTACGGGCTCGGGAACCTCAGAAGCGTGCGTCGGGGACTCGAGCGGGCCGACGCCGACGTTCGGGTCGTCGACGAGCCGGCGGCGGTCACCGGCGCCGACGGGATCGTCCTTCCGGGAGTGGGGGCCTTCGCCGAGGGGATGGACAACGCCGGTCCCTTCAGAGCGGTCCTGACCGAGCAGGCCAACGCAGGCACGCCCCTGTTTGGCATCTGTCTCGGGATGCAGATGCTGCTCTCGACCAGCGAGGAGGCGACTCACGCCGGTGAGGGCGACGCTGAGGGACTTGGACTGATCCCGGGGACCAACCGCCGGTTCTCCGCGGACGTGACCGTCCCGCAGATGGGGTGGAACGAGCTCCGCGTCGAGCGCGAGCACCCGTTAGTTGCGGGCGTCGACGGCGAGTACGCCTACTTCGTCCACTCGTATTACGCCGCCCCCGAGGACGAGCGCGCGACGGTCGCCTCGACGGAGTACGGCCGTCGGTTCGCGAGCGTTATCGCAGACGACAACGTCTTTGGAACGCAGTTTCACCCCGAGAAATCCGGCGAGACCGGGCTTCGGATCCTCGAGAACTTCGCCGGGATCGCCGCCGAGACGGCCTGACCGGCCCCGTCTCCGGTCAGTAGTGGATGCTCTCCCCGCGAGCGTTTTTCGCGGCCTCGTGGACTGCCTCCGAGAGCGTCGGGTGGACGTGGATCGTCCGGGCGAGGTCCTCGACGGTCGCACCCAGCTCGACGGCCACCCCGAGTTCGGCGATCAGCTCCGAGGCCTCGGGTCCGACGACGGCCCCGCCGAGGACGAACCCGTCTGTGCCGTCGGCGACGATCCGAACGAACCCGTCGGTGTCGTCGAGTGTCATCGCCCGCCCGGAGGCCCGCAGGGGCATCTCGCCGACGGCCGGCTCGAAGCCGGCCTCCCGGGCCTCGCTTTCGGTCATCCCGACGGTGCCGATCTCCGGTTCGGTAAACACCGCCCCGGGAATCGCCTGGTGATCCAACGCGGCGGGCTCGCCGGCGATTACCTCCGCGGCGACCTCGCCCTCCGCGAAGGCGGCGTGTGCGAGCATCGGCTCGCCGGCGGCGTCCCCGACGGCGAAGATATGGTCGGTGCTGGTCCGGGTCTGGTCGTCGGTCTGAATGAACCCCCGGTCGTCGGTCTCGATCCCCGCGGCGCCGACGTTCGCGGTTTCGGTGACCGGCCGCCGTCCCACCGCGACCAGACAGGTCTCGGCGCCGAACTCGGCAACCCCCCCGTCCTCGCGCTCGGCGAACACGGTCAGTCCCTCGCCGGCCGCCTCCCAGTCGCTCGCGGCCAGGCCGAACTCGAAATCGACCCCCAGCCCGGCGGCTCGCTGCTGGACGACCTCGGTGATCTCCTCGTCGTACTGGGGCAGTGGCTCCTCGAGCTGCTCGAGAACGGTGACGTCGGCCCCGAGCTTCTGGTAGGTCGTCGCGAGCTCCATGCCGATGTAGCCCGCCCCGACGACGACCATGCTCTCGGGCACCGACTCCAAGGAAAGGGCGTGTTCCGAGGAGAGGATCCGGTCGCCGTCGAACTCGAAGCCGGGCAGCTCGATCGGGCGACTCCCCGTCGCGACGACGGCGTGTTCGAACTCGATCGACTCAGAGCCCTGGCCGTCGCCGCCCTTGACGATCCGGGCGCGGTTCTCGCCGACGAACTCGGCCCGGCCCTCGATCAGCTCGGCGCCGGCGCGCTCACACAGCGACTCGACGCCCGCCGTGAGCCGGTCGACGATCCGGTCCTTCCAGGCGACCATCCCCTGAAGATCGACCGCCGGGTCGGCGTAGACGCCCATCCGCTCGGCCGCCCCGGCCCTGTGGGCGATGTCACTGCCCGTAATCAGGGCCTTCGAGGGGATACACCCGCGGTTCAGGCAGGCGCCGCCGTACTCGTCCATCTCGACCAGGGTGGCGTCGAGTCCGAGCTGTCCCACCCGGATCGCGGCCACGTACCCGCCCGGCCCGCCGCCGACGATCAGTACGTCCGTGCCAGTCGTGACGTCTCCGACGACCATCTGTATGCCCCCTTCGTGTCGCGGTCGGTATCAGTGTGTTCGTGTTTGCCCGGGGATCACAGCAACAGCAGTGTCGGATCCTCGAGGTACTCTATCACCGTGTTGGTAAAAGCAGCGGCGTCGGCGCCGTCGATCACCCGGTGATCGACCGACAGCGACAGCGGCAGCGTCGCACGCGCACAGACCTCGCCGTCCTCGACGACCGGCCGCTGTTCGATCGCGCCCAGACCGAGCACGGCCGTCTCGGGGTAGTTGATGATCGGCGTGGCGTACTCACCGCCGATCGCGCCGAAGTTGGTCACCGAGAAGGTCCCCCCGCGCATCTCCTCGGGAGCCAGGTCCCGGCTCCGGGCCCGCGTGGCCAGGTCGTCGACCTCGGCGGCCAGCTCGACCAGTCCCTTCCGGTCGACGTTCTCGACGACCGGCACCATCAGCCCGTCGTCGGTCGCGACCGCGATCCCGAGGTTATAGTAGTCTTTGTACACGATCTCGCCAGCCTCCTCGTCGAGGCTCGTGTTCAAAACGGGGTGGGCCTCGAGCCCGGCGACGACCGCCTTCAGCACGAAGGGAAGATACGTAAGCGAAACGCCCCGTTCGTCGGCCCGGGCCTTGAGCCGCTCGCGGGTCTCGACTAACTCCGGGACGACCGCCGTGTCGTG
>CAYREK010000043.1:0-7605 GCA_964423305.1 uncultured Halobacteriales archaeon | reverse complement strand
CTCGACCAACTGGTCGATCTGCGCGGTGTCGTGGTGGGTGACGTGCGGGGCCGTGTAGACCGACTCCTCCATCTGCTCGCCGATCGTCTCCCGTATCCCGGCGTACGGCTCCCGGCGTTCGGGACGTTCGCCCGTCCCGGCCGACTTCCCTCCGGCGGCGGTCGCCGTCTGTTGCGCCGGTGTGTCCGTCTCTGTCTCCTCGAGCGCCGCGGCGTCGGCTGCCTGTGCGGCCCGTTGGGCCTCTGCGTACCCTCGCACGTCTTCGGGCTCGACGAACGGCTCGCCGTCCCGTTGTTTCTCGGTCGGAACCACGTCGAGCTCGACCTCGAGATCCTGCGCGACCTTCCGCGTAGCCGGCGCCGCGAGCGTCCGCTCTCTGCTCGCCGGTTCGACGCCGGTCGACAGCGACGGGTCGGTTTCCGTGGTGTCTGTGCTGCCGTTCTCGGCGACCGCGGCCGACGGCGGTTCCGGTTCCGTCTCGGTCTCGGTCGTTTCACCGGACTCGTCCTTGGCGGCCGCCCGCACGTCGCCCTCGGTGACCCGCCCACCGGGCCCCGATCCCTCGACGGCGCCGAGCGAGACCCCGAGTTCTCGGGCCAGCCGGCGGACCCGTGGCGGCGCGAACACGCGACCGTCGGCGGTCCCGTTCGTGCCGGCCTCGACGGGCTCTGTCTCCCCCCGGTCGTCTGTCTCGATCTGCTCGTCGGTCCCGGTCTCGGCCGTCGAGTCCTCCGAACCGGCCTCGCCGTCGCCCTCGTCGATGGTCACGATCACGTCTCCGACCGGCACCACGTCCCCGACCGCCGCGTGTAGCTCGTGGATCGTCCCGTCGACCGGGGCGGGCAGATCGACGACGGCCTTGTCGGTCTCGATCTCGGCGAGCACGTCGTCCTCCTCGACGGCGTCGCCCGGCTCGACGTGCCAGACGACGACCTCGCCCTCGGCGACCCCTTCGCCGACATCCGGGAGTTCGTACTCAAACATGTTAGAACTCGACTGTCTCGCGGATGCCGTCTTTGATCCGGGCGGCCTCGGGCAGGTAGTAATCCTCCAGAGCGTACAGCGGGAAGGGCACGTCGAAGCCGGTCACCCGGTTTACCGGCGCCTCCTGGTAGAGCAGCACCTCCTCCTGGATGGTGGCGGTGATCTCGCCTGCCAGCCCGCCCGATTTCGGCGCCTCGTGGACGACGACCGCTCGGCCGGTCTTCTTAAACGACTCGACGATCGCCTCCTCGTCCAGCGGCGAGAGCGTCCGGAGGTCGATCACCTCGGCGTCGATGCCCTCTTCCGTGAGCTCCTCGGCGGCCTCGATCGTGGGTCGGGTCATCGCGCCCCAGGTGAACACCGAGACGTCGCTGCCCTCCCGTCGAACCGCGGCCTCGCCAAGCGGCACGGTGTAGGTGTCCTCGGGTACGTCCTCCCGGAACGCCCGATAGATCAGCTTCGGCTCGAGGAAGATTACCGGATCCGGATCCCGGATCGCGCTCGCGAGCAACCCCTTGGTGTCGTGTGGCGTCGAGGGGATGACCACCTTCAGCCCGGGCTGGTGGGCGAAAAACGCCTCCGTGGACTCGGAGTGGTGTTCCGGCGCCCGGATGCCGCCGCCGTATGGCGCGCGGACGACCATCGGCGCGGTGTAGGCCCCGCGGCTCCGGGTGCGCAGTCGCGCGGCGTGGGAGACGATCTGGTCGAATCCCGGGTACATGAATCCGAGAAACTGGATCTCTGCAACCGGGCGCAGCCCGTAGGCGGCCATCCCGATCGCGGTGCCGACGATCCCCGACTCTGCAAGCGGCGTGTCGATTACCCGATCCTCGCCGAACTCCTCGATCAGGCCCTGTGTGGCCCGGAAGACCCCGCCGTTCTCGCCGACATCCTCGCCCATCACGAGCACGTCCTCGTTGCGTTCCATCTCGCCGTAGAGTCCGTCCCGGACCGCCTGGACCAGCGTGAGACTCTGTGTCTGTGTCGTCTGGCTCATTCGTCTGTGAGTGTGTCGTCGCCGTGAGTGTCTCTGAGCTCTTCGAGGTATGCGAGCTGTTGCTCGAGCCGGTCGGGCATGTCCTCGTAGACCGAGGCGAACATCTCGGCCGGCTCGGGTTGTGGGTGCTGTTCGGCGGCCTCGATCGCGTCTGCGACCTCGTCCTGAACTGCCTGGCCGATCGTCTCGACCCGCTCGTCGTCGAGCAGCCCCCGCTCCCGGAGGAACGTCTCGAACCGCGGGATCGGGTCTTTCTGTTTCCAGCGCTCGACTTCGCTTTCCTCACGGTAGACTGTCGGATCGTCGGCGGTCGTGTGGGCGCCAAAGCGGTACTGGACCGCCTCGATCATCGTCGGCCGGGTCGCGGTCCCGATCTCGTCGGGTTCGCCGCCGGTTTTCGCCCGGTCGAGGGCCTCTTTGGTAACCGAGTACACCGCGAGCGGGTCCATCCCGTCGACCTGGACGCCGTCGAAGCCGTAGGCTTGGGCCTTCTGTGCAAGCGTCTCGCTTGCGGTCTGGCGGTCTCGGGGAACCGAGATCGCCCACTGGTTGTTGTTGCAGAAAAACACCGCCGGCACGTCGAAGGCCCCGGCGAAGTTCAGCCCCTCGTGGAAATCTCCCTCGGAGGTCCCGCCGTCGCCGAAGTGACAGACGACGGCGCCGTCGTCGCCTTTGAGCTTCACCGCCCAGGCCAGTCCCGCCGCGTGGGGGATCTGCGTGGCGATCGGAACAGCGACGCTGAAGGTGTTTGTCTCCGCCGGCGGGACGTTTCCGTCCTCGGCGCCCATCCAGTACAGCAGGATCTGCTCGAGCGGCCAGCCGTGGGCGTGCATGGCGGCGTGTTCGCGGTAGCTCGGCACCAGCCAGTCCTGCTCGTCCATCGCGAAGGAGCTGGCGACCTGGGCGGCCTCTTGGCCCGACAGCGGCGGATACGTTCCCATCCGTCCCTGGCGTTGCAGGCTGACCGCCCGCTCGTCGAAGTGACGCGCCAGTCTCAGGTGGCGGTACATCTCGACCAAACGATCGTCCCCGATCTCGGGGACCTCCGCGCCCTCGCGGACGTGGCCGTCCTCGTCGAGAATCTCGACCCGGTCGGTGGGGTCGCGCTGTAACACGCTCATGTGCGTCCCCACCCGTCTGATACCGGCATACCTCGACCTTTGCCGCCCCGGGCTTATCGTTTTCGTACCCGTGTGCCTGCCCTGCCTACGCGCGAGCACCGACGCGGCTCGCGCCGTGACGGGTCACTCGACTCACCGACCGGCGAGGTGGACGCCGCCGGACGGCTCGTCCGTGCGATCTCGGGGAGTTGGTGCCAGGCGTTCCTCGGCCGCCTACTCGCGTCGGTCGCGAAAGCCCGGCGTCCCGAGCGAGTGCAGCTGCTCGGAGACCGCCCCAACGCCGTCTTTCTGGCCGTCGTGAAAGGCCCGAAGCCGCCCCCGGAGCTTCTCGTCTCCGCGGGCGAGAATCTGGGCCGCCGACAGCCCCGCGTTGAACGATTTGCCGGCGTCGACGGCGGTCAGGGGCGCCCCGGTCGGCATCCCGATGACCGACGAGACGGATTTCTCCTGGACGGGCACGCCGATCACCGGCAGCGGGTACGCGATCGAGGCGAGCATGTTCGGCAGGTCGGCGCTCTTTCCCCCGGCGCCGGTGATCAGCACCTCCAGTCCGCGCTCGCTGGCCGTCTCGCCGTAAGCGTACAGCAGTTCGGGCGTCCGGTGGGCCGAGACGACGTGGGTCTCGAAGCTGAACCGCGACTCCGGGGAATCGTCGTAGTCGGTCTGTTCTTCGATCCCGAGCTCGGTCAGCGCGTCGTGGGCCCCGCTCATGACCTCGAGATCCGAGTCCGATCCCATCACGATCCCCACATCCGGCGTCGCCGCTGCCGGACGATCGGCCGCGGCCTCAGATTGGAGCCGTTCGAGAAGCGCCTCGAGCGCGCCCGCGTTCGTGGTGTCGGTCTCCTCGCCCATACCGGCGGTGTGGCCCCCCGCAAGGTAAGACTGCCGTCCCGCTCGGTCCCCGTCGGCGCGCCGAGCGTGCCTGCCCGCGGTGCCCGGCCAAACGGAGGCAGCCGGCGAGCCGACGGTCGGTCGAACCCGACGGCTTATGTGTGCGCACGATAAGTCACTTCGAAGTCCGATGAGCGATTGGATCGCCATCGCGGCACTCGCCGTCGTCGCCGGGCTCGTGGCCGCGAGCATGATGGGACTGTCTTGGCTGCTCCGCCCGAGCGCGCCCACACGGGGCAAGCGCGCCACCTACGAGAGCGGCGAGGTTCCGACCGGCGAGAGCCGAAACGTGCAGTTCAACGTCCAATACTACCGGGTCGCGCTGCTGTTTGTCGTCTTCGACGTCGAGCTCGCCTTTATTATCCCGTGGGCGGTCGCCTTCGACGGGGCGGCAGCCGAGGCCGGCTTCCTCCGGGTCGCCGCGCCGATGGCGGCGTTTCTGGTCGTGCTGGTCGCCGGGCTCGCGTGGGCTTGGCAGAAAGACGCCCTGGAGTGGACGACCGCTCCGCCCACACCCGAATCGGAGCCGGACCGATGAGCGAGGAGACACTTCCCGACGCGGCGGCCGACGGCGAGCGTCAGACCCGGGCACGCCGAGAGATCGACGACCGGTTCAACTCCCGCCTGCGGCAGGCGTTCGGGACGACGCCGTTCATCCTCACAAAGCTCGATCGGTTCATGGACTGGGTGCGGGGCAACTCGATGTTCATGCTCCAGTTCGGGATCGCCTGCTGTAGCATCGAGATGATGCACACCTACGCCACCAAGCACGATCTCGACCGGTTCGGCGCCGGCGTCCCGCGGGCCTCGCCGCGCCAGGCCGACGTGATCATCGTCCCCGGCACGATCGTCTCGAAGTTCGGGCCACGCATGCAGCGGGTCTACGACCAGATGCCCGAGCCGAAGTTCGTCGTCTCGATGGGCTCGTGTACGATCTCCGGCGGGCCCTTCCAGGAGGGATACAACGTCATCAAGGGCGTCGAGAAGATCATCCCCGTCGACATCCATGTCCCGGGCTGTCCGCCCCGCCCCGAGGCGCTGGTCTACGGCGTGCTCAAGCTCCAGGAGCAGGTCCGGGAGGGGGAGAGCTCGCCGGTGACGGTAAAGCCCTACGAGCTCGAGGAGTTCGGCGAGCTCGAAGCCGACGCCTTAGCGCAGAAACTCGCAGACGAGATCGACGAAGACGAGCTCGTGATGCGGTACGACTGGGTGGCCGGGGACACGCAGGAGGCCCCTCGATGAGCCGCCCCCGGTCGCCCCCCGAGGAGCCGCTCGCGCCCGATCGCCTCGAAGCGCTCCTGGGAGATGCCCTGCTCGACCGGGAGTCACACGCCACCTGCGAGGCGGTCGTCGTACGTCCCGACGAGGTGCCCGACGTCCTCGCGACCCTGCGCAACCGGGCCGGGCTGGATCACCTCGCGGCCGTGACCGCCCAGGAGTACCGCGACCGCTACGAGTCGATCTATCACCTCCGGAGCTACGACGAGCCCACCCGTCGGCTCAACGTTGTCGCCCCGGCCGCGACCGACGAGCCGGTCACCGCAAGCGCCGCCGAGGTGTTCGAGACCGCCCGGTGGCACGAGCGAGAGGCCTACGATCTGGTGGGCATCGAGTACGAGGACCACCCCGATCTGCGGCGTATCTTGCTGCCTGAGACTTGGCAGGGCCACCCCCTCTCGCTAGATTACGACCAGGACGAGCCCCAGATCGTCCCGCTGCGTGAGCACGCGAACCCGATGGAATCGCACACTGCGACCGACCGCGCGGACACGATGTTCGTCAACATCGGGCCACACCACCCGGCGACCCACGGCGTGTTGCACCTGAAGACGGTGCTCGACGGCGAGCGGGTCGCCAACGTCGAGCCCGACATCGGCTACCTCCACCGGTGTGAGGAACAGATCTGCCAGGCCTCGACCTACCGCCACCAGATCATGCCCTACCCCGACCGGTGGGACTACGTCTCGGCAGGCATCTTAAACGAGTGGGCCTACGCCCGGACCATCGAGACGCTCGTCGGCGTCGAGGTCCCGGAGTACGCACAGACGATCCGGACGATGGCAGCCGAGCTGAGCCGGATCGCCGCCCACCTGCTCGCGATCGGTACCTACGGGATCGATGTCTATGGCGACTTCACGGCGATTTTCATGTACGCGATCACCGACCGCGAGAAGGTCCAGAAGCTCTTGGAGGACCTGACCGGCCAGCGGCTGATGTTCAACTACCTCCGGCTCGGGGGCGTCGTCTGGGACCTGCCCGACCCCCGCGAGGAGTTTTTCAAGCAGGTCCGGGCCTTCCTCGCGGAGTTTCCCGAGCGGCTCGCGGAGTTCGAGGATATGATCGCCGCGAACGAGCTGTTTCGGGCCCGCACCGTCGGGGTCGGCGAGCTCGACCCCGAGACCGCCCGGTCGTACGGCTGTACCGGCCCGGTCGCCCGCGCCTCGGGGATCGAGTACGATCTCCGCCGGGACGACCCCTACGGGATCTACGACGAGCTCGACTGGTCGGTCGTCACCGACGACGCCGGGGATAACTACGCCCGGGCGATGGTCCGGCTCCGTGAGCTCGAACAGTCCGCCCACATCGTCGAGCAGTGTGTCGACCGGCTTGCCGACTGGCCCGAGGACGACCGGACCGTCCAGGCGAACGTCCCGCGGACGCTCAAGCCCGATCCGGGCCAGGAGATCTACCAGGCCGTCGAGGCCGCCAAAGGCGAGCTGGGCATTTACATCCGGACCGACGGCACCGAGCGACCGGCCCGGTTCAAGATCCGCAGTCCGGCCTTCTCGAACCTGCAGTCGCTCGAGGCGATCGCCGAGGGGGAGTACGTCCCCGACATGATCGCGGCACTCGGCAGCCTCGACGTGGTGCTTGGGGAGGTCGACCGATGAGTCCCGCGTCGGCCGCGCCGTTGCTTCCCGCGCGGATCGCCGACGGTCTCGGACTCTCCGGTCCCGCCGGAACGCTCCTCGGGGCCTTCCTCGGGGCGGCCGTGGTGGCGACGTTCGTCCTCGCGAACGCCGCCGTCGCCGGCCCGTGGGCCAAACGGAAGATAACCGCCGCCTTCACCGACCGCGTCGCGGTCAACCACATCGGGCCGGCCGGAATCCTGATTATTGTCGCCGACTCGGTCCGGCTGCTCTCGAAAGAGCTGATCGTCCCCGATGGTGTCGACCGGCCGGCCTGGGACCTGGCGCCGGTGGTCATCGCCGGCTCGGCGCTCGTCGGCTTCGCCGTGATCCCGATGGGAAGCGGCCTCCAGCTTGCGGACCCGGAGGTGGGACTCGTGGTGGCCTTTGCCGCCGCCTCGGTGGCCTCGGTCGGGCTGGTGATGGCCGGCTACGCCTCCAATAACAAGTACTCGCTTCTAGGCGGGCTACGCGCGGTCGCACAGAACCTAGCCTACGAGATCCCGCTCGTGTTGACCGGCGTCTCGGTCGCGCTGTTTGCCGGCTCGGTCCAGACAAGCGAGATCGTCGCCGCCCAACAGCAGACGATCGCGGTCGGCCCGGTCGGACTGCCGGCCTGGTTCGCGATCGTCAACCCCTTTGCGTTTGGCATCTTCCTGATCGCCAACATGGCCGAGGTCGGGCGCAACCCCTTCGACAT
>CAYREK010000042.1:0-18990 GCA_964423305.1 uncultured Halobacteriales archaeon | reverse complement strand
GTTGCCCACCTGGCTCCTCGCCCTCGAAGAGCAGCGGGTCGTTGTTCGCCCGGCCGGCGTAGATGGCCGCCGACAGCCCGGCGATCCCCGACCCCGCGATGATCATCCGGTGGTGCTCGACAGTATTGGTCGTCATGCTAAATACTACGGACGCGAGCCGCTTGTAGGTTGTGGGACGTGTCGGGGCGGGTGCGAACCCGATCGGGGGGCTCATGTCGATCCGGCGACGAGTACAGGTATGGGAGAGCTCGCGGCAAAGGTCGAGCAGTACGAGCGGCTCCTCGCCGAGGCGGTCGCGGCGGCGTCGGTTGCCGACGAGCCCGCGGGCGGCGAGGCGTGCATGGAGATGGGCCGTGCCTACCTCGAGGACGGCCGGCATTTCAGAGAGGAAGGCGAGCCCGTGGAGGCGCTCGCTGCCTTCTCGTACGGACACGGCTGGCTCGACGCTGGCGCTCGGCTCGGCGTCCTCGAGGTGCCGACGGAGGGGCACCTCTTTACCGTCTGATCGCCGGACTCAGACCCAAGATACCACGAGGTCGACGGCCCTAGTCGGAGTCGCAGTTACGTCGGCGAGCGGGCGCCACAGGCCGCACAGACGAGAATTTCGGCACCCTGTTCGCGTTCGATACTCGTGTCCGGGAGTCCGCACTCACTACAGAGCACATACTGCTCGGTATAGGCGTCGATCGCCTCGCCGATCCGGCGAGTGCTGAAATCGCCCGTCAGCCGGGCCCGGCCGCTCTCGTCGATGTGGCCGCTGGTGCCGAGCTCGTCTTGGAGGAACTTCATCAGGTGCGCCTCGTCGCGATCGAGTTCGTCGCAGATCCCCTGGAAGTTCTCGAAGACAGTGACGTTTCCCTCCTGGCGGACATCCGGTTTCGAGACATCGAACCGGTCTGACTCACCCTCGATGTCCGGCGCTTCCGCCATCCCGCGTTCGAGCATCTCATCGTAGTCCATACATTCTACTGACGACTGACGGACTAAAGCGTATCGAGATCGAAATACGACGCCGCTATAGGGATCCGGGTCCGGTCTCGCGGGGCTCGGATCCCGGCTCGGAGCCGGGCCTCGCGCCGGGGGTGGCTGGAACCCCGGCGACGGTCTCGCCAGGAGCGACATCGGTCGCGACAAGCGAGTTCGCGGCGACCTGTGCGTCCCGGCCGATCTCTACCCCCGGAAGCACGACGGCCTTGGCGCCGATCATCGCCCCCTCGCGGACGACAACCGGTCCGGTCCGGTACTCGTCTGTGAGAAACTCGTGACAGAGGATCGTCGCGTCGTAGCCGATCACGGCCTCGTCCTCAACGGTGATCAGCTCCGGCCAGAACACGTCCGGCGTCGACTCGAGCCCCCAGGCGACGTTCTCGCCGACGGTCACGCCCAGCCGGCGCAACAGCCACCGCTTGAGCCGTAAGCTCGGCGAGATCCGCGCGATCACGATCACCAGGTAGTTGATCGCCACCCGAACCGGGTTGCGAATCGCGTACCACCGGTGCAGGGAGTTGTGCGGGCCGGGCGTGGCGCGACGCGTCGTGCGTTCCCTGCGGTCGGTCACGCCCGCCGTTACGGGGCGGGCGTCTTGAACGTCTCGACCCTGGTACCGCCAGTACCGAGCCGACCGCGAGGGGGCCGCGGCGCAGTCGGGGGAGTCGGGGACCGAACGGTTTTGGAGTGCCGAGCGACAACCGACAGTCGATGGATCTGCTCGTCGTCGGGGGGGGAACGATGGGGCGGTGGATCGGCCGCGCGCTCGGAGAGACCGACCGGATCTCGACGGTCGCCGTGACGGACACGGACGAGCGGGCCGCACGCGAGGCCGCGACAGCGGTCGGAGGACGGGTCGCCGAGCCAGAGGAGCGGTTCGACGCGGCCTGTATCGCCGTGCCGATCCCCGCGGCCGAGGCGGCGATCGCGACACACGCCCCGCGGGCCCGGAAGGTGGTGTTCGACCTGACGGGCACGATGGCGCACCCGATCGCGGCGATGCGGGAACACGCCCCCGACCGCGAGCGGCTGAGCCTCCACCCGCTTTTCTCGCCGGGGAACGAGCCGGGAAACATCCCGGTCGTGATCGACGGCGATGGGCCGGTCGGTCGGACGGTCACGGAGACTCTCGCCGACCGGGGCAACAACGTCTTCGAGACGACCGCCGAGGAACACGACCGGGCGATGGAGACCGTCCAGGCCCGGACCCACGCGGCGGTGCTTGCCTACGCCATAGCCGCCGAGCCGGTCGCCGAGCGGTTTCACACCCCCGTCTCCGAGCAACTGGCGGGGATCACCGACGGGCTACTCGACGGGACCCCGCGGGTATACGCCGATATCCAGGCGGCCTTCGACGGCGCCGAGGACATCGCCACTGCCGCCGAGGAGATCGCCACCGCCGACGCTGAGGGTTTTGAGCAGCTCTACGAACGCGCCGGCCAGGACCGTCGCGGAGAGAAATGAACGAGACACAGCGAGAGCAGATCAGGAACAATGCTCGGTACCTGCGGCAGGTACGGCCGATCGACCCCGAGAAGATCGCGACCTACGTCGAGGGGCACCCACACCCGGCGGCCGTCCGTCGGGTGCTCAGAGAGTCCGCGACCGAGCTGGGCCTGAGCGAGCGCCCCGACGGCCGGTTCGAGCCCGCGCCGACCGGCCCCGTGTCCCTCGAGCCGACGGTCGAGCGACTCCCCGACCGCTACGCCCGGCGACTCGAGGAGCTGCTGGTCGATCGGTTCGGCCCGGGCTGGCCGGACGGCGAGTCCGGCGACCGGCTGCGCGAGCGGATCCGGGCGTTCAAACGGGCCTACCTCTGCGGGGAAGCGGTGACCTACGACGAGCTGACCGCCCTCGGGTACGCCGTCTACCACCTGCCGGCGTACTTCGCCGCGGCACAACACGCCCTCGCGGGGCTTGCCGCGGCGGATCTGCTCGGCGGCCGGCTGCGCGTGCTCGATGTCGGGGCGGGGGTCGGCGGTCCGGCGCTGGGACTCGCCGCTGCCCTCCCCGAGGACGCGCTGGTCGAGTACCACGCCGTCGAGCCCAGCCCCGCGGCCGACGTACTCGCCGCGCTGCTCGAGGAGACCGGCCGGAACGTTCACTCGACGATCCACCGCGAGCGGATCCAGGCCCACGAGCCGGCGGGACCGTTCGATCTCGTCCTGTGTGCGAACGTCCTCGGCGAGCTGTCAGAGCCCGTCGCGGTGGTCGGCGAGCTGCTCGGGGCGCTCGCGGCCGACGGGACGCTCCTCGCCCTGTCGCCGGCGGACCGACGGACGGCCGTCGAACTCAGAGAGACCGAGCGGGCGGTCATCGAACGGACCGACGCCGGCGTGTACGCGCCGACGGTCCGGCTCTGGCCGGACGCGGAGCCGGCCGGCGAGTGCTGGTCGTTCGCCCGTCGGGAGCCGATCGAGACGCCAGGATTCCAGCGGCGGTTGGACCGGGGTCGGCGAGTTGACTCAGAAGGCGAGCCAAGCGACAGCGAGCCCGGCGACGGCGAGTTCGTCAACGCCGATGTCCAGTACGCCTACTCGGCGCTCCGAACCGACGGGCGGACTGCGATTTCGGTTACTCCCCGCGAGGGGACCGTCCGGATGGCCGAGACCGACGAGCACGTCACCGACCGGGTCGATTTCCTCGCGGTCAAGCTGAGCCACGACCTCGCCGACGCGGGGAACCCACTGTACCTGGTCGGGGACGGAAGCGAGCAGACCGACCACTTCGCCGTTCTGGTCAAGCAGACCGGGCTCAACCGAGCGCTCGGGACTGCCGAGTACGGCGACGTGCTCGCGATCGAGAACGCCCTCGTGCTCTGGAACAACGACGAGGGGGCGTACAACCTCGTCGTCGACGGGGAGACGATCGTCGACCGCGTGCCGGCCTAGAGGTGGTCCGCGATCTGGCCGGCGGTCCGCTCGCCGACGCCATCGATCGCCCGGAGTTCGTCCGGCGAGGCCGTCCGCACGGCGTCGACACTCCCGAACCGCCCGAGCAGGCGCTGGCGTAGCTCCGGGCCGACCCCCGGAACCGAATCCAGCGGCGTCGAGACCTCGTCACGGAGCGTGGCGTGGTACTGGCGGGCAAACCGGTGGGCCTCGTCCCGGACTCGCTGGAGGAGTCGCAACTGGGGGGCGTCGTCGGACCAGTCGTAGGTCCGGTCAGGGGAGACGACTCGCTCGTCTGCCTTTGCGAGCGCGACGACCGGAACCGACCAGCCGGCCGCAGACAGCGCCTCCCGGGCCGCCTCGAGCTGTCCCGCGCCACCATCGATCAGCAGGAGATCCGGGTCCGGGCGGTCGTCCCGTCCCTCGACGGCCCTGTCGGCGCGCCACCGGAGCAGCGCCCGCATGTTCGCGTAGTCGTCGTTCTCGTCGGTGAGTTTCCGGCGCCGGTACCCCGCCTTCTTCGGGCTTCCGTCCAGGAACGTGACGTCGCTGCCGACCGCCGATTTACCCTGTGCGTGGCTCACGTCGAAACCCTCGATCCGAGCCGCCGAGTCGATATTCAGGATGTCCGCGAGCGCACGAACCCCCGAGTCTGCCTCGCCGGTACGCCCGCGGCGGGCGTTCTTGCCGGCGAGCTCGACTAAGGTGGCCTCCCGGCCGGCCGCAGGCACCCGTAGCTCGACGCCGGCGCCCTCGAGCCAAGCATCGAGTCCCCCGCCAGCCGGCCGCTCGGGGCACAACACCACGTCGGGCAGCTCGCGGTCGGCGTAGTACTGCGGGACGAAAGCACCGAGCACCGCGGCCGGATCGGCCCCCTCGGGCGCGGCTAGCTCGTGGCGCTCGCGGTCGACGAGCTGACCGTTCTCGGCCCGCAGAACCGCGACCGTCGGAGTTGCGCCGGTCAGCGAGACGCCAAGGGCATCGAGCCGGCGGCCGTCGGCCGAGGAGTGAACGGCCGCGTCCCGGGTCTGTTCGAACCGCTCGACGGCTGCGAGCGCGTCCCGAAGATTCGCCGCCCGCTCGAACTCTTGGTCACCTGCGGCCGCCTCCATGGCCGCGCGCAACGGCTCGGCGAGCATCCCCGTCTCGCCCTCGAAGAACCGCTCGACTGCGGCGACCTCCTCGCGGTAGGCCGCCTCGCTTATTTCGCCGGTACACGGGGCCGCACACAACCCCATCTCGTAGTCGAGACACGGGCGATCCCGGCCGCTGTACTTGTGATCGGAACAGCCCCGCAGGCCGTAGACCCGCCGCAACGCCTTCACGACCGCCTCCAGGGCGGTCATTTCGGTGAAGGGTCCGTAGACGGTCGCGCCGGCGCCCGGATCTCGGGTGACTTCGATGCGCGGGACCGGGTGATCGGTCAACGCCACCACCGGGTAGGATTTGTCGTCTTTGAGCCGGACGTTGTACCGCGGGCGGTGACGCTTGATCAGGTTGGCTTCGAGCAACAGCGCCTGAGACTCTGTGTCCGTGACCGCGACATCGAGTTGGTCGGCGCGGGCGACCATCTGTCGGATCCGCTCGCTGCGCGGGTCGGCGTACGAGCGCACCCGATCGGGCAGCTCGACGGCCTTACCGACGTACAACACCCGCTCGCCGTCGAGAAACTGATAGACACCAGGCTCACGTGGCAGGTCGGTGGCACGATCGCGGACCGCGGCCGCATCCATTACCCTTCAGTAGGGGCGTCGGGCGCTTGAGTCTCACGACCGCCGCCCGCGAGGGCGTCCTCGAGTGCCTTCCGATCGCCGGCACCCGGGCGGGGCACGTGGATGTCCTCACCGCCGGCGACGGTGATCGCGAGTGTCGGCCTCCGGCGGTGCCAGAACAGTCCGAGAGCGGCGACAGCCGCGAGCGCGGCGATCGCGCCGGCAGCCAACAGTAGCTCGTCGAGTAGGGCGAGCAGGTCGAGCATGCGCTGGACACCCTCGAGGGTGCCGCCGAGGCCGAGTTCGTCGGTTCCTTGCCCGGTCAGATCGACGCCGCCGATCAGACGCCCGAAATCGAACAGCGCCCCCGCGCCGAGCAACAGGACCGCCCAGACGCCGATCCGAAGACCGCGGGCCAACAGCGCGTCGTCGGTCAGCGACGAGCGTTCGAGGCCGATCACGTTCGGCCGGTCGACCTGCCGGAGGTTCTCGCCGGTCATCTCCGGGGTGAAGGCGAGCACGCGGTGGCTGGTGACGACTACGCGGGCGGTGCCGAGATCGACCTGCCGCTCGATCGTCTCCCCGTCGTACAGCAGTTCCTCGACGCGGTCCTGCCACCGCGGCATACGCTGCGGTAGGACGGCCCGGAATAATAGTGCTCGGGGTCGACGGCGGCTACTGCTCGTCGGTGCCGTCGAGCCGGCGCTTGATCGCGTAGCCGAGCCCGCTCAGCGCCGCGACCGCGCCGCCGACGCCGAATCCCGGTCCCGACCCGTCGTCGTCTGCGGCATCGTCGCCGTCCTCGCCGGTATCGGTTCCGTCGTCGCCCGTCCCGGCGTCGGCGTCGCCGGCGGTTACGGTCGCCTGGTCGGTCACGCCGCCGGGCACGAACCCGTCTCCGCCGGCGTTCGGCAGGACGGGATAGTTCCCGGGGGAGGCCGCATCGCCGGGTGCGGCGCCGTCGTTGACCACGTGGATCATCGCGACGAACTCGTCGGAGCCCTCGAAGGGAAGCTCGTTGAACTCCCCGTCTCCGGGAACGCGCTCTGCGGTGATCTCGGCGGCCTCGTTCTCGCCAGCCAGCACGTCAGTCGAGCCGATCCACTCAGCGCCGACGAGTCCGCCGTCACCGTCTGTCGGGTGGACCTCGACATCGAAGGCCGTGTCGTCGTCGCCGGCGAGCGTCGCGTCGACCGTCGCCATCACGTCCCCCTCCTCAACGGGATCGTCGGCGGTCTGATCCTCGAAGGCAAGCGTTCCCTGGAAGACCGTTGCCGCATCGTTCGCGAGGACGGCCTCGGCCGTCTCGCCGGAGACAGTATCTCCGGGCGTGTACTCGCCGCTGAGCTCGTCGATCGGGATGACGTGGGCGACGTGCTCACCTGGGAACCCGTCGACGTTCGCGACCGGCACAGTCACCTCGGCACCGTCGAGGGCGTCAGCCGAGAAGGTGTTCAGGCCGGCGATCACGAGCGATCCGTCGCCGTATGCCCCCTCCTCTTCGTAGGTCACCACGACCGCGCTGTCCGTGTTCGCCGAGACCCCCGAGACCACCACGGAGGGTCCGGTCGGGTCACCGCTCGTGAACGTGCTTGACGCGGTTGCCTGGTTCGAGAAGGTGAGCGCCCCCTCGGCGGCCTCGACCTGGACGTCGGCGTCGTCGATCACCGGGTCGCCGTCTTCGGTGTAGGGGCCGTCGGCGTCGGGAAAGTCGTAGGTCTGGTTGCTGTTCGTGTCCTGGTGGGCCATCGCGATCAGCGTATCGCCCTCCTCAAGGGGCTCGTCGAGTCGGACGGTGAGGTCCTCGTAGCTGCCCGGCTCGAGATACTCCGAGTTGCCGATCACGCTCGGGGCCACCTCGCCGTCGAGCAGGCTGCTGTCGTGGATCACCACGAACCCGCCGTCGCCGAGTTCGACGGAGTCGACGACCACCGACCGGCCGGTCGTCGACTGGTCGCTGAACGAGACCGTCGCCGCGTCGGGGTCGAGCTGTCGGGTCGTCTCGACGGATCCGACCATCGAGGAGTGAACCGTACAGATGTACGAATCCAGCTCGTCGGCGAGTTCGCTCGTGACTGTAAAGGCAAGCTCGGTCCCGTCGTCGACCCAGTTGGTCTCCGAGTCGCCCTCGAAGGAGCCGTCTGCGCCCTGGCTCAGGAGTGGATCGGCATCAGCGTCCCGGAGCTCGAAGGGGTGAGCGCTCCAGCCGTTGTTCACGATTCGGTACCGAACCCCCTCGGTGAGCGTGAGCGTCGGGTTGTCGGAGCCGGTCGGAGCGACCTCGCCGCCCTGAACGTCCGTAACTTCCCAGGCGCTCGCACCGACGTTGTTCAGCGTGACCGTAACGTCGTGGTCGGCGGCGGCCGCCGTGCCGACACCGAGCGCCGCCGCGCCCGCGCCGGCGCCGATGCCAACGAGGACGCGACGCCGGCGGGGACTCTCGACGGGCGTCGTGTCAGTAGAGTTATCGTCTGACTGCATACAATTTGTTGGACGGTAGCCGGTTAAGTGTTGTCAAACGTTCGTCCGAACTTCTCGGTAGGACCGACAAGCCCCCGGCGACTCGTATCGGAGATCGAATCCGGCGGCACTCGGCCAGGCGCGGACAAAAACAGTAGTGTCTGTGATCCACAAGAGTAATCCGGCGCCCGTGCGTACTGACTCGTGATGAAATCCGGAATGAAACAGACGCTCGGATCGACGATGGCGATCGGACAGGGGCTTCTCACCGCGGTCGCGCCACAGCTCAGCACGAAGCTGATCACGCGGATGATCCAGAAAAACTTCAACAACGCCGAAGACATCGAAGCGAAGCCGGCGTATCTCCGGCAACTGCGGGCGTTCGGTATCGGACTGGCGGCCGCCGGCATCGCCGGCTTGGCGATGGAACTCGTCAGCGACGACGGCGACGAGTCCGAACAGTAAGCCAACGGAGACGATACTCACCGCTCGTGGATCGACACCGCTCGGTCGGCGCCTGGCCGTGACGGACGCGATCGTCGCCCGCCGTCGCGGCGAGGAGACGAGCCCGACGCCAGGGTTCGCTCGGCACTGGGATACGAGATCGTTGACACGGTCGAACAACGTCGCGAACAGCACAACGAGTACGGCCTCGGTCCCGGTGCGGTCGATCGGCTCGGAGCGCGGCTCGAGGAAACCGGCGGTGCGTGCGTGCTCGTCGACAACCGGCTCCACGAGGGGCAGCTCGCGGATCTCGCGGCGGCGCTGTCGGTTCCGGTCAGAGACCGTCGAAGCGTCGTCTGGGGGTGGCTCGCCGAGGGGGGAAACCGGGTCGCCGAGAACAGACACAGGGCCTTAGAGTTACGGGTTCAGCGTCGACGGCTGCTGGCCGACGACGAGTCGGCTGACCGCGGCGTGGCCGACCTCGAGGACCGACTCGACCGGCTCGACGCGGAGATCGACCAACTGTGCGCTCGGGCGCGCGATCGGATCCTCGACCGCCGGTCGACAGGTGAGTACCGCGTCGTGATCGCGGACACGACCGGGGAGGGCCAGGCCTGGTCCGAGCTCACGGGCGCCGACGCGGACCGTGGCGAGTCTACGATACTGCGACCGGCCCGGCCGCGAACCGAGACGACGACCATCGAGGGGTACGGCATCGCCGCGACCGACACGCCAGGAACACTCGGGGGGCTGCCGGAGTACTACGAGCGAGTGGTTCCGGGGACCGTCGCCGCCGTCGAGGCGGCCGACGTGGTCGTGACCGACGATCCGGCCCTCGAAACCGGGGCGGCCGCGCGGGTGACGCTCGGATCGGACTCGGAGACGGTTCGGTCCCAGGTTGCGGCCGCGATCGAGGCGCTGTCAGTCGACGTGGACGTCGAGCTACCCTACACCGACGACGGCCGGGCGACGAGTTCGTGGCTCCACGACATCGGGACCGTTCGCGAGCGGGCCTACGGGGAGACGATTGAATTGCGCGTCGCGCTGTCGGCGGCGGCGCTCGAACAACTGCAAATGCGACTCGCGGGGGCCGACGGCACTGTGCACCGACAAGACGACTGATCGACCCGAGCAGGGAGACCGAGCGGCCCACTGACCCGCTGTGCGGCAGTTACAGTACCGCGTCGAGAATCTCGTCTGCGCCGTACCGGACCGGATCGGTCGCCGGGGCGTCGATCGCTTCGGCGTAGTCCTCGACTGCCGCTCGGGCCGCCTCGGGACCGAGATCGCTCGTGTTCATCGCGCCGGCGACCACGGGGGCGGGCGAGACCGGCGCGGCCAGCTGCTCGTACAGCCGGGCGTACTCGCCGGGATCGGGGACCCCGAACGACTCGTAGTGCCGGACAGCGTCGTGTCCGGGCAGGTGACACAGCACCAACGCGTCGGGCTGTGTGCCGTGGAGGATCGCCGTCGTGACCCCGGAGTATGCGGGATGACCGAGCGCGCCCTGTCCCTCGACGATCAGCAGCTCGCGGTCGCCGACATCCTCGACGAGCCGCTCGACGGCACCCGCGGCGAAGTCCCCGATCACCCGGTCGATCGCGATGCCCCTATCGGCGATCATGATACCCGTCTGGCCGGTCGGAACGACCGCGGCGTCGATCCCGCGCTCGCGGGCCGCATCGCGCAGCTCGAAGGAGGTGGTCATTTTCCCAACCGAGCAGTCGGTACCGACGGTGAGCACGACCCGCGCCTCGACGCCGCCGGCGGTCCCGTCCGCGACGGTCAGGTCGGCCGGCGGCCGCCGGAGGTCCCTAAGTTTGGCGCCGTGCTCGGAAGCGAGTGCCGCGAACTCCTCGTCGTCGCCGAGAAAGTAGTGCAACCCGGCAATTACGTCACAGCCCCGCTCGATGGCCGCCCGGATGTCGGGGCGCCAGTCGGGCTCGAGCCCGCCGCCGATGGGTGCGATCCCGATGATGAGCGCGTCACAGGCCGGGACCGCGTCCATCGACCCGACGATCGGGGCGTCCTGGACATCCGGAACGTGCTCTGTGACCCGCTCGCCGGCCCGGGCGCGATCGAGCACGGCGACTACCTCGTGGTCTGCGTACCGGAGTACGCCAAGCGCCGTTTTCGCGCGGCCGGGAAACTGCTCGTGGGCCAGCAACGCGACGCGCATGTGCGGTCCTGCGGGCCGGTGGTCTTAACTGTTGGCTGTTAGGTGTCTCCGAGAGTCTCCGGATGTCCCAAGTCCGCCGGTGCGAACCCGGCTTACCGCTCGCGCTCGGCGACAAAGGTCGCGAGTTCTTCGAGGTACTCGGCGGTCTTGGGATCGAGATCGACGGCTTCGAGTGCGTCGACGGCGGCGGCGGCCTCCTCGCGGGCCAGGTCGGTGACGGCCGCCGGCGACCGGTCGGTCACGTCGAGAATCGAGGGGCGATCAAGCGCGGCGTCCCGGCCGGTGGGCTTTCCGAGCCGGTCGGCGTCGGCGGTCGCGTCGAGAACGTCGTCGCGCATCTGGAAGGCAATCCCGACCCGCTGGGCGTACTGACCGAGGGCCTCGGTGGCAAACGGGTCGGCGTCGGCGGCGATCGCGCCGAGCTCGGCCGCCGCGCGAAACAGGGCGCCGGTTTTCTGCCGGGCGAGGGTCCGGTACTCCGCCTGCGAGGCGGGGGCGGCGACGAGTTCGGTCGCCTCGCCCTCGCCGAGCTCGACCATCGCCTCGGCGACGGCCCGCATCGCTCGGTCGTCGTCGGCAAACAGCGCGAACGCCTCGCCGATCAAGCCGTCGGAGGCGACGATCGCCGGGCCGTGGCCGAACGCGACCCACGCCGCAGGTGCTCCCCGCCGGGTGTCTGCCTCGTCGACGATGTCGTCGACGACCAGCGACGCGGTGTGGACGAGCTCGACCCCGACGGCGTAATCGAGCGCGCGGTCGGTATCGCCCTCGAAGGCCTCACAGACGAGCACGGTCAACAGCGGCCGAACCCGCTTGCCCCCGGAGACGAGCCGCGCCATGCGCTCGCGCAGAGCCGGCGTCTCGATGTCCGCAATAACCGTCTCGAGGCGCTCGTCAATTCGGCCGCGGCGGCGCCCGAGCCCCTCGAGGTATTCCATCGAGTGTCGGTTATGCGCGGGGCCCGCAAGTACGTGGCGGTCGAGACCGAGAGCCGGCGGACTTATACTCTCGGCTCTGCTAAAGAAGGGATATGTACGGAAACACGTCGTTTGGAGCCGAGGGCGGCGCTGAGGAGTTCACACCCGAGGAACGCGCACAACTGCAGGAGGAGCTGTCGGCCGTCGTTACCCGGACCCGTCGGCTGCTGCCCGGGGAGTTCGTCGTCGGCTCGGAACTGTCCGAGGGGATGGACGGACTCACCGCGACGGTGGCGGTCAAGCCGCCGGTCGGCCGCGCGGTCCGGGCAAACTACACGCCCAGCGGGGCCGGCTTCGACGAGGGTTCCCGCGAGGAGCTCGCTGCCGGGCTCGCGGCGAGTGCCGCGGTCCAGGTTCGCGAGGCGATCAGAAACGAGGCCGCGCCGGCCGCGCGGTAGCAGACGCGATCAGTACGGGCCGAAACCTACGGGAGTTCTCACACACCGGGACGCGCTCAACTCACCGTTGGCGCGATCGCACACGGGCGATCGACGTGATATATCTATGATGTCACAAACGGTCCGAGACCCCGCGGTGGCCAAGACAATCGTCGTCGGGCTCGTTGTGACGGTCAAGAGTACGGCTGTCCAAGTCGTCGTGACCGGGCCACCGGCCACGGTCGGACTCGAATCGATTCCTCTTTGCGCTCTACCGAGAACGGACCGGGGTCGACGCGGCGTCTGACCGTTCGGCTGGCCCCGGAGTCACAACGCTCTGTTCGGGACCGCCCGCGCTGGCCGGTCAGTACTCACGCGCTCGCTGTCCCAGCCCACACAAGATCCACCGAGTTTGATCAGATCGGTGTAGGTAGACATCCCGACCGTTCTTTTCGCCCCGTTTGACCCGCCAGTGTTGGGTCTCGTCGTTATATTCGATCTCCGAGCTATCGACCTGTAGTTCTCGAACCCCGCCCGGGGTCTCGTATCTCATCGCAGGCATACCATCATTTTGAGCCGGACAGGGTTATCACTGTTTCACGCTAGTTGATCAGAGTAAAGTACAAGCGGTCAAGATCGGTTGGGGCTGACGGACTCGCGGTGCAGGCTACGAAGTCTACTCGAGCGGCAGGCCTTGTCGAAAAACTCGGACGGGGAGGCAACAGATCTGGCAGAGGTCCGCGTGTACGCGTTCGATCAGCTGCTATTCGTCGTCGATCGTGATGCCGTCCAGACATCGGCGGTGACCGACCTCGTAGTGACGGCAGCCCGAGATATCGCTAGTATCTGCAGAGATAGCAGGCAGAGTGCCTCGGGGCTTGACCCCAGAGCAGTTCACCGCCAGACCGTTTCCTCAGCAGCGAATCCGCCATCACTCGTAACGATTGCTTCGGTCCCCCGTACACGGTGATTTGCAACAAGTAGCGCGTCGTGGAGCGTGTGATGGTCGATTAGACTCCCGTAGACCGCCAAATCGTGTTCATCAGTCGGCGCAATCTGTACCGGCCCGTCGTTTACGAGTCCGCGCAGTACCGCATTCAGTGTCGTATCGACATCGATCCCTGCAATTGCTCCCTTGTTGACTGCCGTCCAGATTGCCTCGCTTACAGTCACGGTCGGCGCTTCGATCACGTCCACTCCGTTTTCAGCCCGCCGGAAGGCTCCGTCTGCAGCTGGTGGTAGTCGATCGACAAGATAGCGAGCCATCGCGACGCCATCAACAGTATACCGCGTCATTCAGGTGTCCACTCGGTTTCCCTATTCGCGCGGATGTCTGCCTCCATCTCTTCGGCCATCTCCTCTCGTTTTTCAGCCGGCACATCGTCGTCAACGAGCATCCCGCGTCCGGCTGAACGGGTCGTCTTTCTGAC
The DNA here is from genome assembly GCA_964423305.1 of uncultured Halobacteriales archaeon. Taxonomy (GTDB): domain Archaea; phylum Halobacteriota; class Halobacteria; order Halobacteriales; family Haloarculaceae; genus Halovenus. The sequence goes on along the minus strand of CAYREK010000042.1, from coordinate 5,533 downwards.
CGTGATACCGTCCTCAGTCTTTTGCCAGAGCAGCTCGTCCCCCTCTTCAAGACCGAACTCCTCACGCAACGTCTTCGGGATGGTAACTTGTCCTTTCCGTGTGATCCGAGTCGTCTCACCATCGCCGTCGTTCTCCGTACTCATACGAAGTACTACTCACTGTAGTATCTAAGTATTTGTTTTTGCGATATGGACTCAGCTCATCAGTAATCGGGTGTTGTTGATCGAGACCGACGGGAGCGTTACAACTGCGAATACCCACGGCTGGCGACGCGTCGAAAATGGCACCAATGGGGAGGGAGCACTGCAACGGACGGAGCGTGTAGCATGGCCCGTCCGGGCGATCATTCCGTATCGACTGGTATATGTCTTGTCTGGGGATGCACTACAGGAACCTGCGACTACCACATGTTACCGTGATTACAGCCCGATTACAACACGAGCCAGAAAAACGATGCAGACCGATAGCGACTGCGTTAGATGTCGCTCAGCAACGTTTCATCCAACAGCAAGTCACGCTGGGCAGCGGATGCAAGCACTTGATCCACGATCGCCCGCACTTCTGCAGAGTCGTATGGGAGATTGTACCGATCAACGACCGTCTGCACTAACGCAGCGGATGTCTGATGCTGAGCGACTGCCTGCTCGCGCAGCGCCAGCCGGGCAATTTGCACATCATGCTTGTGCTTGAACCCGTGTTGCTTGGCTGTCCAATCCTGATCGCTATCGGACTCGCACCAGTCAGTGACTCGTGACACCGCCGGCACAGGCAGACTCCTTGATCAGGGTCATGTTGCCAGTGATGGCAATCCAGCCACGTGTCCGGCAACACGTCCAAACGATACGTCGCATGCCGTCAGCTAACGAGCAATAAATAAAGCGTAACGCGAATCCGCCTTACTTGCCCCAGAACGGATCGCGGTTGCGGTGTTTCTCCAGGTACATCGAGAGCACCTCGCGCTCGTCGACGGAGATGTCCTTGGTGAGTTCCTGTTCGAGGATCTTAGCGTGTTTCTCGGGCAGCTCGACCCAGAGCTCGTCGCCCTCCCGGATCTGGCGGCCGACGGTCGGCCCGTCGATCGCGACCGCGACCCGCTCGCCGGTCCGGGCTTCCTCGACATCGTCGCCTCCGTCTTGGATCGACTTGAGCGTCCCGATCCGTTCGGGTTCGGCGCCGTCGAACCGGACCACGCGGCTGTTACGCCGGAGCAAGCCACCCCGAATCTCGACGCCGACGACGGCCGGGTCGGACTGGCGGAAGACGTGATCGGGCAGCAGCTCGAACCGGGCCGGACGCGCGATGTTCTCGAGGACCTGCTCCTGTTGGGCCTGCTCGAGGGCGGTGACGTGCTCGTCGTAGTCCTCGATCAGGCGGTAGATCACGTCGTGTTCGAACAGCTCGACCTCTTCCTGCTCGGCGAGCTCGCGGGCGTCCTCGAGGATCTCGACGTTAAAGGCGAGAACCGCCCGGTGGCGCGGCTCGGTGGCGGCTTGGGCCATCCGCACGTCCCGGGGCGCGACATTGCCGACCTCGGCGCGGGTGATCTTGATCTCGTCGTCTCTGAGCGTGCTCGCGAGCGCTTCCAGGCTGCCGAGGGTGTCTGCCTTGATCGTCACGCCCTCCTCCTCGGTCGTGACCTCGACGGCAGCGAGTTCGGCCTCGACGGCCTCGATGACCTCCGCGACGGGCCGGTCCCGGACCGCCCGGATCGGTGCGCCGGCCATCGCGTCGTCGAGATCGGGCGCGGCGATCTTGACCCCGCGGGCCGCGACGACCGAGCTGACCCGCTCGAAGCCCTCGTCGGCCCGGATCTCCGCGAGGGGTTTTGGCTGGAGCAGGGCCCGCACGTCGGTGACGATCTGGTCCGGGCGGCCGCCGACGACGATCTGGTCGTCCTCGGAGAGAGTGCCGTCGTAGATCACGGCGTCGACGGTCGTGCCGAAGCCCTGGGTGTCGGTGACCTCCAGTACGGTTCCGGCCGCGGGGCCGGAGGCGTCGATCTGCATCTCAGCACGCATGTACCGCTGTGAGAGTCCCATCAACACCGTCAGCAGGTCCGGCACGCCCTCGGCGGTTTCCGCCGAGACCGGGACGACGCCGATGTTCTCCCGGAAGTTCTGGACCCGCCAGTACATGTCGGCGGTGAATCCCTCATCCGAGAGCTGGCCGATGATCTCGTAGAGCTTCTCGGTGAGATCCGACTCGACACGGTCGCTCTGGGCACCCATCGCGACCTTCGAGGGGCGGCCGAACTCGGCCGACCAGCCGGGAACGGTGTCGATCTTATTGGCCGCGACGACGAACGGCGTCGCGGTCCGCCTGAGGATGTCGATGGCCTCGTGGGTCTGTGGCTGGAACCCGTCGTTGACGTCCACGACGAGCACCGCAATGTCCGCGAGCGCCCCGCCGCGGGACCGCAGCGTGGAAAACGAGTGGTGGCCCGGCGTGTCGATAAACAGCAGTCCCGGCAGGTCGAAATCCGTGGGATCGACCAGGTCGCCGGCGATCTCGGAGATGACATCCAGCGGCACCGCGGTCGAGCCGATGTGTTGGGTGATCGCGCCGGCCTCGCCCTCGCTGACCGCCGAGCCGCGGATCTGGTCGAGGAGGCTCGTCTTGCCGTGGTCGACGTGTCCCAACACCGCGACGATCGGGGTGCGAAGGGCCGTCGACGCGCTCGCGGCCGCGCTGTCGTTGTCGGACATCGTCTCAGAACTGGTTGTTACTGACCTGGCGGCGCATATAACGACATCGGTCCCACCGGGAGTCAGGCTAGCTCGCCGGCACCGGCCGCGAGCTCGGACACCCGGAGCTCGACGGTCGCCTCGTCGGCCCCGTAGGAGATCGTCCCGCCGAGGTACTCGACGGTCCAGGCCGCGAGCCAGTGGTCGATGCCGGTCGCGTGATCGAGTTTTGTCTCGCGGCCGCGCTCGATCGGCCGGCGTTCCTGTACCGGGGGCCCGTCGCCGTCGTCGTCGACGCAGATCGCGACCGCGGCGGAGTCGCCGTCCTCGCCGTTCCAGGCGGTTGCAGACAGGCAAAGTGTCGGCTCGGGGCGGTCGTTGTAGTTGAGCGCGTGCTCGGCCGCGGCCTCGACGGCGACGCCGAGCAGAGCCGGGTCGGTCCGGAGCCGGAGAGTCTCGCCCGCGTCGACGGTGATCCGGGCGTTCGAGTGCTCGGTCCTCAGGCGTGTCGCGGTCTCCTCGAGCAGCTCCGCGAGGGCGACGACCTCGGGTTGGAGCCGGCGATCGAGCAGTTCGTCGATCGTCCGCGCTCGGTCGGCCAGCGCGATCAGGTCGCCGCTGGCCTCGTGGATGCGGTCGGCCAGGTCCAACAGCTGCTCGTCGTCGGTCTCGATCTGGATCGACTCGGCGTACCCCGTGACGACGTGTAAGTCGTTGCGGAGGTTGTGTCGCAACACCCGATTCAACACCTCGAGGCGCTGCTCACGGCGACGCTCTGCGGTGATGTCGGTGAGTGTAATCGTGTGTCCGATCAGCCGCCCGGAGACATCCTCGGAGAGGGGCGCGGCGTCGATATCGAAGGTCCGCCAGCCGGCGGTCGTCTCGAGGGTGACCGACGCGGGATCCTCGCGGGCAGGGTCGATCCGGTCGCCGGTGAGCAGGTCGTTTAGCGCCGCCTCGACGGGATCCTCGAGCTCGAGAAGCTCCTCGGCGGCCCCGTTGAGCGCGATGAGTCGGTACTTTTCGTTGACGACGATCACGGGTGTAGCGAGCTCGTCGAGGGCGGTCCGCTCGCCGATGTGGCGGGTCGACGGCGAGAGGACGAACAGTCGGCCGGCCGACAGCGCGTACACGTCGAGCAGCATGTGCGGCAGCAAGAAGAGCCCGACCAGGTTGAGCGCCGGAACCGGCCCGAGATCGAAGACCCACGCCGTCAGAGCCATTCCCGGGAACAGCGGCGTCAGCGACAGCGCGATCGTCTGCCTGCGGTACGGCGACCCGAACCTGAGAAACGACTCGAGCAACACCGCAATCGGCGCGACGAGCAACACCGCGAGCACGAGATAGGCCGCGAACAGACCCACGCTCGGCTCGACGGTCGCGCCGAGCGCCCCGGCGGTCTCGACGACGCGAAACTCCTGCCAGACCGCCCCGTGAACGGGGTTTGTCACCACGACGGCCGCGAGCACTGCGACCAGCGTGCCCACGACGCCAAAGAGCGGGGTCGAGAGGACGGCGCTCCGACCAGTGTAGGCGAGGCCGAACCCGAACCAGGACAGAGCGGCCCCAAACCCGACGATCAGGGCAGCCAGGACGACCGCCTCGCGAATCGCCGGGTCGCCGATCAGGAGGGCCGTCCCGTTGAGCACGGCGACGCCGGTCATCCCGGCAGCGGTCCCGAGAAACAGCTCTCCGCCGGGACGGCCCGTGTAGCGCCAGGCCACCCGCGTCAGGTACGCACACCCGGCGGCGGCCCCCAAGGTCGCAACCGCCGGCCACGAGAGCGCGCCGGTTGACAGCATCCGAGCAAGCGTTTAGTCTCGGGGTACTTACCTGTTTGTCAGACGGCAGTACCGAGACCGACTCGGCCGTCGGAGTGATACCGTCGGCGGCCGTACCGGCGCGCATGGAAATCGCGATCATCAGCGACACCCACATTCCCTCCCGGGAAAAACGGATCCCCGAGCCGTTCGAGGATCGCATCGAGCACGCCGAGCACGTGCTCCACGCCGGGGACTTCGACTCGACGGAAGCGTTTGCCGACCAGCAGGCCCTCGCAGAGACACTCTCGGCGGTGCGGGGCAACACCGACCCGGGTCTGGGGCTCCCGAAGGTTCAGACGGTCACAGTCGGCGGCGTCGAGTTCGTGCTCACCCACGGTACCGGCCCGGCCTCGGGGTACGAACGCCGGATCGCACGGACCGTCGCGGAGTACGCAGACGACCCCGAGCGCGCGGTGGGGATCGGCGGGCACACCCACGAGCCGATGGACACGGCCCGCGACGGGATCAGGCTGCTCAACCCCGGAACCGCGACCGGGGCCGCGCCAGGCGGGGCCGCGACGATGCTGACCGGGACCGTCGCCGACGGCGAGCTCGATCTCCGGCTCCACGAACACTAGAGCGTTTCAGGCCGCGTCGTCGGTCACCTGCTGACACCGGTCGATCCACAGCCGTTGGTAGGCCTCGGGACCGACCAAGCGCCCGTGGAAATCGGCGATTGTCTCGATGCCCGCCTCGCGACACCACTCAATTGCCGCCCGGTAGACCGCAAAGTCGTGTTCGTCTCGGACCGGCGCGCGCTCGATCCGAAGCCGGTCGGCTCCCGCAAGCGCGGCGACGAACGCCCGCGTGTGGCCGTCGGCGAGGCGCCACTCGTCCTCGTAGCGAAAGGCCGGGAGCGTGTCGTAGTTCGGATCCTCGGGGTCGAACCACTCGAGCACGCCGGCCAGCTTCGCCGTCGAGAGATACAGCTGGGTCAGACGGACCGCCTCGATCGGAACCGCGGGCGACATGCTCGGCGGTGATACGGGAGAGGTGAACTACCCCACCCTGCTCGCGCTGACGCG
>CAYREK010000041.1:3234-19137 GCA_964423305.1 uncultured Halobacteriales archaeon | reverse complement strand
GGCTAAATCGGACTCCGATAGCAATGGCCTCCGGCAGGATCAACCGGAATGTGCCCCCAAAGGGGGCGGGTGGCGGGAATTGCTATCGCATTGGTGTCGGCGAACTCGATCGACCGAGTGTCACCGAACTACCAGGGCTGACATCAGATTCCATCTGTACGGCGGACCGCAGGGGTGGAATCCTCACTTCTTCCGGACCCGATTGTATGTCAGTTTGGGTCTTAAACCCTTCGAGATACCGTGGGTCTGTGTCCGCTGTGACATCGCGGGTCCAGGCCGACTCGTGTGGTCGGCGTCTCCATTACCACAAACAGCAGTCTTACACTTAACCCCGTCGGATCGAATCGACCGTGAAACTCCCTCACGTGATGGCGGTTACCGTGGTTTCGTCAGTCAACAAATGTATTTAAACGAAGGCCTGATCAGCGGTGTCGCGCGGCCGGAGGCCGACCGGTCATCCCGCGCTGGCACGCGTGGTCGGGCCGGGTGAGAGCCGCGCGGGCGAGGAGAGGCGCCGCTACGCGGAGAGGCTTTGGAAATAAGGAGAGACTGCCGATTCAGAGCTCTTCGAGGTTCTCGACGCCTTCCTTCGAGACGTTTCCCTTCGTGATCTCGCCGGGCATCCAGTCGGGCTTGTCCTCGGGAGCCGATTCCTCCCAAGCCCAGCCCTTGTAGACGTGGACCTTCTGAGTGCCTTTCTCCCTGAGGCGCAGTTCCTGGGCCTCGGTTCGGGCCTCGCTTTCGTGGCTGGCCGGGTCCAACCGGCGTGCGGCCTTCAGCGCGGCCTGTCGTGGCGTCCCGCCTGAAAAGACGCTCGTCTCCTCGTCGTCCTCTCTGAGCGCGAAGTTTCGCTTGTCGTCTGCCATTGGTATTACCGCTCCACCTAAGATCTACACCTCACCGATTATAAAGATACCCCCGGACGGCGCCGGGATCGGCCGGTACGCTCCCCTGGACCCGGGTTCGGTCGCCGTCGGACCGGGCGCAGTACGATTAAGTGTCTGCTCCGGCGAGTGCGGGGTAGAAACACCGATGCTCAAAGAGAGGACGCTCGGCCCAGTCGGTGTCGGAGACAACGAGGGTGAGTCTCACAGCCGCCGTCTCGACCGCCAGGTCGACGGGCTCAGCGGGGAAGATCTCATCCCGGTACGCGAAGAGAGGGTCACCGTTCGGACAGTCGATTCCGAGGCCGTCGACGGCGAGCTTTGAGCCTCTACGAGACGCTCCGCCCGCTGTTGTTCCGGCTTCCCCCCGAGACCGCACACCAACTCTCCCAGGTCGGCCTGCGGGCCGCCCAGCGGACGCCCATCGAGCGCGGGCTTGCGGCCGCCCTGTCGGTGCGCGACGAGCGCCTGGAGACGACGGTCCTCGGCCAGGAGTTTTCGAATCCCGTCGGGGTCGCAGCCGGCTACGACAAGAACGCCCGCGTCCCCCGCGGGCTGGCGGCGCTCGGGTTCGGGTTCGTCGAGGTCGGCGGGGTCACCGCGAGCCCGCAGTCGGGCAATCCCGAGCCGCGGCTGTTTCGTCTGCCCGCCGACCGGGCGCTGATCAACCGGCTCGGACTCAACAGCGACGGCGCCGACGTGGTTGGGCGGCGACTCGCGGCCCTCGACGCGCCGGTCCCCGTCGGAGTCAACCTCGCCAAGGGCGAGTCCGTCCCGCTCGCGGCGGCCCCGGCCGAGTACCGGGAGGTCTACGAGGCGGTCGCGGCCGGCGGGGACTTTTTCGTGGTGAACGTCTCCTGTCCGAACTCGCAGGGGTTCGAAGCGCTCCAGACCAGAGACGCGATGGCCGCGATCCTGGGCGAGCTGCGCGACGCGGGGGCGAGACCCCTGTTGGTGAAACTCTCGCCGGACCTGCCCGAGCCGGCGGTCGACGACGCCCTCGAAGTGGTCCGCGAGCTCGATCTCGACGGCGTCGTGGCGACCAACACCACGACCGACCGGCCCGACTCGCTCTCTGGGTCGGCCGCCGCGGAGTCCGGTGGGCTCTCCGGACGACCCCTCGAGTCCTCGGCGACGGCGATGGTCCGGTACGTCGCCGAGCGGGTCGATGTGCCGGTCATCGGCGTCGGCGGCGTCGCAACCGCGGCCGACGCCTACCGGAAGATCCGCGCGGGCGCGAGCCTGGTCCAGCTGTACACCGCGCTCGTTTACCGAGGCCCGGCGGTCGCCCGCGAAATCAACCGCGGGCTGGTCGAGCTGCTCGAACGCGACGGGTTCGACGCCGTCGCCGACGCCGTCGGCGCCGACCTGTGAACTCGCACGGGTCACTCGTTGATCACTCGCTGGTTGTGAACGCCGGGTTAGTCGGAATCACACGGACCCCCTCGTATGTCGATCCCACGCGGTGGCCCCCGGCTCTATGTGGCCGTGTCACCCACTCGGCGCGTCCAGGCCCATACGGTCGCCGTCGGTCGTAAGGCACCACGACCCCGACGGTCAGTTCGAGCGATTCGCCGCCGAGTCGGACTCGTCGTGTGCCCAGCCGCCAGAATCTTCCGGGAGGTCGAGCAGCCAGGCTCGGTCGCCGTACCGGACTCGCTTGCTCTCCTCGCGTCCGTTTCGAACGAACGAGAGCCGACGGCCCAGGTGCGCGCGGTCGTAGGCGAACGTCCCCTCCTGGAGCAGCCGTTCGACGTCGATCATCGGCGACGTAAACGACCCGCGTGCGTGGGCGTCGCCGGCCCCGCTGGCGAGCGATAGTTCGGGGAACGAGGCGACGCCGGCCGCGTCGAGGACCGTGTGATACAGCCGGCGGATCTCGACCTGCTCGTCGACCCGGCCCCGGTCCGGTCCGGTCTCCGGAAACGAGATCGCCAGCGGGACCGAGACCACGGGCTCGAAGACGCTGTACTGGTGTCCGAGCAGGCCGAACTCCCCGAGGTGTTCCCCGTGATCGGAGACGACGACCACCAGCGCGTCCTCGATCATCCCGAGTAGCTCCCCGAGCCGGGCGTCCGCGGTTCGGAGGTCGGCGTCGTACAACTGTCCCATCGCCCGGCGCTCCCGGGCCGGCAGTCCGTCTCGCAGGGCGTGGGCGCGCTCGGTTGGGATCACGGGCGTCTCGCGGAGCTCCGCCTCGACGAGCCGGTCGCGCGCCGCCGGCGCGGGCGAGCGGGGCAGGTGGGCGTCGGTCAGGTTCACGAATAGAAAGTACGGTCCCGTCGCCCGGGCGAGCACCGATCCCGCGCGGGCGGGCAGCCAGTCCCCCTCCGGGCTCTCGGCGGGTGTCGGCCGTTTCCGGCTGTTAGTAGCGTTGAACGCCGCCTCGAGGGGCCGCCGAAGTTCCGAGGCGGTCACGGACTCGGCGAGCGGCCCCAGACGGGCCGCCAGGCGAGACACTCCCGCGGCCACAGACGCCCCCCGTGAGCTTGCCGTCGGCCCGTAAAACTCGTCGAACCCGCGGGCAAACCCGGTCGCCGGACGGACGTACTCGTTTGCCGAGACGGCGTAGGTCTCGTAGCCAACCTGCCGTAGTCGCTCGGGCAGCGGCGCGGGTGCGTCGAAGATCGGGCGGATCGTCGAAGCCCCGTGGTCCTCGGGGTACCGGCCGGTGAACAGCGTCGCGTGAGAGGGCACCGACCACGGCGCCTGCGCGACCGGGTCGGCGTACAGCGTCGCGTCGGCCGCGAACCGGTCGAAGTTCGGCGTCGTCTCCCTGTCGTAGCCGTACGCCGAGACCCGGTCACGGCGGGCGGTGTCGAGGACGATCACGACGACGTTCGGCCGGTCCATGGACGCCCCCGACGCCGAGGACGACGCGCCGCCCTCGAAGCCGGTCGTCTCAGGCGAGCGCATCGAGGCGGAACTCGAAGGCCGCCACCGGCAGTTCGATGTCGTGTTCGACCAGCACCTCGGGGTGGAGCTCGCCGACGACGCCGACGGTCTCGCCGTCGACGACGATCGCCGCGGTCCGACCGTCGATAAAGGAGGGGTGCTCGGTCCGCGGGGTCCCCAGGTGCTTGCCGAACGCGCCGACGAGTGCCTGCACCCGGCTGCGTGCGTCCTCGTAGGAGGCCTTGCTGTCTGCGAGCACCGCCGCGACCGTCCGGCGCTCGGCGGCGCCAGTGTTCACCGCATCGTCGAGTTCGGCCGCGAAGCCGATCTCCGCGAGGTGCTGGGGGTACGCCCGGTGGGTGTTGTTCTCGAGGACCATCACGAGCGACGGTAGCGCCCACGTCCGGAGGATCTCGTAGGCCTCGCTGTACGGCTCTCCGATCCGAACCGGGCGGCCGCCACCGAGCGCGTCGGTCGGGCGCTCGGATTGATCCAGCCCCATCCGGTCGAAGTTCTCCGCCTGTCCGACGAGGTGGAAGTTGAGCATGTCCTCGAAGCCCAACCCGATCAGGCTCTCCCGGACGGTGTCCTCGAGTCGGGACCGCTCGTGGCGGCCCCCGACGGTCCCGATGTCGGGGTATCGCGGCTCCAGGTCGTTGAACCCGTGGGCCCGGCCGATGTCGTCGATCACGTCGAGCGGGTGCAACACGTCGACCCGGTAAGGCGGGATCGTCACCTCGTAGTCCCCGCCGTCGGCGATCGCGTCTAGACCGGCCCGCTCGGCGGCGTCGATCACCGTCTCCTCGTCGAACTCGACGCCGAGTACACTCTCGATGCGGTCGTGGGCAACGGTTTTGATCTTGGTCGTCAGGTCCGGCCGTTCGACCGTCCGGCCGGCGTACTCGCCGGCCGCGGCCTCGTCGTAGCGCACCTCGACGGCCTCGATCTGCCCGCCCCGGGCCGAGAGGGCATAACAGACCACGTTCAACATCCGGTCGATCGTCCACTGGTCGGTGCCGGTCATCTCGATGAACAGCTCCCGGGAGGCCGTCGAGACCTCCGTCCGGCGGCCGTTGATCACCGGCGGGAACGAGAACAGCCCGATCGCGTCGTAGATCGCGGGATACCGGTCGAGGCCGGCAACGAGGTCGGCGTAGGTCTCCCCGACCGGGTGCTCGGTCAGCACCTCCGCGGGGGTCAGCTCGGCGTCGCCGTCAAGCGGCACGAACGTATCGCCGTCGGGTTCGAGTCCGATATATTGGATCGACTTCTCGCCGCCGACCGTGGCGCCTTTCAGCATCGTCAGGTCGTGGACGCCGATCGCGCCCTTTGCTCGCCCCCGCCCGATCGTGGTGTGGAGCTTCTCCTGGAGCTGGATCAGCGACTCGAGCGCGTCATCGTCGAGATCCAGCCCGCGGACGACCGCGCCGGTCACGTACGGCCGCTCGGGCGGGACGCTCGGGTCGACCTCGATCGTCCACTCGGGGTCGTTCGTGTCCGGCACGTAGACGCCCCGGTCGGTTCCGTAGTGGTATCGTAGCGACCGCGCGAGCCCCTCGACCGAGAGCCGGTCGAGCCTGTCGGGCGCGAACTCGAGGCGCATCTCACCGTCGTCGGTCCAGTCCTCGAACTCGACGCCCAGCTCGAACAGGTCCGCCCGGAGTCGCTCGTCGGCGCGGTCCTCGCCGATCAGCGTCCGCAGCTCGTCGGGATCGACATCGACGACGGGCATCAGACCATCACCTCCACGTCCCGTAGGAGTCCGAGATCACACAGTGTTCCGTGCACGTCACGGATGTCCTCGAAGCCGTACACGAGCATCAACAGTCGCTCGAGCGAGAGTCCCCAGGCCATCACGTCGGCCTCGACCCCGAGCGGATCCAACACCTCCTCGCGGAACAGTCCGGAGTTGCCGACCTCGACCAGCTCGCCGGTCTCGGGATGGGTGCCAAGCTCGGCTCGGTGTAGGGGTTGTAGTGGGGCTTGAACTCAAGATCGGTGATGCCAAACTGCGCGTAAAACTCCTCGAAAGTGCCCATCAGGTCCCGCACGGACAGCGACTCGGCCATCACCCAGCCCTCGATCTGGAAGAACTCGAGCAGGTGGGTCGGGTCGAGGGTGTCGTTTCGGTAGACCTTCTCGACGCTGAAGTACCGCTCGGGCGGCTCGAGATCCTCGACCTCGCCGGCGAGGTACCGCATCGACAGCGAGGTGGTGTGTCCCCGAAGATTCAGTGACTCCGCGACCGACCGCTCCCAGGGGGAGTGATACCCCTCGCCGTCCGGGCCGACGCCCTCGCGGTGGGCGCGTTCGACCCGCTCGAGGAGCTCCTCGGGCAGCTCGTCGATCCGGTCGGGCTCGGCAAGGTCGAACTGATCCCAGTGGGTCCGGGCCGGGTGATCCTGGGGCATAAACAGGCAGTCGTTGATCCAGAACTGCGCGTCGACGTGGGGGCCCTGCATCTCCTCGAAGCCCATGCCGGTGAGGACATCTTTCACGCGGTTTGCGGTCTGGCGCAGGACGTGCTGTCTGCCCCGTCGGGGGGGTTCGGCTTCGGCGGTGACGTTGTACTCGGCGAACTCCACCTCGCGGAACCGGCCGTCCGCCAGCAGCTCGGGGGTGAGCTGGCCGACCCGTTTTGTGGCCTCGACGCCGGCCATCAGGGCGTCGACGCCCGCCTCCGTCACCCGCACCGACCGGTTCGTCGACTCGACGCGCTCGATCAGCCCGCGGCGCTCGAGCTGGTTGAGGTTTGCATTGAACTCCCCGGGCACACCCCCCTCTGTGAGCGTCTCAAGGGCGGTCTGCTCGGGGTCGCTTCCGGGGTCTGCGCTCGGATCGGCCCGGACGGTACCGGTCTCGATCTCGCCGTACTCCTTCCGGGCGAAGTTCGCAAGCGCCACCTCGACGTCGACCGCGAGTTCGTTCGCGAGCTCGCTGATCACGATCGGCTCGTCGTCGGCGCCGGCCGCCAGGGCGGCCTCGTAGAGGCGTATCTCGGGCAGCCGATCCTCGGCGTACCGTCGTCCCTCCTCGGTCAGGCTCGCGGTCGTCTCGGTCGTGGTCGTTACCGCGAGCAGCCCGTCGCTTTCGAGTTCGAAGGCCGCCCGCGTGACGGCCGCCCGGTCCGCGTCGAGCTCGGCGGCGAGTTCTTCGATCGGTCGGTCCTCGGTCGGCGTGGCGGCGTTTAATACCGCCGCCTGCGTTCGTGGGAGTTTCATACTGGAATCGGAGCGTGGCGGTCAGTTAACGGTTCTCACTCACAGGGGGCGACGTTTCACGCGCTCGCGCCCGACAGTGCCACGTCTCAGGCCCGTCGGATGCGAAAGAAGATCCCGGACGCCGCTACCGTCGGTTCGCGCACGCTCGACCGGCGTGTGTGTCCGGGCTGCATACCACCGCTTGCTCCACCGTCGAAAAAAGCGTTGTCCACGTGCTCGCCCGCGAGTAGACGACACAACACTTACTACCGACTCGGGAGTACAACCGGTCGTGCAGATGCACTCGCTGCTGTCGATCGACCCCGCCGAACCGGCGGCGCTGTCCCTTGTCGGTCTGGTATTCGGTCTCGCGACGATCGCCGGGATGTGGATGGTCTTTACCAAGGCCGACGAGCCCGGCTGGGCCGCAGTCATCCCGATCTACAACCTCTATACGCTGGTGAAAGTCAGCGACAACGAGTGGTGGTGGCTGATCGGGTTTTTCATTCCGCTCGTCAACATCCTCACGCTCGCGAAGATTAGCTTCGACCTGGCCGGTGAGTTCGACCAGGGGATCGGATTCGCGGCCGGGCTGGCTCTGTTGCCCTTCCTGTTTTATCCGCTTTTGGGATTCGGCGGGTATCGGTACGACACCGGACCGCCCAGTATCCGAGGGTAGCGCGGGCCCCCAACCGAACGCTTTTTGCGCCCCTCGGCGGAGTAATCTGGGATGCCCGAGACCGACGCCGACGGCGACAATCGGGGTGGAGAGACCGACCGACGCCGGGTGAGTCCCCTCCGAGCCGACGGGGGGACGACAAGCGACGATGTCGCGCTGGACCCGTGGGGGTCGGCCACGGTGTCGGATTACCGGAAGCTGTTCGAGCAGTTCGGCATCGAGTCCTTCGAGACGGTGCTGGACTCGGTCCCCGACCCCCACTACCTGATGCGACGGGGGGTGATCTTCGGCCACCGCGGGTACGACGCCGTCGCGGCCGCGATGCGAAACGACGAGCCCTTTGCCGCGCTGTCCGGGTTCATGCCGACGGGCGATCCCCATATCGGCCACAAGCTCGTCTTCGACGAGCTAATCTGGCACCAACGGCGTGGCGGGGACGCCCACGCGCTGATCGCCGATCTTGAGGCCCACAGCGCCCGGGGGCTCTCTTGGGCGGAGATCGACGAACACGCCCGGGATTACGTGCTCTCCTTGCTCGCGCTCGGGTTCGACCCCGAGGACGGCGAGCTGTACCGCCAGTCCACGAACCGCACGGTCCAAGACCTGGCCTTCGAGCTGGGCGTCGAGGCGAACTTCTCGGAGCTGCAGGCGATCTACGATTTCGACGGCGAGACAGACGTCTCACACATGCAGTCGGTCGTGACACAGATGGCCGACATTCTCTACCCGCAACTCGACGAACCGAAGCCGACGGTGATCCCCGTCGGGCCCGATCAGGATCCCCACGTCCGGCTGGCCCGAGACCTCGCCGCCCGGGTCCGGTACTTCGGGGTCACGGAGGCCTACGCGAGCTTCGAGGCCGACCCAGCCGAGCGGGCGGTCATCGCCGAGGCCTACCGGAAGCTCCGGGCCGAGACGCCCGCCGACGAACGCGTACGGTGTGGCGAGGCCGCCGAGTATCTCGCCGAGACTACGGATGTCGGCGAGCCGGCGGTCCGCGAGCAGGCGACGGAACTGCTACGGGAGGCCGGCAAGGAGCCCCTGCGCCCCCGCGTGCGGGTGGTCGACCGCAACGCCACCGACGCGGCCTTCGAGGCGCTGATCGAGGCCGTCGACGGAGAGAAACGCGTCTACAAGGCCCACATCGACGCCTTCGAGCTCGACCGCGAGGCAGTCGAGGAGCTGGCCCGCGAGGTCGAGCTCGCCCACGGCGGCTACGGCTTCCGGCCGCCGGTCTCGATCTACCACCGCTTTATGACTGGGCTGACCGGCGGGAAGATGTCCTCGTCGGTGCCGGCGTCTCACATCAGCCTGCTCGACGACCCAGAGGAGGGCGCCGAGAAGGTTCGGGCCGCCACCACGGGCGGGCGCGAGACCGCCGCAAAACAGCGCGAGCTGGGCGGACGGGCCGAGGAGTGTCCCGTCTACGAGCTGTACGGGTACCTGCTCGCCGGCCCCGACGACGAGTTCGCGAAACGGGTCTACGACGAGTGTGTCGGCGGCGAGCGGCTGTGCGGGGACTGCAAGAACCAAGCCGCCGAGCTGATGAAGACCTTCCTCGAGGAACACCAGCAGAAACGCGCCGAGTGGGCCGACCGCCTCAACGAGCTCGATATCGGCTTCGACACCGACCGCTAGGGCGTGAGCCGCTCGAGTGCCAGCCACTCGATGCCCTCGCCGTCACCGTCGTCGTCGCCGCCGTCGACGAGCGCGAAGACCATCTCCTTGCGGACGCCCCCGGCCAGTCGCACGTCGAGTGCGAGTTCGCGGGGATCGAACTCGTGGCCGGCCGGCAGAACCCGTACGAGTCGCTCGGAGTGCCCGAGCTGTTCGACCGAGGTGACCTCGGCGTAGGTCCGAAAATCGGCGCCGAACTTGAACCCCGTCTTGGGGACGACCCCGGCCTCGCGCAGCGTCCGGTAGACCCGCCGACGCCGGTCGAACCGCTCGCCCTCCACCGCTCGACCTCGGGCTGCGACCCCCGCCAGATCCTCCTCGAGGTCAAGCGTCCCGGTCGCAGCGAGATACGCCGCCTCGATGAGCGAGAGCTGGATCGCCTCGCCGTCCCGGTCGAGCGGTTGGCCGTAGAAGGCTCGCTCGTGGAGCGCCGCCGGGGACTCCCAGGCGATTGCCCGGTCTGCCAGTAACTCCCCCTCGATCGCCGGGAGCTCGTGGTCGGTCGCGCCCGCGACGGTCGGCTCCGTGACCCCGAGGTAGGTGACCTCGCTTTCCTCGTCGACCACCGCGAGCACGCCCGTCCCCGCCCCGGTCGCCAGCTCCCGGAGCCTCGCCGCCGGGACGGGCGCCCGCTCGCTGACCGCCCGCACCCGGTAGGCGACCGTCTCGTCCCACGGGCCATTTCCCCTGGGATACACCGTAAACGCCGCCGGCCCGTCCGGCGAGAGGTAAAATCCCCGATCGCGCAGGTCCTTGTAGACGAGGAAAGCCACCTCCGAGACGGCCCGCCGGAGAAACTCCCGAAAGCCCAGCCGGTCGCCCGCGTCGTCGACGACCCCCTCGAGATCACCGCGAAAGAGAAGGTGTGCGGCCTCGACGGGGGCGAGGACCAGCTCGCCGTCTTCCGGGTGTCCGTATCCCCGGCTGTCGTAGAACCGCTCGCGGGCGGCCGTTCCTCCCCAAACTCGCCGGCCGTCGAAGCTGAGTTCCATACGTCTGGTGGGCCCGGGGCGGGCAAATTCCCTGCGGTCCCGGCGCCGGCCCACGGTCTAAGTGTTCGCCGCGCCAGGACCGGTCATGAACTTCACCGTTCTCGGATCGGGCGGGAACACCCCGACGCCGCTGCCGACCTGTGACTGTCGGGTCTGTGCCGAGGCCAGACGCGAGGGCGTCCCCTACGCCCGGCGGGGCAACGCGATCTACCTGCACGACGAGCACGCCCTGATCGACGCCCCGGAGCTGGTCTGGGAGACGCTCAACCGCGAGCGGATCGGCGAGGTCGAGTACGTCTTTCTCTCGCACTTTCACGCCGATCACACGCTCGGGCTGCGGGCGCTCCAGCCCTTCGGGCTCGAGGACCCGCCCGTGGAGTCGTTCGTCGGCGAGGTCCCGACACTCGTGATGAGCGAGCGGACCCACGAGCTGGCGATCGAGGCAAACGAGGTGCTCGCTCACCTGGCCGAGACCTGGGCCGACACCCGCGTGCTCGCAGATGGCGAGCGGATGTCACTGGGTGACTTTTCAGTGACACATCTCGCGGCCCCGATCGAGCCCGACGGACCCGACGATGTCTCGGCGTTTCTGTTCGAGGACGGGACGAGCGCTGCGCTCGTCTCCCCGGACGAGAACAGACACCTCCCGCTGGACCGGCTGCCACCGCTCGATCTGTGGATCAAAGAGTGTGGGTACTTCCGGGAGACGCCCGCCGGCGAGTTGCTGGTCTCCGAGCGGGCCGAGGAGACGAGCCTGGCCCACGAGATGACGTTCGCGGAGTCACTCGAACAGATCCGCGCCGTCGAGCCCGACCGGGTCGTCCTCACCGAGCTCGAGGAGCTGTACCGGCGCAGCTACGACGACTACGAGCGCCTCGCGGCCCGCCACGAGGAACTGGCGCTTTCCTTTGCCCACGACGGGCTCGAGCTTATCACCTGATCTTCCACGTTACGGAAAATCAAGACAAAGGCCTCGTTCTTCAGTGCGGGGAGAAACTCAAAGCGTAGCAGCGCGAAAGCCGGCGGCTCTAGCCGTAGCTGACATCCTCCCACGGCTAAAGCCGTGGGGTTCCCGACCACAGGTCGGGCAGTCCACGGCGGGAGGTTCCCCACTCGTACGCGGTGGGGTTGTGGGCCGTGCCAGTGCGGCCCCCGACCGAGATAGCGGGCTTCATCTACCCCCGCGAAGGGTGCGTATCCGTACCTCGGACTCGGCACCACAACCGACGAACCCCGGCACAATCAACGTTTCGGCGGCTGTCGGCTTCATCCCACGACTAAACTCGTTGGCTTTCGCCTCGAAACTCTGTAACGCTGACAGCCGGCAAAACGGTAACCGCACAGGCAATTTGTGACTGTCGAGCAGTCCACGAACGGTCGGATCGGTTTGGGGTTCCGGTCGACGATCGTTCACCCGTAGCCCAAGAGTCTTGTCTCAGTGTCGTGTATCGAGATACACGATGAAGACGGTCAAAGTAGACGAGTGGTTCCACGAATATCTCAGAACGGAGAAACGCGAGAGTGAAACGATGGGAGAGGTGTTAGTTCGGCTGACGGGTGCACCAGGACCAGACCCCGAGCTCGTTGCTGGCATCATCTCCGAACAGAAGGGTGACGCCATGCTGGAGCGTATCGAGGAGCAGGAAAAATCGAGTGTCGAAGACATGCGCCAGGAGATGGTAGATGATTCTTGACACAAATTACCTGATAAAACTGTTCAAAGGCCACCACGGTGCTCACGAGAAGGCCCGCGAGCTCTACACTCAAAACGAAATCCAGCGCGTCCCTGCGCCGGTGTTCACCGAGATTGAGTACGGCGCGGAGTACGAACTCGACGACGATGAGCGCCGCCGGATTCAGAACGTGAGCCGGATGTACTCGGTGACACGGCTGAACGAAGAGATGGCGAGACGGGCGGGCCAACTCCATGCTCGGGCAGGCAAGGCAGAAGGTGGCAGTTCGGGTGCAGATGCCGTGGACGCAATGGTGGCCGCAGTCGCAGATACGGCAGGAGAAAAAGTAGTGACAGACAACATCACCGACTTTCACCAACTCGGTATCGACGTTGAATCGTTTTGACGGGTAGGGTAGACGGAGACTCTCATTCTATCCGATTTGAGAGCGTCTACTTGTGCCGAGAGTTCACAGCGGTAGCAGCGCGAAAGCCGGCGGCTCGACGGACATCGACCAGAAGATCCGCGCGTTCGGCCTCCTCGCGGACTTTCTCGGGGGGCAGGTCCTCGTCGGCCGGGGCGAGACCGCTGACTGGCCCCGCCTGTCGCGTCCCGCAAGCTATACCCGGACCGATCAACCATTCGACGGCGTGAGCGTCGCCGCAGAGCGTATCGACCGACTCCACGAACTCGCCCGCGAGGCGGCCGCGGCCCGTCGCGACGAGCGGGCCCGCCGGTACGTCAGGCGGGCCCGCCGGATCGCCGAGCGCAACCGACTCGAGCTGCCTCGGGAGTTCGTCCGGTTCACCTGCGACCGGTGTGACGCGTACCTCCGGCCCGGCAAGAACGCCCGCGTCCGCCTGCAGGACGGCCACGTCGTGATCACCTGTGACTGCGGCGAGCACGCCCGGTACCCCTACGAGTAGCCGCGAGTCGGCCGCTCCGGCCCGATGAGGCAGTTTTAACCCGACGCCGGCACAACTCCTGGTATGAGTCGATCGAGCGGAGATCTTCACGGCCTGGACGTGACCGTCTGGGTCGGAAAGCGCGGAGTCGAGGCCGTCACCGACGAACTCACCGAGCAGCTGTCGCGTCGCGATCTCGTGAAAGCGAAGTTCCTCAGGTCGGCCCGCGGGGGCACCGACGCCGAGGCGCTGGCCGCCGACCTCTCAGAGCGGGTCGGCGCCACCGTCGTCGAAACCCGCGGGCACACGGCCGTCTTCGAACGATGAGTCCGACGGCGTTACAGACGGGCCCGATCGCCGAGAGTCTCGACTCGCTGAACGTCCCGTACGCGGGGACAGTCGCCGACCTGACGATTTTCGTCGCAAGTTTCCTTGCCGTGTACCTGGTCGGCCGGGCCGTCGTCGGGCCGGTATTCGGCCGCGCGCTCGACGCCCGCGGTCTGGACGCCCACGCCAAGCGCCCGCTCCGGAAGCTGGTCAACTTCGCCGTGCTCTTTCTGGCGGTGACCGTCGCCTTCGGACTCGCCGGGTTCGGCAGCTTCCTGCAGGCGCTCGCGACGATCGGAGCCGCGGCGACACTGGCGATCGGCTTCGCACTGCAGGATGTTATCCGGAACTTCGTGGCCGGCGTCTTCATCTTCACCGACCGGCCGTTCCGGATCGGTGACTGGATCGAGTGGAACGACAACGCGGGGGTCGTCGAGGACATCAGCCTCCGGGTCACCCGGGTCCGGACGTTCGACAACGAGCTGTTGACGGTGCCCAACGGGGAGCTGATGGGCGGGACGATCAAGAACCCGGTCGACGGCGACCGGCTCCGCCTGAAGTTCGTGTTCGGGATCGGATACGACGACGATATCGACGCGGCCACGGAGATCATCGTCGAGGAAGCCAAGGCACACGAGACCATCCTCACGGATCCGGCCCCGACGGTCCGGCTGGTCGAGCTGGGGGACTCCTCGGTGGGCCTGCAGTCGCGAGTCTGGATCGGCGACCCGAGCCGGGGGGATCTGGTCCGGGTGCGAAGCGAGTACGTCCAGGCGGTCAAAGAGCGGTTCGACGCGGCCGGCATCGACATCCCCTACCCGAACCGCACGATCGGGGGCGGCCTCGAGCTCGCGAACGCCGAGGCCATCGTCGAGCCGACCAACAACTGACCCGTCGGCGGACGAAACCGTATAGACGGCCGGCGCCCAACGGACGGTATGGGCTTTGGCAAACACCTGCTCAACGGCATCGTCTCGGTCGCGATCAGCGTCGGCGCCACGGTCGCGATGGCCGATAACGACACCTACGACCTGGGAGAGTTGACCCTCGCGGTCGCGGTCTCGGCGTTCCTCTCGGGCTTTTTCACGAGTTACTTCGCCGGCGAGTAATTCTCCCGGGCCGCCTCGATCGCCTCCCGGGTTGGCAGGCCGACCCGCGCGCCCGCGGTGGTGCACGCGAGCCCGGCGGCCGCGGCCGCAAACTGCCCGGCCTCTGTGAGCGGCCAATCCGCACAGACCACGGCGTCGATCAGCGCGGCGGTGAACGCGTCGCCGGCGCCGGTGGTGTCCTCGACGGGCACCTCAAAAGCCGGCACGTCGACGACCGTGTCGCCGTCCCAGAGCCGAGCACCATCGGCTCCGTCGGTAATCGCGCCCCGCTCGATTCCCCGCTCGCGCAACCCGTCGGCCGTCGCCGCCCCGACGTAGTCGACGACGGCCCCCCGGCTCCCGACGAACAGGTCCACCCGCGGGAGCAGCCGGTCGAGCAGCTCGGTCGTATACCCGCGGGCGCGCAGCTCATCGAGGCTCCCGCCGAGATCGAACGCGACCGCCGGCCGGGGCTCGATCGCCTGCTCGAGCAGGCCTTGGAGGACGATCGCCGGCGCGTACCCGGAGGTGACCGCGACGCTCGCATCCGCGAGGTACGCGCGGTCTCGGTCTCGGAGCCCCAACCGCAGGGAGCTTTCGCCGCCGCCGACGATCGCGCGCTCGCCCTCGGGCGTGCGTAAGATGACGGTGTAGGAAGAGTCCTCGCCAGGCGCCAGCCTGACGCGCTCGACATCGAGCTCCTCGGCCAGCCGCTCCCGAACCCACTGCCCCCCGTCGTCGCCGAGTCGGGCCACGATCCCGGCCTCGTGGCCCAAGCGCGCCAGCCCGGTCGCGACGTTCGCCGCGACGCCGCCGACGGCCCGGTGGCTGTCGAGCGCGTAGGCGCCCTCGTCAGGCCCCGGGATCGACGTGACCAGGTGGGTCCGGTCGACGTGTGCGTTGCCGACCCCGACGACCGCCGGCGTCATGCGCTCCGGGCGGCCCGGACGAACGCCCGGCTCCGCGCGATGTCCTTCCGGCGCTCGGCCCGGGGGGTCTCGGTGGGGGAGTCGACCCCCGCGGGCTCGGCGGTGCGGATCGCCTCGGCGACGTTCTCGGGGCCGAGCCCCCCGGCGAGAATCACCGGAACCTCGACCTGCTCGACGATTTGGCGGCTGATCGACCAGTCGTGTGTCTCCCCGGTCGCGCCGACGCCGGGCACGTCGGGACTGGTCGAGTCGAGGAGGAGGCTGTCGCTCGCGGGCGCGAACGCCGCCGCTCGCTCGATCGCCGCCTCGTCGGTCCCGACGGCGACGGCCTTCATCAGTCCCACGTCGTCGGGCAGCCGGTCCGCGAGTCGGCGGTGCCGGTCGGGATCGTCGGTTCCGGCGGGCGGACACCGGTGGAGCACGTCGGGTTCGAGCCGCCGCGTG
Organism: uncultured Halobacteriales archaeon; assembly: GCA_964423305.1. Taxonomy (GTDB): domain Archaea; phylum Halobacteriota; class Halobacteria; order Halobacteriales; family Haloarculaceae; genus Halovenus. The sequence continues at coordinate 3,444 of CAYREK010000041.1, read as the reverse complement.
AACGCTACCGCCCGGTCGACGGTCTCGTGGACCGACAACGCGACCGTCGTGCGATCCTCGGGAACGAGCGCGAACAGCTCCCGGGCGCGGTCGAGCGACACCTCCGCCGGGAGTCCCTGTCGGCCCGCCGCGACCCCGATCCGGTCGACTCCGAGCTCGACGAGCGCCCGGACGTCTTCGGGGTGGGTCAGCGAGTACAGCTGGACGAGC
>CAYREK010000041.1:0-3205 GCA_964423305.1 uncultured Halobacteriales archaeon | reverse complement strand
GGTAGTCCCGCTTGCCTCCTCCACCCCGCGCCCCTCCGAGCGACGGATGTCCGGAGCTCCGCTGCTCGCTTCCGCGCCTGGCGGACTGGCTCCGGTTAACCGGTCGTCCGCGCCCCTGCAGGCGCGTTCGGCCGGACCTCCGCCCCCGCAGGACGAGGCTTCGCCGTTGGCTCGCGGGGTCCGCGTCCGTCTGACCGGACGCCCCCGGCGTTCGGTCCCCGCTTTGAGGCCACATGCGGGTGCAGAGCGGGGCCTACCCGCCCGACCTAGTCCAGTCAGAACTACCTTGGGTCCGCATAAGGACCTTTCGAACTCCTGGCCGACGGGCCGGCCGCCGGCGAAAGGCACACGTGAGTCTCTCGCGTACCCGATGCTATGGATCTCGGCAACACTGCAAAGAAGCTCCAACGGGCCACCAAGATCGCCGAGAAGTCCTACAAGAAGATGAACGAGCTGCTCGAGCGCATCCAGCGCCTACAGGAAGACCTCGAGACGACCAGCCGGCAGGTCGACCGGATCGAGCGCGACGTTGCAGAACAGCGGGCGCTGCTCGAGGCACTGGCCGAGGCACAGGACATCGACACCGAGGCCGTTCTCGAACGGGCCGAACTTCCGCCGGCACCCGACGAGGCCGACCCCGAGTCCGCGGAGGCGGCAACCAGTCGCCCCTCGGACTCGGAGTGACGGCCCGATGGAGCTGCTGGCGACGACCAACCGCGGGCTCGAATCCGTCACGATCGAGGAAATCGCGGCGCTGACCGGCGCGACGGCGACCGTCGAGCACCCCGGGATGGTGGGGTTTCGGGCCGACAAGCGGGCGGTCTACCGGCTCACCGCCGGCGCGCGCTCGATCCACCGCGTGTTGCTCGTCGTCGACCGGGCGACCGTTACGGATCTCGACGAGATCTACCAGGCGACCCGAAAGAGCGATCCGCCCGCGTATCTTTCGCCGGACCGGTCGTTCGCGGTGCGGGCTCAGCGCCGCGGCGAGCAGGCCTTCGAGAGTCCCGACGTCGCGAGCACCGTCGGGCAGGCCGTCGTCGACAGCTACGAGACGCCCCCGACCGTCGAGCTCGACGATCCCGGGGTCGTGTTGCGTGCGACGGTTCGAGGGGAGCAGTTCGTCCTCGCAGCCGACGCTACGGGAAAGTCCTTCCACCGGCGGTGGTACCGTCGGGTTGAACACGACGCCCCGCTCCGGCCGACAGTCGCGTACGCGATGTTGCACGTCGGCGGGTACGACCCGACCGACCGACTGGTCGATCTGATGTGTGGCTGCGGGACGATCCCGATCGAGACAGCCCTCGCCGCCCGAAACCGATCACCGGCGACCGACCGCGAGCCAGCTCTGGTCCGGCTGCGCCCGTTCGAAGCCGCCCGGTACCGCGAGGTCCGGGCCGACCTGACCGAGTCCGGGGCCGATCCGGCCCCGATCGTCGGCCGGGACATCGATCCCGAGTGGGTCGCGGGCGCCCGCGAGAACGCGACCGCTGCTGGAGTAGCCGAGGATGCCACGTTCGCGGTGGCGGACGCGACCGATCAGGCGGTCACGGCGGATCTCGTCGCGGTCGATCTGCCCTTCGGCGTCAGGACCGATAGCGATCCTGAGCGCCTTTACGCGCGGGTCTTCGACGCGCTCGGCGACGAGTGGGATCGGCTGGTCGCGCTCACGACCCGCGAGGAGTTGATTCCATACGAGCCCGCCCGGTCGATCCCGGTCCGCCGGGGCCGGCTCGAGGCCTCAGTGTTGCTCGTCGAGTGACGGGACTGCCCCGTACTCCACCGTCGGTCGGGGAACCTCGAGTCCGCACTCTCGAAGTGCCGCGGTTGCTCGCGCCACTGGAGCCGGACGCGCGCTCGCGAGCGGGTCGGCGGTCTCGACGGCCCGAACCGTCCAGTCGCCGTCGATCACGACCGTCGCCCGGCGCGGGATCTCTCGGTGACCCTCCCACTCCGCGGCGCGGAGTCCGTAGGAGTCCGCGACGTCGCCGTGAAAATCCGCCAGGATCGGCATCTCGAGTCCGTACCGGTCGGCGTACGCCCGGTGGCTGTACAGGCCGTCGCCCGAGAGACAGAGCACGGCGAGTTCGGGGCAGTCGCCCCAGGCCTCGTCGATCGCGACCAGCTCGGCGGTACAAGCCGGAATGAAATCCCCCGGGACGAACGCCACCGCGACCGCCGCGTGCGACCGCACCCGCTCGACGAGTTCGATCCACTGGCCCTCGCCGTCGACGAGCCCCGGGAGCGCAAAGTCCGGCGCCGTCCGTCCGGGTTCGATCACCTCCGTCGGTAGCGCCGGCCGCCGCAAGTGTCTGTCGTCCGGGTGTCGGCGCTCCGTCTGAAATCTGCAACGCCGACGCGCTACCCGGAGACCCGAACCGAGGGCTCGCTCTCCGGGCCGCCTTCGAGCTCGACGACGCCGTCGAACAGCTGTTTGAGCGTGTTGATCGTCTCGGCGTCGTGGGCGGTCGACCCGATGGTGTGGATCCCGACCGCGTCGGCGTCCTCGATCCGGCTCGTCAGCACGTGGAGAAAGCGAAAGACCGTCTGGAGATCCGAGTAGATCAACAGTGGCGACAGCGAGTCCAGCGCGACCCTCGTCTTCCCGGTCCCGCGGCCGTGAAACTCCTCGAGTAGCTCGGAAAACTCGATCCCAATTCCGGTCAGGTCCGTCGGCGACGACGCGTACCGCACCCGATCCGTGTTCGACTCGGAGCGACCCTGGTGGTTCGCGATACAATCGACGACGCCGACCCGGGCCCTCTCGGGCTCCGTGAGTTGCCGGCGGAACTCCTCTAAGAGTACCTCGGCGGTGTCCCGGACGGTGATGATCACCGATCCCTCGTTTTGGGTGGCTCCCTGGGCCAGGCCCGACAGCGCCAGCTGTCGTTTGCCGCTCAGCGGCGCCCCCGTGACGAGCAGGTTCGTTCCCGGGGCCACCGTCGCGCCCTCGAACGCCGGTCCGAGATCGTAGCTCACGTCTGTGTCTCCAATCGTTAGTTCTGTCCCGTTCGTCTTTGTTCTGACGCCCCGGTATATTAATTTCGTTTGCTCGCGCCGGTCGATCAGGGGGTTTTTGACTTTGCCCGGCCCTATCACCGGTAGGGCGCTTAGCTCAGCTTGGACAGAGCGTTTGGCTTCGGACCAAACGGTCGCGGGTTCAAATCCTGCAGCGCCCATCATTCTGCGTGACGGGCAACATTTG
>CAYREK010000040.1:0-19162 GCA_964423305.1 uncultured Halobacteriales archaeon | reverse complement strand
GCGGTGCTCGTTGAGGGAGGGGGCGTAGCGCCTGCATTCAGCTAAACCCCGACGGTACTCAGGAGGGATCGAACAGTCCGGCGACATCGTCGTCTTTGGCCTGGCGCCGATCGGCGTGTTGTGTCAGGCGTTGGACGATCAGCCCTCGGTGGTCCGGGTCGCGGACGTAATCGAAGACGAGCGCGACGAACGGACTCGAGACGGTCTCCTCGGCGACATCCTCGCGGGCGTAGGCGATCGCACGCTCAATATCGTCGCCCCGGAGTGTTGCCAGCGCGCGAGCGGCGAGCGCGGTCGCCTCGAAGCCCAGATCCGACCGACCGAGCCGATCGCCGGCGATGACGACCGGCGGCGACCGGCGCCGCTCGACGACCGCCGGGTCCGCCCGGAGCGCGGCGAGGTAGGTACACACCCGAGCGATCGCCACCGCCTCGGGAACGGACCCGTCGAGCGTGGCTATCCCGCGGTCGGCGCGGTCTCGGGCGGCCGACCAGTCGCGGGCACGCGCGGCGGCGATCGCGCCGGCGGTCGCAGCCAGCCCATCGAGCAGACGGGTTCCCTGGTCCGCCGGCGCCGTGGTCTGAACCTCGGGGGCGTCGGCCGCGTCTGGTCTCCCCCGGGAGGAGTCCCAAACCTCGGCGGCCCAGCGGTAGGCTCCGTCGTTGTAGACGGCCGCGCCGGCCCGGAGCGCCGAGTTCATACCAATGCTGGTCCGTTGCCGGAAAAAAGCCCGTCGGCACGCGGGCGGTTTTTGAGGCCAGCGCCCCGACATGGGGTATGGAGACGCTCAACCGGCTCGCGACGGAACTCGTCGACGAGGCTATCGATTTCGCCGACGAGCTCGGGCTCGCGGTCCACGCGCTCGAGGGCGACGCCGCGGCGATCGATTTCGGCGTCGAGGGTCCCGGCGGGATCGAGGCCGGACTGTTGCTCGCCGAGATACAGACTGCGGGACTCGCGACGATCGGGACCCGCCTCGAGACGGCCGGCGCCGGGTCCCGGCCCCACGTGGAGCTGTCGACCGACCACCCGGCGCGGGCCCTACTCTGTGCGGGCAAGGCCGGTTGGGAGCTGTCTGTCAGGGAGTTCGAGGGCCTGGGCAGCGGGCCGGCCCGGGCCCTGGTCGCCGAAGAGGCCGTCTACGACCGGACCGACTACCGCGAGCAGGCCGACTTCGCGGTCTTAGCCGTCGAGTCCGACCGCCTGCCGGACGAGGCCGTCGCAGCGCGGGTCGCGGAACGGACCGGCGTCGCAGAGAGCGGTGTCTTCCTGCCGACCTACCGGGCCGCCTCGGTTACCGGCAGCGTCGTCGCGGCGAGCCGGGCCGCGGAACTCGCGGTGTTTCGACTGGTCGAGTCCGGCTACGACCCGAGCGACGTGCTCTCGGTCACGGGGTCGGCACCGGTCGCGCCGGTCCCCGACGCGGAGGCGACGGCGCTGGCGTGGGGCACCGACGCGGTCGCGTACGGGGGAGAGGTCCACGCATTCCTCGAGACCGAGCCCGAGGACATCGAGGCGGTCGCCTCGACGGCCGCCGCGGAGTACGGGCGTCCCTTCGCGAAGATCTTCGAGGCGGTCGACTGGGAGTTCGAAGCCTTACCCCGCGGGCTGTTCGCGCCCGCACGGGTGACCGTCGATGTCGTCGGCGGCCCGACCCGGATCGTCGGCGCCACGAGCGAGGACACCCTCGCCGAGGCCTGGGGCTGACCGACGCCGCGGCGAGAGGGCAGGCTTATTTTCTCCGACCGACTGATTTGTCTCAATGAGTACGGCGACGCGTGCGGTGTTGTTCGACGTTGATAACACGATCTGTGAGTACCGGCGCTCGACGCCAGAGCTGCTGCCGGTGGCCTTCGAGCGGGCCGGTGAGGAGCCGTTTTTCACCGTCGAGGAGTACTGGGACCGCTACGCGGAGTACCTCGAACGGGTCGACCGGATGGACGAGCTGCGCGAGCGGTGTTTCGTCGCGCTGGCCGAGGCCCACGGCGTCGAGCCAGACGCGGGACGGCGCGTCGCCGAGGCCTACGAGACCGCACGCGATCACGCGAACGTCCGCTTCCTGGAGGGGATGCCGGAGGTCCTCGACCGGATGAGCGACCGGTACCGCCTAGCGGCCGTCACAAACGGCCCCGAGGACGCACAGTCGGAGAAACTCGACGCGCTGGGCGTCGATCAGTTCGAGCGTGTCGTCTTCGCCGGCTTCGAGACGCCGGCAAAGCCCGATCCGACACCGTTCGAGCGAGCGCTCGCGGCCGTCGACGCCGCCCCCTCGGAGGCGGTGTTCGTCGGGAACAGCCTCGAGGCCGACGTCGCGGGCGCCCACGCCGCTGGGATCGAGGCCGCGTGGGTCCGGGACGGGGCAGTCCCCGAGGACGGCCCGACCCCCGAGTACGTCCTCGAGACGCCCGCAGATCTACTCGATCGCCCCTGGGAGTAACTCGCCGAACGCGGTGATCAGTCAGGACGCGAGACGTCGGTGACGGTTCCGACGCCCTTGCTCTGGCCCTCGCGGAAGACAAAGCGCTGGCCGTCCTCAACGAGGTAGGGGGTGAACTTGAACCGGACCGTCGCCGCTCCCGTATCGCCGGGGAGGAGCTTCCCGTCGTCCGGGTAAAACGCGGCCGCCTCGCTGATCGTCTCCAAGTGGACAACCGGCTCGTAGCCGGATCCGATGCGGGTCGGGTGGTTGAGCACCATGACCTCGGCCTCGAACTCTCGGATAGGGTCGGGGTCGGCCGTCCGGGGAACGAGTGCCATCCCGCGTTCCAAGTCGGCCTCGGCGACGCCTTTCAGCGCGATCCCGACGATCCGGCCAGCACTCGCGCTGTCGACACGGTGGTAGTGCATCTCGATGCTCCGGGCCTCGACAGGTCGGAAGGAGCCGTCCTGCATCGGTCCGAGCAACAGCTCGTCGCCGGCCTCAACCCGACCGGACTGGATCGTCCCGGAGGCGACCGCGCCGACGCCGGTGACGTTGTAGGTCCGGTCGACGTACATCCGGAACTGGCCGTCGGCCTGGCTCTCACCGGTCGCCGGAAGCCGCTCGAACAGCTCGTCGAGCACGGGGAGTCCCCGGCCGGTGACAGCGCTCGTACGGACGATCGGGACGACCGTCTCGCCGATCTCCTCGATGGCGGTCTCGACGCCGTAGCGATCGACCGACAGCGGCGTCCGGTCGACGTCCCGAAGCAGTCGCTCGACATCGCGCTCGACCGCGGCGGTGCGTTCTGCCTCGACGAGATCGGTTTTGGTGATCCCGACGATCGTCGGCAGATCCGTCGCCAGGAGGATCCCCAGGTGCTCGCGGGTGACCTGCGTGGGACCGTCGTCGGCCGCGACGGTGAGCAGGCCGTAATCGAGTTTCTGCCCGACCAGCCCACGGATCGTCGTCCGGAGCCAGGGCTCGTGGCCGACGGTATCGACGAACGACACCAGCCGGTCGGCTTCCTCGACGACGCGGGCGCGGTCGTCCTTGCGGTTCGGGTTGTCGGTGTGGACCGGCCCGTCCTCGTCGAACCCGTACACCCCGTAGGAGAGGTCCGCCGACAGCCCCCGCTCGACCTCGTGAGGACGAACGTCGAGGAAGCTTCGCGTGCCACCCTCGCCGTCGTCGGTCTTGCCGGTCACCAGCGAGCCCACGAGTGTCGACTTGCCGTGATCGACGTGCCCGGCCGTGCCGACCACGATGTGATCGTCGTCGGTGACCTCGCCCTTGCGGACGGTCGCGACGCCAACGATGCCGGTCGGTCCGTCGTCTGGCCCATCCTCGACGCCCCAGGTTTGGACCTCGTCGATGTACGCGCCAGCCTCCTCGGCGAGCAGTGAGAGAACGTCCATCGACTCGGAGAAGGACTCGGGATCGATCCCGGCGATGCCGCCGTCGTCTGCCACCCCGAGGACGTACGTCGCCGTGCCGTCTCCCGAGAGCACGCGGTGACGGAGCTGGGCGGCGAGGCTGTCTCGCCGGTCGGCCTGCAGGTGGATATTTTTCGTGAGCCGCTCTTTGAACTCGACGCTGCCGCCCTCCTGTTCGCCGCGGTCGATGGCGCGTTCGAGGACGGCCCGGTCGGGGCCCATAGCAGCTATTGTACACGGCGGATCAAAAGCGTTCGCTCGGGAGCAGTCACAGAGCCCGAGACGGGCGGAGACGCTTTTCCGGTCGACCCGGCGAGTCGCCCACATGAACGACACGTCCGGGGGGGTGTGGTCGACGGCACGGCTCGTCGGGGTCGTAGCCCGCCTGCAGACCTACAAGAACCTGGCGTACCTGCTTGTCACGTTTCCGCTCGCGATCGTGTACGCGTCGGTGCTCACTGTCGGATTCGCGTTCGGGCTCATCATGTCGATCGTCCTCGTCGGGCTGGCCGTGTTGCTCGGCGTCGTGATCGCTGCCCGGGGACTGGCCGAACTCGAGCGGTGGCTGGCGAACGCCTTGCTATCCGTCGAGTTGCGGACACCGGATGATGTCAGCGCCGGCGACGGCCCAATCGAGAGCGCACGCGGATACCTCGAGGCGCCATCCACCTGGCAGGGCCTGGGCTTTCTCTTTGTGAAGTTCTACGTCGGAATCGTCGGGGTCGTCCTCGTCGTCTTCCTCGTGGAGGCACTCCAGCTACTTTTCGCGCCGTTGCGATACCCCGCTCGGATCGAGTTCGCCGAGGTGAACGACGAGCCGGTGACTTGGACGATCCAGAGCCTACCCGAGTCGCTGCTGGCGGCGGTCGTCGGCCTCGTCGGCATCTTCGTTGTCTTGCACCTGATCAACGGCTTCGCCTACGTCGTCTGTCGGATCGCCGAGGCGCTGCTCGGCGGGGACTCCGAGGCATGACTCACCGACGGTCGGCGATCGAGGCGACCGCCTCGAGGAATCCATCGGCATAGCCCGCGTCGGTAACCCGATCGGCGGCCGCGCGGGCGCTGTCGTCTGCGTTCGCGACGGCGATTCCCTCACCGACCACCTCGAACGCCGAGGCGTCGTTCTCAGAGTCGCCGATCGCGACGGTCGCGGCCGGGTCGACCCCGAGCTCGTCGACCGCCGCGGTGAGCCCGTCGCCTTTGCTCACGGTCGGGGACTTCACGTGATAGGCGAACCCGGTGTCGACGACGACCAGCCCGTGGCGGTCGGCGATCGCCGCGACCCGCCCGAGGGGAAGCTCGCGGGGCACCGCGAGTTCGGTCTCGCGCCACCGGTTGACGGGGTCGAGCGCCCCCCAATCGGGCGGGTGTCCCTCGGCGCGCAGCTCGCGGGCCACGGCGTCGGCGGCCTCGGGATCGCCCTCGATCCGGAGCTTATCGGTCCGCTCGACGGCGACGACACCACCGTTTTCGGCCACGACGGCGATCTCGATCCCGAGAAACTCACACAGCGCAACGGGGTACGGCATCGCTTTCCCGGTCGCGATCACGAGCGGCGCCGGCCAGGCCCGCAAGACCGGGATCGCGCGGGGATCGAGCGCCCGCCGGTCGTCGGTGAGCGTCCCGTCGATGTCGGCCGCGAGCGGCGGGACCGACGCGTCGAGTCGGTCGGCGAGCGCCGCGCTTGCTGCGTAGTCCATGCGGTCGGTGAGACCAGCGCGGGCTTGTGGCTTGTGATGGCCCGGTCCCAGCGTTCAAGCCGCCGGGGCTCGTCGTACAAGTATGAGCGTTGCAGGGGCCTGCGAGATCTGTCACGCCGCCGGCGTGAGCGACACGTGCATGCGGTGTGGCCAGCTCGTCTGTGCCGAGCACTTCGACGAGGAGACCGGTCTGTGTGTCGAGTGTCTCGCCGACGCCGGCGGCGAAAGCGAGATCCCGACCGACACCGAGAAGGAACCGTTTCGCTTCTGAGTCGGCTCTACGGGGAGTGGGTCGGGCAGGTCAGCGAAACCGGTTGAGCCGTCGCTTGAGCTGTTTTGCCGCCGCGCCGGCGGCCGGAAAGTACTCCCGGGCGGTTTCGCCGGCGAAGATGATTCCCCGCGAGGAGTTGACCAGGCCGACGCCGTCTGCGAGGCCGTACTCGACGGCAGCCTCGGCGTCCCCGCCCTGCGCGCCGACGCCGGGCACCAGGAACGGCCGGTCCGGGGCGATTTCGCGGACGGCCGCCAGCTCCTCGGGTGCGGTCGCGCCGACGACGAGCCCGACGTCAGACCCCCACTCGCCGGCCAGCCGGGCGACCCGCTCGTAGACCGGCTCCCCCGTGGCGAGCTCGAGCGCCTGCAGGTCGGCGGCGCCCGTGTTCGAGGTCCGACAGAGCACGAACACGCCCCCCGAGGCCCGCAGGAACGGGTCGATCGCGTCCCGACCCAGGTAGGGGTTGACGGTGATCGCGTCGACGGTCTCGAGAACCGTCGCGTACTGCCGGGCAGTGTTGCCGATGTCGGCCCGCTTTGCGTCTAGCAGGACCGGCACGTCCTTGCCGTGAGCGTAGGCGACGGTCTCCTCGAGGGCCCGCCAGCCGTCGGGATCCTCGTAGAAGGCGGCGTTTGGCTTGAAGCAGGCGGCGTGCTCGTGGGTCGCATCGATGATCCGCCGGTTGAACGCCCATCGGGGCAGCGACGCGGACGCCACGGCCTCGGGCAGCCGGTCGGGGTCGGGATCCAGGCCGACCGAGACGACACTGTCGACGCGGTCGATCCGGTCTGCGAGCCGGTCAAAAAAGGCCCCCGTGACGGAGTCGGATGACATACCCGTACTGGCGCGGGCGCCGGTAAAACTCACTCGGAGCGACCGGCGAGCCTGTCCCTGATCGCGTCGACCGCCCGCTTGACCGCGACCCCGTCCGGCACCACCAACCGTCCGTCGTCGGCCCCGAGCCAGTCTCCCGCGGTCGGCTCGAAGACGGCCCGGTCGGGGTAACAGACCACCCGGCCGACGACCCGATCCCGGTGGCTGACCCGGTAGGCGAGCGCGCCCTCGGGCGTGGGCGTCAGCTCGGGATCGGCGTCGACCACCGACACCGCGGCCAGGGGCCCGGTCTCCAATCCCTCGAGCTCGGAGCTCAGCAGCTCGGCGATGCGCTTGCCGTCGGTGATGCGGTCCTCGACCACGGCTACAGCTCCTCCCTCGCCTGGGCCGCCAGCTCGCCGACCTCGACCCCCCGACGCCGGGCGTACAGGGCGCCGGCGGCCTCGATCGTGACCCCGAGCTCGCCCTGCAGCTCGTTGATCTCGGCCACCGCGGTTTGCTTCTTGATGCCCGCCTCGACGATCGAATCGAGCAGCCGCTCGAAGGTGCTTCGCCTCGTGAGCACCGCGTCGTCAGGTTCGAACTCCTCGGGCAACTCGACGTCCGCCGCGTCGAAGGTCGGGCGGAGCCGGTCGCCTCCATCGGTCCGCTCGAGCAGCCCCTCGCTGACGGCCAGCGCGACAGAGCGCTCTGCCTGATCCGGCGAGAACCAGCTCCGGTCCAGCGAGAGCGCGACGACGAGCTCGCTCTCGGTCAGCCGGTCGGCGCCGCGATCGCGAAAGGGCGCGGCGACGGCGCGACGGAGACTCATCATCAGTACGCCGGCCGAGCGGGTTCTAAACCTGTCGACACACAACCGGGCCGTTAAAGTGCCGGCTCGCCCTCCGATCGAGTATGACGACGCAAGGACACGGTCGATCCCTCCGGAAGCGATCGGGCGGGCGCCTGCGCCCCAACAGGGATCGCCGCAAGTACGAGCAAGGCTCCGAGCCGACCGAGACGACCGTCGGCGAGCAGAAACTCAAGACCGTCGACACCCGCGGTACCGAACAGAAGGTCCGCGCGCTCCGGGCCGACACCGCGAGCGTCGCGACCGACGACGGCGTCGTCGCCGGAGAACTACTCGATGTCGTCGAGAACCCGGCGAACCCCAACTACGCCCGTCGGAACATCGTCACGAAGGGCGCGGTCGTCGAGACCAGCGAGGGCCAGGCACGAGTGACCTCCCGTCCGGGACAGGACGGGCAGGTCAACGCCGTCTTGCTCGATTAGGGCCGAGGCGCGGCCATCTGGAGGGCGCTTTCTGCGATGTTCCCACCATAATCGGCAGTTCTTGACAGCGAGTCTGCGACCAGTCCCAAGGTTTGGGCCAGCTGTGGGTCATAGTCGTGGATCTCGGCGTCTAGAGCGCGGGTCCGTTCCGTGACGGTCCCGATCTGTGCACGAGCCTCGGCGGCGAGTTCAACGGCGCGATCTGGATCGTCGGCCAACACTCCGTCCATCGCCGTCTCGGGGACCTGGGCAGCCTCCTCGCGCAGCTCGCGTAGCGACGCGACGGTCTCGGGCGGGATCTCGCCGGTCTCGCGGGCCAGCTCGGCGATCTTCGTGGCGTGGTCGGCGATCCGCTCGAACTGACGGGCCGTCGACTGCAGGTCGAAACAGGTCTCGCGGGCGAAGCCGATCTCGGCAGCCGCAGTCGGGTTCCGGAGCACCTGACGCAACACCCGCGAGGTCAGGTACCAGAGCCGATCGACATCGTCGTCGCGCTCAATCACGTCGTCTGCCAGTGCGTCGTCGTCGGTCACGAGCGCCTCGACGGCATCCTCGAGCATCGTCAGCGAGACCAGCCGCATCCGGGTGACGGCATTTTTGATCGACAGCTCCGAGGAGTCAAGCAGATCCTGCAACACCATGGCGTTGGGTCGCTCCTCGATCACTTCGAGTCCAACCAGCCGCTGCGAGGCGTCCCGGATCGCCCGCCGCTGGGCCGCGGTCATCCGGTCGGTCTCTAAGACAATCACGTCGAACCCGCTGACGTACATCGTCATCACCGCCCGGGTGAGCTCGTGGTCGGTGGTCAGTCCCGTTACGTCCATTCGCCCCTCTGTCCGGCCGTCGTCGCTGTGTGGCGTCACGAGCAGGAGATCCGCCTCCGAGTGAAACTCGACGACCGATCCCGCCTCGACCGCGTTGTCCGTCGCCCACTCTTTTGGCAGTGACACCGTGTACGTCGAGCCGCCGGTCACCTGCACCTTGCGCGTCTCCATATCCGAGAGTTGGACCGCGATTATATAAAACTACACAAGAGTATATAGCCGGCGGAGTGTGCGGCTTCTCATCCCAGGCGGATGTCGAGAGTGCCTTTCAGGCCGGCGGCGTCGAACTCGTGGTCAGGACGGACGTTCACGAAATCGAGGTACCGTCGGGCAGTCAGCAGGCTCGAGTCGGAGTACTGCTCGAGCGCGGCGTCGACGGCGGCAGCCGGACCGACGTGTGGCTCGAGCGCCGCGAGCGCACACGCGATGTCGTACCCGCGGGCCGCCTCGACGGCGTCGGTGTCGACACGGGTGGCGTCGATGAAGTACAGCTCCCCGTCGACGACCAAGACGTTCTCCGCCCGGAGGTCGCCGTGGGCCAGTCCGGCGTCGTGTAGCGTCGCGAGCATCGCGAACAGTTCCGGCACGAGCTCGACGATGCAGTCGGCGGGACGCGCATCGAGGGTGTCGAAGCCGTCGAGATACTCCATGACGACCACCCCGTACCCGTCGTGGACGAACGTCTCGAACGGCTTGGGGGCGTTGACGCCGGCCGAAATCATCTCTTTGGTGGCGTCGAACTCGTGGGCAGCCATCTCGCCGGGCGTCTCGAAGCCCCCGAAAAAGCCCCCGGTGCCGGTCGAGGCGGCCCCGAGGTTCCGCCCGGCGGTCAGGAGCCGGTGGACGAGCACGTTCTGCTGGCTGATGACCTTCACGAACAGGTGATCGTTGACCACGAGCGGGAGCGACAGCCAGTTGTCGACTTCGACGGTCGCAACCGATCGAAGTGGCTCGTCGTGCCGGCGGGCGACCTCGCGCGCGATCGACCGCACGGCGTCCTCTGGGGGGCGCCCGCGGAGAAGCTCTCGGAAGGCCACTCACGAACGGTAGGCGGGGACGCCGTTTTAGTGTTAGCGGTCGATCGACGCCGCGACGACCACCCGGCTATATGTAAGATTAGTCCGTACGCGGGGTATGGAGTTCGGTCTGTCAGACGAACACCAACTGATCCGAGACTCCGTGCGGGAGTTCTGCGAGGAGGAAATCGGGCCGATCGCCCAGGAGATCGAAGACGAACACCGGTTCCCCCGGGAGATTTTCGACCAGCTTGGGGAGCTCGACGTGATGGGGGTCCCCGTCTCCGAGGAGTGGGGCGGACTGGGCGGCGAGACGCTCCTGTATGCCCTGGTGGCCGAGGAGCTCGGCCGGGTGTCGGGGTCGGTCGGGCTGTCGTACGTCGCACACGTCTCGCTCGGGACCAAGCCGATCGAGCTGTTCGGCACCGACCGACAGAAAGGCGAGTGGCTCGAGCCACTCGCGACCGGCGAGGAACTCGGAGCGTGGGCGCTGACCGAGCCCGAAAGCGGCAGCGACGCCAGCGACATGAACACCCGCGCCCGGAAAGACGGCGACGAGTACGTCATCGACGGCACCAAGCAGTTCATCACGAACGCGAACGTCGCGAACTCGATTCTCCTGAAGGCGGTCACCGACCCCGAGGCCGGCACGGACGGCATCTCGACGTTTATTCTCGACCCGGACCAGTCCGGCGTCGAGGTGACGACCGTCTGGGACAAGATGGGACTGAACGCCTCCCCGACCTGCGAGCTCCAGCTCGACGAGGTGCGCGTGCCAGAGGAGCGCCTGCTCGGCGAGGAGGGCGCCGGCTGGGACCAGACCAAGACGACGCTCACCGGCGGCCGGATCTCCGTGGCGGCGCTGTCCGTGGGGATCGCACAGGGGGCCTTCGAGGCAGCACTCGAGTACGCAAAGGAACGCGAGCAGTTCGGCCAGCCGATCGGAAAGTTCGACGCCGTCCGGGACATGCTTGTCGAGATGGACCGCAAGGTCGAGCGCTCGCGGCTGTTGACCCACAAGGCAGCGACCGCCGCCGACGACGGCGGGAACCCGGTGCGGCTCTCCTCGATGGCGAAACTCGACGCCAGCGAGACCGCCCGTGAGGTTGCCGAGGACGCCGTCCAGGTGCTCGGCGGGTACGGCTATACCACCGACTTTGCCCCCCAGCGGTTCTACCGCGACGCGAAGCTGATGGAGATCGGCGAGGGCACCAGCGAGATCCAGCGGGTTGTCCTCGGATCGGAGCTCGGACTGTAGGCCACAACGCTCAACCCCGACCAACGCGAGTCGGGTCCATGGGCACGCCCCGCGCGGATCGCGACGACCAGGCCAAGACGGTCATCGATCGGCTCGAAGAGACTTATCCGGAGGCGACCATCTCCCTCGAGTACACGAACCGGCTCGAGCTGTTGATCGCGGTGATCCTCTCGGCGCAGTGTACCGACCAGCGGGTCAACGGCGTCACGCCGGCGCTGTTCGAGGCCTACCCCGACGCCGAGGCCTTCGCCGCCGCCGATCGCGAGGAGGTCGCCGCGCTGATCGACTCCTGTACGTACTACAACAGCAAGGCAGAGTACATCACCGAGAGCTGCGAGCTGATCGTCGACGAACACGACGGCGAAGTACCCGACACCATGGCCGAGCTGACCGAACTCCCTGGAGTCGGCCGCAAGACCGCGAACGTCGTCCTCCAGCACGGTCACGACGTTGTCGAGGGCGTCGTCGTCGACACCCACGCACAGCGGCTCTCCCGTCGGCTCGGGCTGACCGACAGCGAGCGGCCAGCGGCCATCGAGCAGGACCTGATAGAGCTCGTCCCCCGCGAGGACTGGAAGCTACTCACGCACCTGTTTATCAGCCACGGCCGGGCGGTCTGTACCGCTCGGAGCCCCGACTGCGAGGCCTGCGTGCTCGAGGATGTCTGCCCGTCTTCACAACTCGACAGCGAGCGCGACCTCGGGAGCGGCGAGGCCTGGGGCTAACCGGTCTCGATCGGTCGGGATCGCCGGGACGGGGCCGGACTCCACTCAGAACGTGTCGGTCGTGTCGACGCTAACCTCGGTCAGCTCGACGTGTGCGGGCCGGGAGACGGCGAAGGCGATCGTCTCTGCGATGTCGGCGGGATCCATCGCGCGGCCGTCCCAGTGGGCCCAGTCGTTGAGCTCGGTGACGACCGCTCCCGGCATCACGATCGTTACCCGGACCGGATCGTCGGACAGCTCCTTGCGCAGCGACCGACAGAAGCCGTTGACACCGAACTTCGAGGCGGTGTAGGCACTCCCCCCGGCCTGGGGAAAGCGGGCGCTCAGCGACGAGACTGTGACGATGTCGCCGCCCCCGGAGTCGAGAACCGTCGGCAGCGCGGCGTGGGTAACCGTCATCACGCCCTCCAAGTTGACCCGGATCGACTGTTGCATCTCCTCGAGCTCTGCCTCCCCGACGGGCCCGCCGCGGGCGACGCCAGCGTTGTTCACGAGCACGTCGATCCCGCCCAGCCGCTCGCGGACCGTCTCGACCATCGCCCGGACCGCGCTCTCGTCTGTGACATCGGCGGGAACGACGAGCGTCTCGGCCTCGATCTCGTCGGCGACCGCGGACAGGCGGTCCTCGCGACGGGCGACCAACGCGACCGCGTAGCCCCGCTCGCCGAGCGTTCGCGCCGTCGCTGCCCCGATCCCGGAGGACGCGCCGGTCACGACCGCGACCTCGTCCGTCGACGCCATGCAAAGTAACCTCGGGAGACTCACATACCGGTTTCGGTGTGCCGCCGCGGGCAGCGGCTTGCGGCCGGCATCGCGGTCGCGAGGCCGAGACTCGCGTCGTGAAACCAGGACACAACGTAATAACCGGCGACGAACAGTCGCGGTTATGAGCGACGAGGGTGCGGTCGAGACGGAGCGGCTCAGGTCCTATCTCACCGACCGACTTGGAGAGCAGGTCGTCGACACGGCGGTGCTCGCGGAGGGCTTGAACCGCGTGATCCGGATTGAGACCGCGGACGATCCGCGGGCCTACGTCTTGCGCCAGCCAAAGGAGAGTCGGGACGGTGCGGGATTTGTCGACCTTCGAACCGAGCACGCGGTGTTGGACCGGCTCGAGGACACCGAGATCCAGGCGCCGGCACCGGTACAGTTCTACGCGGACGAGTCGATCCTCGGGGGACCGTTTTCCGTGATCGAGTACGTGCCCGGAGAGCCGCTCGGGTGGGACGCGCCGCTGCCGGCAGGTCACCGCGAGGCGCGGTCCCGCGATCGCGTGGGGCAGCTCCTGACAGACGGCCTCGCGAAGCTCCACCGCGCCGAGACTGACCGGTTCGCGGAGGTCTGCGAGCGGGTGCCCCTGCGCGAGCAGCTCGACCGGGCCGCCCAGCAGTTCGAGACGGCCGCGAGCGCGGCCGGTCACGACCCCGTCAGGCTCCGGGGAGTCCTCGACTGGCTCGAAGAGACCGTTCCGGACCGGCCGGCGACGGCACTGACACACGGGGACTACAAGCCCGATAACGTCTTGTTTTCCTGGATCGGCGATCCGTCGGTCGCGGCGGTGATCGACTGGGAGACGGCGAAGCTCCGCGATCCGCGCACCGAGTTGGGATACCTGCTCTTTTACTGGCGAGAGACCGGGGATCCGTCGCCGGACGTGGAGTCGGTGACGGCCGGACACGGCGATTCGGTGACCTCGGAGATCCGCGAGCGCGAGCGGCGCGGGTTCTGGCCGTTCACCGGGCGACCCGGGAGCCCGACCCGGCGGGCGCTCGTCGAGCGGTGGGAGCAACGGACGGGAGAGGACTACGAGGACGACCGGTTCTACCGCGCCTACGGCGCGTTCATGCTCGCGACCGTCTGGGAGGAGCTGTACGCGGCCGCGCTCGAACGCGGCGAAGACGCGACCGGCTGGGCGGCCCACATCGAGTACGTCGGCGCGCTCGCCGAGGCGATCCGCGACGGAGATCTCCCGCTGTAGGTGCCGTCGATACCGCTTGACTCGTTTCTGAGCACCGCATTCGGGACTCCGATGAGCCAGCGACTACGGGTCGTTCCCGCATCCAGGAGAAGTCAGTAAAAATCGAGAGCGATCGTCGGACGACTCACCGAACCGAGCCGAGTGCCCGGGTTACTTTCCGCGGTTGCGGTCGCTGCTCAGCGAAGGGCGGGTGTGCTCGGTGCCGGTGCCCCGCTCGCCCAGGCCGCGGTTCTGCTGGCCGGCGCTCGTGAGCCCGCGCAGCGCCCGTCCGTCATGGACGTCCTCGCAGATCCAGCCGAGATCGTCGTCGTTCTGGATCGCGGGGTGGTTCGGGTCGATCAGGATGACCTCGTGCCACTTCTGGGAGCCGTCCTCGCCGACCCAGTAGGAGTTGAGCACGCGCAGGTTGGGGAACTTCCGGGTGGCTCGTTCCTCCGCGACGCGCTGGATGTCCTTGCGTCGAGTGATGCGGGTGACCCCCTGGCGCTTCGAGCGGCGGCCGGCGGTGAACCGCTGCTTGCGTGCGCTGCCCTTCCGGACGGCGATCCGGGCCACGACAACGCCCTGTTTCGCCTTGTATCCGAGCGAGCGGGCCCGATCCAGCCGCGTCGGGCGGTCGATCCGCTCGACCGCGCCCTGATCGCGCCACTCCTGGGTGCGTTGCCACTGCAGTTCCGCGAGCTTGCCGTCGTCCGGGTCCTTCCAGGCGTCCCGGATGTGTGAGTAGAAGCTTCGTGCCATGTCTGTCACCACGGGCGTTCGTGGTTCAACCCTCGCGGGTCACATCCCGGCCTGCACAGGCAGGTGCCCGCTGGTGCCCGTCCGCCAGCGAGTTACCAGAGGTATCCGAGTGACCGACTAAAGCGCTTCGAAGCCCGCGTCACCGCCATCGGGGACCCGGAACGCTTAGGCGTCGGCTTTCCCCAAGTCCGGTATGGGACTGTTCCGCTCGGGGGAGATCATCGGCATCGCCGAGTCGGCACTCGAGTTCGCACGCGCCGCGAGCGAGGATGCCCACCCCGACGAGTACATGGGGATGCTCCGCGGCGAGGCAGCCTCGGCGGTCGGGCTCGACCGCTCGGGGACGGTGCTGACCGACGTGCTCGTGATCCCGGGGACCGAATCGAACCCGGTCAGCGCGACGGTCAAGACCAACATGGTACCGAACGACCTGCGGGCAGCGGGCTCGATCCACTCCCACCCGAACGGCGTGCTCCGGCCCAGCGACGCCGACCTGGCAACGTTCACCCGCAACGACATCCACATCATCCTCGGCGCGCCTTACGGTCCGGAGGACTGGCAGGCCTTCGACCGCGACGGCGAGCCGATCGAGCTGCCGGTGCTCGAGACCGACCCGCCGGAGGAGGAGTTTTTCGACTTCACACAGGCGGACCTCGACAGACGGCTCGAGAACGATGGCCGGTGACGAGATCCGCCGGGCGGTCGCGCTGGGCACCTTCGATCTCCTGCATCCGGGACACGTCCACTACCTCGAGGAGGCGGCCGCGATGGCCGACGAGCTGCACGTGATCGTCGCGCGCGCCGAGAACGTGACTCACAAGCCTAGACCGGTCGTGTCCGACCGCCAACGGGTCGCGATGGTCGCGGCACTTGACCCGGTCGATCGGGCCCACCGCGGCCACCCCGAGAAGTATCTCGTCCCGATCCGGGAGATCGACCCCGCCGTGATCGTCCTCGGATACGACCAGCACCACGATGTGGACGCCGTCGCCGACCAGCTGTCCGAGGCGGGGATCGACGCGGACGTGCGGCGAGCCTCGAAGCGCCCGCGCGAACGGGACGACGAACTGCTCTCGACGGCTGCGATCATCGATCGGATCCTCGACGAACGCGGCTGACCCACTCAGACCGTCGCGACGGCAAGCATATGCACCGAGAGATCCGCGACGGCTGGGTCCGTCGCTCGCGGCCGCTCGAGTCGCGGGCGTCTCGTCGTTCGCGAGGGCTCGCAGTGAGTGACTGAGTCGGCTTAGGCACGCGGACCGCCCTGAAGTTACTCGACACTCGAAAGGGCGGCCGGCCCGGGAAGACGAGCTCAATCGGGGTCGGTCAGCCAAACGGAGAACCCCCACGTCCCGTGCTCGTCGTAGTCGGCCGCGAAGCGGTAGACGTCCGCGGGCGGACACGGCGTCTCGAGATCGGCCGCGACGCCGGCGACGGCGTACTCGCGTTCGAAGGCCTCGCCGGGCTCGAGTCGCGCCTCGACGATGGCGTCGTCGCGGCCGCGGACGGGAACGTACGCACACGCCGCGTCAGTCTCGGGATCGATGGACTCTACGAGGCCGGCCGTGAGTCCGGGCGGCTCGGTCGCGACGGCCTGCGGAAAGGGGAGTTCGGACGTCGAGCCGCCGTACCGCCAGGAGGCCGGCTCGGTGCCGGCGTTTTCGACGGTGAGTCTCACCCGCGGGACGGTCGTCGGGGTCAGCGAGTCCGCCAGAACGGACACGTCGAATGCGAGCGGCTCGGGGTCGGCGTCGGTGCCAGCGATCGACAGCGTCAGCGACGACTCGCTCCCCGCGGAGGACCCGTCGCCGACACAGCCGGCGGTGGTCGCGCCGAGCGAGCCGGCGACCGCTGCGAGAACGGTCCGATGTCGCATGAATCGACACCAGGGAGCGACCGACAAAACTCCGGGGCAGAGTTCAACAGTCGCTTCACCCGGGGCCGAACGATTTTACCGCTCGCGGTCCCGGGTTTGAGCATGACAGACCCCGCGATGACGCGGTTTCCCGTGCCGGACCGCGAGGAGTGGGCCGAGACGGTCCGCGAGCGCATCGAGTACGAGGAGGACCGGGCCGGATTCGTCCCGAACGTCTTCCTGGCCTACGCCCGACGACCGCGCCAGTTCGAGGCGTTTTTCGAGTACTACGACGCGATCGTCGAGGAGTCACCGCTGGCCCGCGAGGAAATCGAGATGATCGTCGTGGCCGTCAGCGGGGCAAACGACTGTCTGTACTGTGTCGTCGCCCACGGCGCCTTGCTCCGAATCTACGCCGAGGATCCGCACCTCGCGGAGCAACTCGCAACCAACCACCGGACCGCAGATATCAACGACGCTCACCGGGCGATGTGTGACGTGGCGGTTGCGCTGACCGAGGACCCGACCGCCGTCGGCGAGGCCGACCTCGAGCGCCTGCGCGAACACGGGTTCTCGACCGAGGAAATCTGGGACATCGGCAGCCTCACCGCCCTGTTTAACCTCTCGAACCGGATGGCGCACTTCGCCGACATGCGGCCCAACGAGGAGTTTTACACCCTCGGACGGGAGTGACCGCTCGTCGATCGGCTACCCGGAATCGGCCGGCCGGAGGTGTTCACACTCCCCGGCGGCGACGGTCCGGCGACCCCCCGGCGTCTCGACGACCAAGGCTCCGGGAAAGGTCACGTCGACGGCCTCGCCGACGATCGTCTCGGAGTTGGTCTCGACCCGGACCCAACGGCCGAGCGTGTCCGCGAGTTCCCGCCAGGCCGGGAGGATCTCCGCCGAGGCGCCGGCGAGCTCGTAGGTCCGCTCGATTATCCGTTGGGCGAGCTGACGGCGGTCGACGGGCCCGAGTTCGGCCTGGAGGCTGGTCGGGTCCTCGCCCGGCAGGTCCGCGGGATCGACGTTCGCGTTGAGCCCGATGCCGACGATCACCCAGTCGAGTTCGCCGCCGGTCGTCGCGGTCTCGGTGAGCACGCCCGCGAGCTTGCGCTCTCCGACGAGGACGTCGTTTGGCCACTTGATCCGCGCCCCGACCGCCGCCGGGACCGCGTCGGCGACCGCGACGGCTCCGGCCAGCGTGTAGACGGGCGCGTGAGCGGCGGGGGCCGCCGGCCGGAACAGGATCGACAGCCAGACCCCGCCCGGCGGCGAGGCCCACGTCCTATCGCGACGGCCCCGACCGCCGGTCTGTTCGGCCGCCACGACCGCGAGGTCACTCGCCCCTCTGGTCGCGAACTCCCGGGCGCGGGCGTTGGTGCTCGGAAGGCGGTCGTGGTACTCCACCGCGACCGGCGCCGAGAGGCCGTACTCGATCGCACCGGCACCGTACTCCGGGACCGAGTCGACGGCGTATCCGGTCTCTGTCTCGCGAAACTCGAAGCCGGCCCGTTCGAGCGCGTCGAGACCGTCGCACACTGCGGCCCGGGAGAGGTCGGTCCGGTCGGCGAGCGCGTCGAGCCCGACGGGTCCGGCAGCGAGGGCCTCGAGCAGTTGCCTTCGAGACCGGTCTGAGGGCGACTGCACGACTCAACGTCTGCCGCCGACAACAAAAGGGCCCTGGCCGACCCGGGTCCGTGTCCGAGAGCTAGCCTCGTTCGACGCCGTCGTCGGTGACCACGGCCGGCTCTGGGACCGTCGGGTCGGGCTCGCGGCCGATCGTAAGCAGTCGCTCGGTCCGGGTGAGCTCCTCGCCGCTCGGGTTGGGCTTCGTGATCGGCTCGAACGTGACGGCCACGCCCTGACCGGCGTCCTCCGGAGCGGGCTCGATCCGGACCGCGTACAGCTGGTAGGACGGATAGAAGACCGGCGGGAGCCGCCCCGCGACGGCCTCCCGACGGTGGAGCCGTTTCAACCACGTGCCGGTGTTGACGACGAGCCGATCCTCGGCCGCGTCGAGCCGCGGGCGGTGAGTGTGCCCGTAACAGAAGACCGCAACCTCGGGATGGGCCTCGAAGACCGCCCGGGCGGCGTCGTCGTAGGTCTCGTCGGGATCGACCGTGAGATTGGCCTCGAACACGCCGAACCGGTCGAGGGTCTTCCGAACATCGTTGACCAGCACCCGCAACGGGAGCCAGACCAGCAGGAGCAGCCCGACGACCGCGACGTTGACGGCAAAGAGCAGATACGCCGTCGAGCCGGCCGGGCCGAGGGCCGCCAGCCAGCCCTGGAGCGTCTCGACCGGGGCCGACCAGATCCCGGTGAGATCCAGCCCCGCGAGGATCGCGAGCACCACGCTGACGTTGAACACGAGCAGGAAGGGAACGAACGCGTACCGAATAAACGGGTTCATCTCCCGGTAGAAGTACTTCGAGGTGAGCCAGACAGGCACCCGGTCAGTTGGCGTGACCGCCTGGATGTCTTTCAACCAGCCGTACTCCCCCCGACCACGTTCGGAGGATCGTCCCGCCCGGCTGGTGACCCTCGTGTTGAAATAGTAGCCGAGCGGCCGCTCGCGGGGATTGCCGAAGTCCTCGATTCGGTTGTTCGGGTCGTGCTGGTGGCCGTGCTCGAACCAGACCGTACGGCCGCCGACTTCGCGGGTGATCGACTCCTCCTGGACGAGATCGACGTTGTACTCGGCGAACCGATCGACGTACTCGTCGTAGGCCGCAAGCTCGTAGTCGTGGTTGCCGGGGACGAGCGTGATTTGCACCGACTCGCCGGTCGCCCGGAGCTGCTCGAACAGCTCGGGGTACCGCTC
>CAYREK010000039.1:12436-19273 GCA_964423305.1 uncultured Halobacteriales archaeon | reverse complement strand
CGTGTCGTGGCCGTCACGGGCACACTTGAGCGCGTAGCTGCTGGAGACCGTCGTCTTGCCGACCCCGCCCTTGCCGCCGAAGAAGACAAATCGGTTCATCGGCGCTCAGAAGTGATACTGGCTGCCCTTCCGCTCGAGTGCCGATTCACGGTCCCACATCCGGCGCTCCCACTGTTCGAACTCCGCCGCCAGGTACGGCAGGAGCTCGGCGGTGTAATACGAGACCGGACTCGGGACCCCGAAGGCGTCGGGGAAACACGCCAGTAGGAAGGCGTCCTCGCTGTCTTCGGCGGCTTTCTCGATTTTCTCGTAGGCCGGGTGCGAGATCATCCCGTGGTACAGCCCTCGGAGCCACTCCCCGAGTGTCTCACAGTATGCCCGGATGCGCGTCGCGAGTTCCACGTCAACGGCTCACAGCGTGCAGCTAAAAAAGTGTACTGCCGGTTCGGGGCCGAATATAAGTACGCGGACCGCAAACGACGGCAGTATGAGTCCACTGGGGGCTGACGGGACGCCGGTCACCGTCCTCTCGGGGGCGCTGGGGGCGGGCAAGACGACGACGGTCAATCACCTGCTCTCGAACCCCGGCGACCGGACGATCGCGGTGCTCGTAAACGATATGGGGGCGCTCAACGTCGACGCCGAGCTGATCGACGCCCGCGGAGACGGCATCACGGAGCTATCAAACGGCTGTATCTGCTGTGACCTCCGGGACGATCTCGAGATCGCGGTCAGCAAGCTGGCCCGGACCGGCGAGTTCGATCACCTCGTCGTCGAATCCTCGGGGATCTCCGCGCCGGGGCCCGTGGCGCGACTGTTCACCACGGGTCCGGCGTCGGCCCCGTACCGGCTCGACACGCTCGTGACGGTCGTCGACGCCTCGAGTTTCCGGGAGACGCTCGCCGACGACGACATCGTCACCACCGCCGACATCCGACGCACGCGGCCGGGACAGGCCGAAACCGACGGCGAGGTGCGTCCACTCTCGGAGCTGCTGGTCACGCAGGCCGAACACGCGGACGTCCTGCTCGTCAACAAGTGCGATCTGGCGACCGAGGAGACAGTCGTCGAAACGGAAGCGCTTCTCGAAGCCCTGAACCCCGGCGCCGAACGGCACAGAACCGCGCGCGGAGCGATCGATCCCGGCGCCGTGTTGAACACCGGGCTGTTCAGCCCCGAATCGCTGCAGGCAGCCCACAGTCGTGAGCGCGTGGTCGAACGGGCCGATCGGACCGCCGGACCGGAACAGGCACACGACGATCACGACCACGAGGACCACGATCACGACGATCACGAGGGACACGTTCACGATCCCGCCGGGACCTACGGGGTGACCTCGATTGCCTTCGAGTCCAGGCGACCGCTCCACCCCGAGCGGTTCGCGGAGTTTCTCCGGTCACTCCCCGAGTCGGTCATCCGATCGAAGGGACTGGTCTGGGTCGCGGGGCGAGACGCGCTCGCCTTGCGCTACACTGGGACGGGTGGAGTCCTTCGGGTCCTCGGCCGCGAGCCGTGGGTGGCCGCGCTGTCCGAACGACGCCGAGAGAGCCAGCAGCGACTCAATCCGGAGCTCCCGTGGGACGAGACCGTCGGCGACCGCCGGACCGAGCTCGTCTTTATCGGCCGAAACATGGACGAACGGGCCCTCGAGGCCGCGCTGTCCGACTGCGAGACGACCGACGACGAGCGGGCGGCTGCCGAATCGCTCTCTAATCCCTTCCCGAGCGAGGAGGGCGAAGAACTACGACTCTAGCACGCACAGCTCGAGGTGCCCTTCGAGCGCTCGAACTCCATCTCGTCGCCACAGGACGGACAGGTCGGCGACTCCTCGCCGGTCACGTCGACATCTCGGATCCGCTCCTGACAGTCGTGACACCAGTAGGCACCCTCCGAGTCGGCCCCC
Organism: uncultured Halobacteriales archaeon; assembly: GCA_964423305.1. Lineage (GTDB taxonomy): Archaea > Halobacteriota > Halobacteria > Halobacteriales > Haloarculaceae > Halovenus. The sequence continues at coordinate 17,370 of CAYREK010000039.1, read as the reverse complement.
GTGGCGTCACCGCGGGCCGTCGTCTGCGTCGATGCGTTGAACACTTCGCCAATCGTGTCAAGCAGTCCCATACTAACCTGTCATTACCGATTAAATTAAACCCAGTTCGGTAGTGCGTGCTTTTCGCACGGTCGTTCAGGGCGACCCAGCGGTCGGATCGGGGGTTACCGGACTGGCCGTCGTCGCTCGTCGGACGTGTGCCCGTGACAGACAGTCCGTTCGGTTCCGATGCCAGCGGTTCGCCCGAACGCCGGTGTTCGTCGCGAACGAACCCCCCGCCTACTGACACCGCTCGGCGACGCCGGCCAGTGCACGTTCGAGTTCGCCGCGGCGCTTCCAGGCGGCCAGGCGGTCGAGAACCCCGGGGCCGCCGACGGCGACCTCGGAGCGCGCGGTGAGTCGGGTTCCCTCGTTTTCGGGTGCGTAGGTCAGGGTCGTTCGGAGCGTCTCGAGGGGGCCCTCGATTTGCTCGTACTCGATGCCGTCCTCGCATGCGGTGAACGCGAAGACGAGCGTCAGCCCGTACCCCCCGACCGTGACCCGATCGCTGCCGTTCTCTGCCTCGCGGATCTCGAAACTCCCCTCGGCGTCGAGTATCGCCGCCGGTGATAGGTTTCGCTCGACGATCTCGGGGTATGTCTGTACGAACCGAGATGCCTCCACCTCGCGCATACGTCCTGCAGCGGGCAGGACAGCAAAAGCGTATGGGCCGAGGCGAATCCTCGGGCGGTTTCCGGGTCGGACTCGGAACCGTCTTCGAGTCGCGTTACCGGACCAGTAGTAGCCCTGTCAACAACACGAACGCGCCCGTCACGACCAGCGCGTGATAGAAGATCTGCTCGAGCCGGCGGCCGGGCGGTAGCTCCGCCGCGACCTCGGGGCGTGCGTTCCGGACGAGACGGACGTACGCGATCGCCGCTAGTGCAAGAAAAATCGCGGTCGTCCCGACGAGTGCTGCCGCCGCCGAGAGTCCGAAGGAGAGAAAGTAGACGGGAAAGAACGCGTAACACCCCCCGAACGCGGTCCCGGCCACGACGACGAACGGAACCGGATCCACGCGTTGGCCCTCGCTGTTTCGGACCACACCGACAGTACGCGCCCGAACCACAAGAGCGGACGGGAGGTTTCAAGACGATCGCGGTGTCAGGTCCAGCCGTGAGTTCGGACGGCGATATCCGGGTGTTGCTCGTTCTCGACCTGCTCCTGTCGCTCGTGTTCGCGGGTGTCGTCCTCTGGGGACTGGATTTTATCGGAGAAGCGGCGTTTACGGCCCGAAACCTGGCCATTGGCACGCTCGGCATCGCGGTCCTCACGTATCTCATCGTGTTGCGCGAGTGATCCTCGACCGTGAGGACCTCCGGGTGTCGAGACGAGCCTGACGGCCGGCCTTGACGCTACGGATCTCGACTACGTTTCCAGGGCCCGACGATAGACTGCTTGGCCATCGTTACTCGACACAATAAAGAGGCGGTCGTCTGCGTTCAGGCCGCGTCCGCGTCCTCGCCGGCCTCGGCTTCGGCTTCGACATCGACGCTCGCGTCGAGGCCACTGTCGGTGTCGACGCTGGCGTCGAAGTCCGCAGTCGCGTCCGTCTCGATGTCCTTGGTGTCGTACCAGAGGTACGCCATTAGTCCGGCGACCGTGAGAAAGCCAAGCACCGTCAGCAGGCCGATTCCCATCAGCGCCTGTTTGACTCGTTGAAGACACATACTCTGGTTTCGACCGACCGAGTAAAAAGTGTTCCTCCCGAGATCTCTGTCGGAACCTCCCGGGCTCGCCGGAGACGACCGCCGATCGGTCTGGTGGGTTTATTTCTCCCGGCGGTCTTAGCTTTAGTATGCAGTATATCGTCGCGACGGACGGCTCGACGACGAGCGATGAGGCGGTCGCCTACGCCGCGCGTCACGCGGCCGCACTGGAAGCGACACTCGAGATCATCCACGTGCTCACCCCGGAGACCGAGCTTGTCGACGGCGAGGTGGTCGTGCCCGGCGAGGACGCGACCTTCGAGGCCGGCGAGCGGACCGTCGAGCGGGCCCAACGGATCGCCCGGGAGGAGATCGGCGATGCCGATGTCCCCGTGAATACGGAGCTGCTGACCGGTCGGCCCGCCGACGCGCTCACCGAGTACGCCGCGGAGATCGACGCCGACGCGCTGTATCTCGGGCACCGCGGCCTATCCCAAGAGCGCGAACGGGTCGTCGGGAGCGTCGCCAAGAGCGTCCTCGACAAGGCGACGATCCCGGTGACGATCATCCGCTGAGCTCGGGCGTTCGTCACCCTCCCTCGCCGTTGGTGCGGCTACGCGCGAGCGCCACTGCGAGAGCCCCGACGGCGAGCATCGCGGCCCCGACCGCCTGAACCCGCCGTTGCGCCCGCGCTTGGGGCCGGAATTCGATGTCCAAGATCCGCCCGTACCCCCACCGGGCGGTGTCGAGCAAGAGCTTCGGGGCGGCGAGGTGGACGACTCCGAGCGCGCCGAGGGCGAGTCCGACCGCCTCGACGAGCCGGCCGATCGGGACGGTCACGGTCCTGTCGGGATCGATCATTTCTCTCGGCGTTACTCCCGAAGAGACAATTCGGTATCGATCCGCATACAACAGTTCGGGACGATATCCGCCCGTGGCACGTGTCTCTGTGGTCGGCGGCGGCGTCGCGGGACTGGCAGCGGCCGGGCGGGCTGCCCGGGCGGATCACCGGGTCGAGCTGTACGATGCCGGCTCCTATGCCGACCAGCGCCGCGGCGCGTGGGGCGAGGGCGTCGCGGATTTCGACCGGATCCCCTTGGACGAGACCGCCGACGGCGTGGTCCGATCGCTCAAGGAGGTCGCCGTCCGGATCCCGACCGCCGGCGGCACCCGACGGGTGGCGACGCTCCGTACGCCCGACGCGGTCGTCATCGATCGTGGTCGGCTCGAACGGGCCTGGCGGCGCGCGCTCCCAGAGTCTGTCGCGGTCTACGAGAACCACCGGGTCGACCAGGCGGAGTTCGACCGGCTGTGTGCCCGCTCGGAGCTCGTGATCGACGCCTCCGGGCCCGCTCCGGTCTCGGCGTCGGCCGCCGGCCTTGCGGTCCCGCCGGCTCCGGCGATCAAGACCTTGAGCGCGCGGGCGACCGGCGACTTCGCGTCGCATTACCCGACCCCGACGGCGATCGTCGCGCCGGATGCCAGACTGTTCGTTACCACGAAGTCACCGTCTCGGGCGACCTACGGGGTCGGTGTCGAACGCGGCCGCGAGCGGGCCCCTGACCCGGATCGTGCGCTCGCCGAACTCTGTACGGCCGCCGACGTGCCAGTGCCCGACCGGTCAACGCTCCAGGTCGGCCTCGAGCCGCTCGTTGGGAGCCGACCGCCCGCGCGGTGCCGGTTCCGACACGGCGGCGCAGCGGTCCGGCTGGTTGGTGACGCGGCCGGGCTGGTCAGCGGGTTGAACCAGTTCGGACTCTGCCGGGCGATCGACTCCGCCCGGGCGGCGGTCGCGGCCTGGGGCGGGGCGGGATCGTACGTCTCGTGGCTCCGTCGTCGAACGTGGCGGCTCCGGGTTCAGGCCCGAGCGCTCGTTCCGCTCGAGCGGCGGTTCGGGGGCGATCGAGTGCTCGCGGCGCTCGGCGGGCTTCCCGGGTCGCTGTCGCTGTCGTGGTTCTGATCGGACCGTCCGGGTCTCTGCTGGTAGTCCAGAACGGGGCCATCCGGATGCTCCGACCCGACTACTTATTCGTTGTCTCCCCCTACCAGGGAGTAGTTCAATGCCCGATCCCGTTTCCGACTCCGTTCCCGAGGGGCTGTCTCTCGGATCAGACGCGACACCCGACCCCGAGTGGTGTCGCGTAGCGGTCCGAGACGTTTCCCGTACCTTCGCTCTGACCGTCGACGTGCTCGAGGAGCCGATGGCCTCGGAGATTACCCTGGGGTACCTGCTCTGTCGCGTCCCCGATACCATCGAGGACACGGAACAGATTCCGCCCGACCAGCAGGCCGACCTGCTGCGCCGCTACGAGCGGGCGCTCGATCCGGCCGCCGAGGCGACGATCGGGGAGTTTCGCGCCGCGGTCGATCGGTGGCTGCCCCCCGAGGCCGACCGATCCGACGACTGGCAGGTCGTCGCTGCCGCGCCGACGGTCGTCGCCACGTTCGCCGCGCTGCCCCAATCCTCTCGCGAGGCGATCCGGCCGCCGGTCCGGGAGCTCGTCGACGGGATGGCGACGTTCGTCGATCGGTACGCCGACGCGGGTGGGATCCGGATCCAGACGAAGGCCGAACTCGAGGAGTACTGTCACTACGCGGCGGGCACCGTCGGCGAGTTGATCACCCGGCTGCTCGCGCCGGCCGCCGACCCGGATCGGCGCGAGACGATGGAGAACACGGCGGGCTCGTTCGCGCGCCTGCTCCAGCTTGTCAACGTCGCGAAGGATGTCTACGACGATTACACAGACGAGAACAACGTCTACCTCCCGGCGGCCTGGCTGGCGGAGGAGGGCGTCTCCCAGGAGGAGATCCTTGCGGCGGACAACAGAGCGGGGGCGACGCGAGCCGTCGAGCGGACCGCCGCGCTGGCCCGGGCCCAGCTCAACGCGGCCGGACGCTACCTGACCGCGATGCCGCTGGCTCGCGGGAACACCCTCGCCGCGTGGGCGGTTCCGTACCTGCTCGCGATCGGCACGCTCAGGGAACTCGAGGCTGCCCCGGAGGCGGCGCTCAAAGACGAGCGGGTCGCGGTCTCGCGACCGGAAGTCTTCGCGGTCGTCGAGGCCGTCAGGCACGGCGACCGGTCCGACGTGCCACACCTGCGCGCGCTGATCGAACGCGAGCCTCTCGACTGACTGTCAAGCGTCACAGTCCCCGAGAATCCAGGAAGCTCTGTCCCGGGCCGCGGCGACCACGGATCCGTCTCGTCCCGACGGCCGGCCCCGTCGTGGCTGTCTTTTAATTCTC
>CAYREK010000039.1:7445-12393 GCA_964423305.1 uncultured Halobacteriales archaeon | reverse complement strand
ACCTCTTCTCTGATCGAGGCCTCGCGCGCGCTCAGGTGTTTCGTCCCCATCCAGTCGGCGTACTCGACGTTCTGGCGTTGGGACACCATCTCGACACTCGGGCTACGGATGCGAAACATCTGCTCTTGGATCGTCCCGTCTGCCGTGATCACGACGGCCCCGTCGCAGTTGAACGCGACCTCCCGGGCGGCTTCGACGAACGATTCCAGATCGTCCGTCGCGATCCGACAGATCTCAATCGGCCACCTGTTGGCCCCAAGCGGATCGGCGTACTCGTCGATCCGGACGTCCGCGACCACGACGAAATACAGGCTCGGGCCCCGCACGTACGGCTCGTCCCAGGCGTCGAACCCGAGACTCAGGCTCTCCGCGACATCGGTTAGGAGGTTCGCGAGTTCCGCGGTCGTCGCGTGCTCGGCGCGGAACTCCTCGTCGTTGGGCATCACTACTCCGGCCTACGACCGCTCGTGGCCTGAATCTATCCATTTGTGCCCGCCCCGGTGGGCCCCGAGAAACCCCCGGCGGTTTAATTCCCTTGCCCACGAACGGGTGAGTATGCGAGGGCTCAAGATCGGAACGGCGTTTGACATTCCTGTCCGACTCAACTGGACGTTTCTGATCGTGTTGCCGGTGTTTGCCTTCATCATCGGGACCGACATCGCGACCATCGCCGAGCTACTCAACGACATCCTCGGGAGAGAGATCGAACCCGGGGCGCTCGAAGGAACCTACCGGCCGTGGCTGCTCGGGCTCGGAGCCGCCTTAGGGCTGTTCGGCGGCGTGTTGCTCCACGAGTTCGGGCACTCGCTCGTGGCGCTTCGCTACGGCTGTCGGATCGAGTCGATCACGCTCTGGCTGCTCGGCGGGCTGGCCTCTTTCGAGGAGATGCCCGAAAACTGGCGCCAGGAGTTCTGGATCGCGCTGGCCGGCCCGGCCGTCTCGGTCGGCGTCGGCGTTGCCTTCTACGGGCTCTTTCTCGTGGTACCGGACTCGGCGGGAGCGTTTCTGTTCCTGTTTGGCTACCTGGCGGTGCTGAACGTCTTCCTGGCCGCGTTTAATATGCTGCCAGCCTTTCCCATGGACGGCGGGCGCGTGCTCCGAGCACTGCTCGCTCGCAATCGATCCCGCGTCCAGGCAACCCAGCTCGCCGCCGGCATCGGGAAGGCCTTCGCCGTGGTGTTCGCGATCGTCGGGATCTTCTCGAATCTGTTTCTGGTGGTGCTTGCCGTGTTCGTCTACATCGCCGCCGCCGGCGAGGCCAGACAGACCGTGTTCAAGGCCGCCTTCGATGATGTCACCGTCGCCGAACTGATGACGCCCCGGGAGCAGCTCGACACCGTCGGTCCAAACACGACGGTAAGAGTGCTGATTCAGCAGATGTTCGCGGATCGGCACACGGGCTATCCGGTCCTCGACGGCGACGCCCACGTCGGCGTCGTCACGCTCGAGGACGCGACCGACGTTCCAGAGGTCGAACGCGACGCGATGACCGTCGCGGACGTGATGGAGCGGGATGTCACGACGGTCACACCCACGACCGGCGCCATAACGGCACTCGAGACGATGCAGCGTGCGAACGTCGGGCGGCTGCTCGTCGTCGAAGACGACCGGCTGGTCGGGCTCATCTCTCGGACCGACCTCATGCGCGGGTTCAACATCATCCAACGCGGCGTTCGCCCACAAAAGAGAGAGGACACGCGTGGGGTCGGCGAGCCGACCGACTGAGATCACTCTCGGTCGTCGTTCTCTCGCTTGTCCGCTCGCGTGTCCGGCTCGTCGCGTGCTCGCGGCTGGGCCTGCTCGGGTCCAGCGTCTGTCTTCCACTCGCTGATCTCGTCGATGTCCTCTGCGGACAGCGGGCCGATCCGTTCGCTCTTGCGGTCCCCGAATCCGGGGGGAAAGCTCGTGTTTGCCTCGCCTTCCTCGATGTCGAGCAGGCGATCGACGTGTCTGACGCCGACGTAGTACCCGATAACCGCGATGCCGATGTTTACGACGACGAACGCGGCGACGATCGTCGCGGTCGGAATTGGTAGCACGGGTCTACTTCTCCTCGGCGTCGCGATCGATACCGTTCTCTCTGCGATACTTCCTGACGACATCTCCGACCATCTGGGGGTATCGGCTCTCGCCGCCGGCGTAGGCCAGGTGCTTGATGTGCCACTTGCAGAAAAAAAAGCCAACCGCGAAGCTGAACGGAACCGGATAGACCGCGACGAGTGCGAGCCCGATTTCACTAGTCACGTCATCTCGGTCTACGTGTTACGCCCCGAAAAACCCCCACGGTGATCGCGACGGGTGCCCTCGCGGCCGGTCGCTGGTCACCGCCATCACCCGAGCCCACGACCGAACGCGCCGGTCACATCGGATCGACCGACTGGTCGGCTGGATGTGCTGGAGTCGCCTCGTCGACGGTCAGCACCGCCTGCTCTGCGGTCCGGACGACGCGCTCGGTGACCGATCCCAACAGGTACCGGTCGAGCCCCTCCCGGCCGCGGGTTCCCATCACGATCACGTCGATATCGTTGTCGTCCGCGTACTGGACGATCTCCTCGTGAGCGGTCCCTGCGGTGATCACCGACGTGACGTCGACGCCGGCGTCGGCCGCTGCCCGCTCGAGCTCGCCGAGTGCCTCCTCGCCGACGCCCTCGAGTTGTTCTGCCCGCTGTGGATACTTCCCGTCGACCTTCTCGATTGTCCCGCTGTCGGTGACGAACAGTCCGTGCACCCGGGCGCCACAGAGGTCCGCGAGCGTCACGGCGTGGTCGATCGCCGTCCCTGCAGGGCCGCTTCCGTCCGTCGGCACCAGTATTTCTTTGTACATACAACATCGTACATTACTACCGCATAAATTCCTGTCGGTCGGACGCATCGAGAGGCATTTATACCGAAAGCCGCAATTTGCGATAATGACGGTCCTTTCGACGGCCGACGAGGGCAAGTTCCTGATGGACATCAAAGGCGAGCAGATCGGCGTGGTAACCGAGGTCGACCCCGACGGGCAGGTTGCCTACGTCGAGCCCGATCCGGGCGTCGCCGAGGCGGTTCTGCAGGGCTTTGGCTTCGGCGACGCGAACGCGGACGATATCGCCGTCTCGGCGGAGGTCGTCGCGACCGTGACCGACTCCGAGCTCCGGGTCGCGAAGGACTTGTGACAGGCTCGGGACCCCTCGGAGTTCCGACCGGTGTCTGACACACGTTTATATGACAGGAGAAAATCGCTTACTGTATGTGTGGTAACAGAGTCGAGGAGCTCGAATCGCGGGTCAAGGAACTCGAGGCGTCGGTCGAGGGGTTGACCGACGAGCTGGTCGAGTGCAAGGTTCGCATCCGTGAGCTCGAAGACGCGCTTGATGAGGATCTCGAGTTCGCGCCGACCGACGCTAGCGTGGACGTCCAGACTCAGACGCAGTTCGAGACCGAATCAGACGCCGACGCAGACAGCGCGGAGCCCGGAGAGCTATCCGAGGAAGACGACATCATCGTCGCCTAACGGCTTCCGCATGCACATCAAGGAGCTCGTCCTCGACCGGTTCAAAAGCTTCGGGCGCAAGACCCGGATTCCCTTCTATCAGGACTTCACGACAATCGCCGGGCCCAACGGCTCGGGCAAGTCGAACATCATCGACGCGATCCTGTTCGGGCTCGGGCTGGCCCGGTCCTCGGGCATTCGCGCCGAGAAGCTGACCGACCTGATCTACAACCCCGGCCACCAGGACGGGGCCTCCTTCGAGGGCGAGCGCGAGGCGATCGTCGAGGTGATTTTCGACAACTCCGATCGGACGCTCGATCGATCGCAGGTGGTCAGTGCCGTCGGCACGGAGAAGATCGGCGATGTCGACGAGATCGCGATCAAGCGCCGGATCAAAGAGACCGACGAGCACTACTACTCGTATTATTACATCAACGGTCGGTCGGTGAACCTCTCGGACATCCAGGAGCTGCTCGGGCAGGCCGGAATCGCCCCGGAGGGGTACAACGTCGTGATGCAGGGCGACGTCACCGAGATTATCAACATGACCCCGCGCGCTCGCCGGGAGATCATCGACGAAATCGCCGGCGTTGCCGAGTTCGACGAAAAAAAGGCAGACGCAAACGAGGAGCTCGCGACCGTCGAGGACCGCCTCGAAGAGGCCCAGCTCCGCATCGACGAGAAAGCAGAGCGGCTCGACCAGCTCGCCGACGAACGGGAAACTGCCCTGCAGTACAAGCAGCTCCGCGAGGAGAAAGCGACATACGAGGGCTACCGGAAGGCGGCGAAACTCGAGACCAAACGCGACGAGCTCGGCGGGGTCGAGGACGAGATCGACGAGCTCGACGCCGAACTCAAGCGCCGTCGGGCGACACTCGACGAGCGCCAGGCCGACCTCGAGGATGTCGAGGGCGAACTCGAGGCGCTCAACGCCGAGATCGAACGAAAAGGCGAGGACGAACAGCTCGCGCTCAAACGCGAAATCGAGGAAATCAAAGGCGACATCGCCCGGATCGACGACCGGATCGAGAGCCGCGAGGCAGATGTCGAGGCCGCCGAGGACGAGCGGCGCCAGGCGTACGTCAAGATCGACGGCAAACAGGAGACCATCGACGAACTCGAGACCGAGATCCGCGAGACGAAGGTGAGCAAATCGTCGGTCGTGGCCGAGCTCGAGGACGCCCGCGAGCGCCTCGAAGAGACCGAAGCCCGCATCGACGAGCTGGGGGTCGAGTTCGAGGAGGTCAAAGACCGCCTGCGGGACCGCAAGGACCGGCTGGAGACGGCAAAGTCAGAGAAAAACGAGCTCCAACGCGAGCAAGACCGGCTGCTCGACGAGGCACGGCGCCGGTCGAACGACCGCAGCGAGACCGAAGCCGAACTCGAGAAGCTCCGCGAGCGGATCCCCGAGCTGGAGGCCGAGATCGAGGACCTCGAAACAGAACGGGAGAAAGCCGTCGAGAACCGCGAGACGAT
>CAYREK010000039.1:0-7375 GCA_964423305.1 uncultured Halobacteriales archaeon | reverse complement strand
CCGGCTGGCGAACGTCGTCGTCGACGACGACGGCGTCGGCCAGCGGTGTATCGAGCACCTGAAATCCCGCAACGCCGGCCGCGCAACTTTCCTCCCGCTGACGGAGATGGACCGCCGGTCGCTGCCCCACGAGCCGAACCGGCCGGGCGTGGTCGGGTTCGCCTACGATCTCGTCGAGTTCGACGAGGACTACGCGGGGATCTTTTCGTACGTGCTGGGCTCGACGCTGGTCGTCGAGGACATCAAGACCGCCCGCGAGCTGATGGGCCAGTACCGGCTGGTCACCCTCGAGGGCGAACTGGTCGAAAAATCCGGCGCGATGACCGGCGGCTCGACGGGCGGCTCGCGGTACTCGTTTGCGGGGAGCACGGGCAAGCTCGAACGCGTCGCCGAACGGATCGAGCAACTCGAAGACGAGCGCCGATCGCTCCGCGAGGATCTCCGGGAGACCGAGACAAATCTCGAGGACGCCCGCGACCGGGAGTCCGCGGCCGCCGAGCAGGTCCGCGAGATCGAGGCCGACATCGAGAGCCGCGAGGCCGACATCGAGCAGGCCCGCGAGCAGATCACGGACCTCGAAGCAGAGCTTGAGGAGATCGCCGCCGAGCGCGAGTCGGTCTCGGATCGGATGGACGAACTCGAGGCCGAGATCGCCGCGACGAACGAGACGATCGCCGAGCTTGAGGGTGAGATCAACGAGCTCAAGGACGAGATCGAGGGGTCGGCGCTGCCGGAGCTGACCGCACGAGCCGAGTCGATACGCGAGGAAATCGACGACTTGGGCGACAGACGCGACGAGCTCGACGCCGAACTCGGCGAACTCGAACTCGAGAAAGAGTACGCCGAGGAGAGCATCGCGGAGCTGGAAGCCGACATCGAGGCCGCCGACGAGCAGATCGAGACCGCCGAGGAGCAGATCGACGAGCTCGAAGACAAGCGGGCCGAAAAAGAGCGCGCCCGCGAGCAGAAGAAAGCCGAGGTCGCGGAGCTCGAAGACGAGCTGACGGAGCTAAAAGCCGACCGCGAGGAGCTGCGCGAGCGGGTCGAGACCGCCCGGTCGGAGCGAAACTCGGCCCGTGAGCGTGTCGAAGCCGTCGAGGACGAGCTGGCCGAGCTCCGGGAGCACCGGGACCGCCTTGAGTGGGAGATCGAGGAACTCGCCGCGGAGGTCGGCGAGTACGATCCCGAGGAGATTCCAGATCACGACGAACTCGAAGCCGAGATCGACCGTCTCGAGGGCGAGATGTCGGCTCTAGAGCCGGTGAACATGCTCGCGATCGAGGAGTACGATGAGGTCAACGAACAGCTCGAAGAGCTCCGGGAGCGCAAGGAAACCCTCGTCGAGGAAGCCGACGCGATTCGCGAGCGGATCGCGAGTTACGAGGCCCGGAAAAAAGAGACCTTCCTCGGGGCCTTCGAGGCCATCGATGACCAGTTCCGGCGGATCTTCGAGCGGCTCTCGAACGGAAGCGGCCGACTACACCTGGAAGACGAGTCGGATCCCTTCGAGGGCGGGCTCACGATGAAAGCCCAGCCCGGGGGCAAGCCGATCCAGCGGCTGGACGCGATGAGCGGCGGCGAGAAGTCCCTGACGGCACTCGCGTTCATCTTCGCGATCCAGCGGCACAACCCGGCGCCGTTTTACGCGCTCGACGAGGTCGACGCCTTCCTCGACGCGGCGAACGCCGAACTGGTCGGCGAGCTAGTCGACGAGCTGGCCGGCGAGGCGCAGTTCGTCGTCGTCAGCCACCGCTCGACGATGCTCGAACGCTCGGAGCGGGCGATCGGTATCACCATGCAGGACAACAACGTCTCGGCGGTGACCGGCATCGACCTGTCCGGCGCCGAGGAGGCTCCAGCCGATGACTGACTCACACTCCGCGGGGGCGGCGGAGACCGAGGCCGCCGAGACCGACGATACAGACGCGGAATCGGTCGAGCCCGTCGAGGTGCTGGTCGGGCTGGCCGAGGACGGCGAGATCGACCCCTGGGATATCGACATCGTCTCGGTGACCGACGCCTTTCTCGACCGACTCGACCGGGCGGATCTGCGCGCCTCCGGTCGGGCGCTGTTTTACGCGAGCGTGCTGTTGCGGATGAAAAGCGACGCGATGCTCGATCCCGGCGGGCCCGAGGAGGCCGACGAGCCCGAGCCCGCCGACCAACTCTGGGAGCGCCCGGCCGAGCCCGCCGGGCCGGACCCGTTCGCGAGCCTCGAGACGGAGATCGACCGGCGGCTTGACCGCAAGCGCGCCCGCGGAACCCCGGAGACCCTCGACGAGCTCGTCCGCGAGCTCCGCGAGGCCGAGCGGGGCAACTGGTGGAAACAGTCCCGCGAGTACGACACCGACGGCAGCGAACCCCGAGGCCCACAGCGGGTCGAGTACCGATCGAACGAGGCGATCGTCGAGGGGACCGATCGGACCGCCGTCGAGGCGACGGCAAACACCCACGGCGAGGATGTCGACGAGATCGTCGAGGACGTCTACGCCGCGATCGCCGAACAGTACGACCGCGGGCGGGCGGAGGTGCTCTTCCGAGAGGTCGCCGAGGTCGGCGGCTCCCGAGTCCAGACGTTCCTGGGCGTGCTCTTTCTCGCGAACCGCGGACGGGTCCGGCTCCGCCAGGACGAGCTGTTCGGTGACCTCTGGATCCAGGACCCGGCCGGCCCGGCCGGAACCGACGGCGCGATCGCCGACTAACTCTGTGGCCCCACGCCGGGCGTCAGTTCATGCGTTCGACGAGTCGTTCGAGTTCGTGCTCACGCTCGGCGACCGCCTGTGCGCGGAGCTGCGTTTCATTTTCAGTCTCGCAGACGAGCTCGGGGACCGGCGTCGGCGTTCCGTCCTCGTCGACGGCGACGAAGGTCAGAAACGACGAGGTCGCGTCCCGGGCGTCGCCGCTGAGCGGATCCTCGGCCCGGACGTCGACTTTCACGTCGATGCTCGTTTCGCCCGTATTGAACGCGTAGGCGGTGACGCTCACGATCTCGCCGATGTCGATCGGGGCGATGAAATCGACGTGGTCGATCGACGCGGTGACACACTGCCGGTTCGAGAGTCGCATCGCCGCGATCGCTCCACAGATATCCATCCAGTGTAACACTGTCCCGCCGAGCGCCCGTCCGAGCATGTTCGTCTCGTCGGGCAACAGGAGTTCGGTCATCTCCGTACGCGAATCGCTCAGCCGGGCCGTCTCGTCCATACTTTTTCTCGGCTCGCGCCGGACAAACCCCCGTCGATCCCGGCTCCGAGAGAAACGCCTTTTGCCCGGCCGGTCGACTCGCGTGTATGGATGACGCCCTCGACGCACCGGCCGAGCGGGCGCTGTCACAGTGTCTCGCACTCGGCCCGGAGGAATCGTGTGCGATCGTCACCGACGCCAAGCGCCAGTCGATCGCCGACGCGCTCTACGAGGTAGCCGAAACGATCACCGACGACGTGACGATCGCGCGGTACCCGGTCGGGAACCAACACGGCGAGGAACCGCCAGCGCCGGTCGCGGCGGCGCTCGCCGGCGCCGACGTCGCGCTCGCCCCGACGACCAAGAGCCTGAGCCACACTACCGCTCGCGTCGAGGCGACCGAGGCGGGCACCCGGATGGCGACGCTCCCGGGGATCACCGAGGAGGTGTTCCGGGTCGGCCTCGAGGCCGACTACGAGGCGATCGGGGCCGCCTGCCGCCGGCTCCTCGAGCAGGTCGGCGACGCAGACCAACTCCGGATCACGACCCCACAGGGAACGGACCTCACGGTCCAAACCGGCGATCGCTCCTGGCGCGAGGACACCGGGCTCGTCCACGAGCCGGGGGCGTTCTCGAACCTCCCGGCTGGCGAGGTCTTTCTCAGCCCCGCGACCGGTGAGGGGCGGGTCGTCGTCGACGGTACGATGATGCCACACGGCCGGCTCAGACCCGACCAGCGGGTCGCCTTCGAGGTCGCGGACGGTCAGGTAACGACCGTCGAGGACGACGCCCTCGCCGGCGAGCTCGCGGCGGCCGCCGAGTCGGTCGGCGAAGACGCCTACAATCTCGCGGAGGTCGGGATCGGCACGAACGCCGGAGTGACGGAGCTGCTCGGCTCCGTGTTGCTCGACGAGAAGGCCGCCGGCACGGTCCACGTTGCGATCGGCGACGACCACGGCATCGGCGGCGACATGGTCGCGCCCGTCCACCTCGACGGGATCCTCACCGATCCGACCGTCTACGCCGACGGCGAGGTCGTCAAGCTCCCCGCCGAGGGCCCCCGATAGCTCGAGGGTCCGAGGGTTTACCAGAGAGCCCGGGACCACTCCGGGCTATGTCCCCGTCGCTTCGACAGGATACCCGTGCGATCGAAGGGCTCCCGATTAGGCTCGTGATCGCGCTCGTGGTCGGCGCGGCCAGCCTCGGCGTTATGATGAACGTTCTCTCCGGGCTCGACACGATGGGCGTGACCGAACTCGACACCCAGCCAGAGCCAGAGATCATCGAGCCGGGCGGCTCGACCGTGACCGTCACCGTCGTCGACGCGGACGGCCGTCCGGTCGCGGACGCGACCGTCGTCGCGAGCGGGGGCACGGCTGCGCTGCCCGAGCTCGCGACCGGGACGACCGGACAGAACGGCACCGTCGAACTCGACTTCGCCCCGCGGCTCGGGCCGAATCAACGTCAGGGAACGATCGAACTCGAGGTGAAACCACCCGACGGCGAGTACACCGATCGCCGCGAGAACACGGCGATTCTGGTGATCGATCGGTAGCGGCCGGTAAGCCCGTGCGGTCCGGTTACTCCCAGTCAATCCAGTCGAGCTCCCAGCCCCGGCGCTTGTCGTCGTGTTGCCGGGCGAACTCACGGTCCTCGCGGCGCGTACGATTTCGCTCGAGGGTCTCTGCCTGTTCGCCCTCGACGAGCATCGGCGCGAACGCACAGCCGCCGAACTCCGTGATCTCGTCGTCGACGACCGCGAGCGACTGGTCGCTCGCGCCCAGCGGCATCACGAGGTGTCCGTCGGGAGCGAGCTGGTCGAGCAGCGCCCGCGGGGGCCGCACGGCCGCCGCCTCGAGCAGAATCTTGTCGTAGGGCGCGTATTCGGGCAGACCGTCCTTGCCGTCCCGTCGGTCGACGAACACGGCCTCGTAGCCGGCCGCGGCCAGGTTCTCCCGAGCCTCGTAGACCAGCCGCCGGGCGATATCGATCGCCTGGACGTTTCTGGGACCGACGATTTCTGCGAGCACGCCGGCGGTGTAGCCTACCCCCGCGCCGACGACGAGCACGGACTCGCCACGTTCGGGGGCGAGCAACTCGAGCAGCCGCCCGACCGTGTTCGGCGCCAGCACCCGCGTGCCGAACCGCTCGAACGGTCGGTCGGCGTAGGCCCCTCGGTCGTCCTCGACGAACAGGTGTCGCGGCGTCGAGCGCATCGCAACGGAAACGGCCTCGCTGCGGACACAGCCCTTGCTCTCGTGTTCGAGGCTGTCGACCATGTCGTCGCGCAGGACCGACGGCTCCATATGTATTACAGGATCCCGACGGTAATGAACGTCCCGGAGCCGACCGGATTGCCCCGGCGTCTACTGGAGTCGGACGAACCGAACCGCCCCGTGGTCGGTCCGGTCGAGCGAGCCGTCCGACCGAACTCGCGCGGCGACCAGACGCTGGCGGCGGTCGCCGATCGGCCCGAGGACGATTCCGCCGGGTCGGACCTGTTCGCGGACGCCCGGCGGAAACGCCTCGGCGGCGCAGGTCAGGTACGCCCGATCGTAGGGGGCGTGCTCGGGCCAGCCTGCCCGGCCGTCACCGGTCCGTATCGAGACCGCACCGTACCCGGTCTCGGCGAGGTGCTCGCGGGCGCGATCCGCGAGCGTCGGACTCCGTTCGACGGTGTAGACGCCGTCGGCACCGACCAGCTCCGCGGTGACGGCGGCGTGATAGCCACAGCCGGCCCCGACTTCGAGGACGCGATCGCCCGCGGTCGTCTCGAGTCGGTCGGCCATCAGCGCCACCATGTGTGGCGCGCTGATCGTCTGTCCCTCGCCGATCGGGAGCGGTCGGTCGGCGTAAGCCTGGTCGGCCCGCCGGTCGGGGACGAACTCGCTCCGTGGCACTCGTCTGAGTGCGGCCGCGATCCGGTCGCTCACCTCCACCCGGTCCCGGAGCCGCCGGACCATCCGGTCGCGGCGCCGGGCCATCGGTCACCAGGCCGACCAGGCCGTCGTCGACTCGTCGCGAACGTACAGTCGCTTCACGTCCTTTGCCAGCGCGGTGTCGCCGTCGTGATCTAACTTGTCGAACTCGTAGCCGGTCGCGTCGCCGCGGACGTAGATTCCCTCGGTTGTAAAGGACTCCCCGCCGAGCTCGTCTGCCTCGCCGACGACGAACTCGTAGTCGCCCGGCACCCGCAGCTCCAGGCTCCGGGTCCCCTCGCGCGCGCCGGATTTCGGGTGGGCGGTCACGTCGACGACCACGTTCCCGACCGCGCGGCTCCAGACCGTCTCGACGGCCTCAGCCGGGGCCGACTCCGCGCGACCGTCCTCGAGTTCGAGGCTGGTGATCCGGGCGGTCACGAACGCCTCGTCGGTCTCGACGAGAAACTCCTCGCCGACCGACAGCGCCTCCTCGGCCGGGATCTCGGCGGTCGTGGTGAACGACTCGCCCTCCTGAGAGACGACGACCCGTCGATCGACGGTCCGCTCGTCGGGTAGCGACCGCTTGTGCGTGTGACCGCAGGCCGTACACCGGACCGTCGCCTGGCCGCTTCCCTCGCTGAGTACCTCGTGCCCGACCGGTCGGTCGGCAGAGCAGGCCGGACAGGGCAGGCCCACTCGTCGGCTCGTCTCGCTCATACTCTGCGTAGGACACCCCGATATAAAAGGACCCGCTTGCGAAAGCCTTTCACGCGACTGGAACCAACAATTTGTATGAGAGACGATCGCGACGACCGCGACGATCCGTTCGACGACCTGTTTGACGAACTCGAGCGGATGATGAACGAGATGATGGGTCCGAACGCCGGGGCGAACTTCCGTGTCGACCGGTCGGCTAGTTCTGGCGGTCGAGGCGGCCGCGACGTTCACATCGACGTTCAGGAGACCGACGACGAGATCCGGGTGGTCGCAGATGTCCCGGGCGTCGACCGCGAGGCGATCGACCTGCGGTGTGACGGCGAGACGCTCAGCATCGAGGCCGGGGGCCCGGACCGGGAGTACAGCGAGCGCATCTCCCTGCCCGGTCGTGTCGACGAACACTCCGCGAGTGCGAGCTACAACAACGGCGTCCTTGAGGTCACCTTCGAGCGCCTCGACGGCGCCGGCGCGACGAGCATCGACGTCTAAACGTCCTTTTTGAGTGACTGTCGCTGGTTGGCGTTCGGTGCCTACCTGTAACAGCGCGAGAGTCC
>CAYREK010000038.1:0-19352 GCA_964423305.1 uncultured Halobacteriales archaeon | reverse complement strand
AACCACGCTTATGTCTCGGGGAGCGCTCCGTTGTTGCATGAACACGCGGGATCTCTCAGCGCACACGGCCTACCGGGCCGGCCGAGGCGTCGAGGAGGTCGCCCGGGAGGTCGGGCTCGATCGGTCCGAGTTGCTTGAGCTGGGATCCAACGAGAACCCCCACGGACCGAGCCCGGCGGCGATCGACGCGATCCAAGCGGCGGCCGGAAACGTCCACGCCTACCCGAAAGCGGTCCACGCCGATCTCACGGCCGCGATCGCCGACCGGTGGGAGCTGTCGCCCACGCAGGTCTGGCCCGGCCCCGGCGCCGACGGCGCCCTCGATTACCTGGCACGGGCCGTACTCACGGAGGGCGAGCGTGTGCTCGTGCCCGAGCCCGGCTTTGCCTACTACGAGATGAGCGCCCGGTACCACGGCGGCAGGGTCGACCGGTACCAGCTCGACCGCGAGCAAGAGTTCGCGCAGTCTCCTGACTTGGTGCGGGCCGCCCACGACGGCCACCGGATCGTCTACATCACGAGCCCGCACAGCCCGACCGGCTCAGAGATGTCACTGTCGGAGATCGCCGACCTCGCGGCGTCGCTGCCGGAGACGCTCGTGATCGCCGACGAGGCCTACGGCGAGTTCACCGACCAACCCTCGGCGCGGTCGCTGCTCGACGACCACGATAATCTCGCCGTCGTGCGGACCTTCTCGAAGGTCTACGGACTCGCTGGGCTCCGCGTGGGCTACGCGATGGTTCCCGAGTCGTGGGCCGACGCCTACGACCGGATCAATACGCCGTTCGCGGTCAACCGGCTTGCCTGCCAAGCGGGGCTCGCGGCTCTCGAAGACGAGGAACACCTAGAGCGGACGGTCTCTTCGGCCCGGTGGGGTCGAGAGTACATTCGCGAGCACCTGGACGCCCGTACCTGGCCCAGCGGCGGGAACTTCGTGCTCGCCGCAGTTGGCGACGCCACCGCCGTCGCCGAGGCCGCACAGCGGGCCGGCGTGATCGTCCGCGACTGTACGAGCTTCGGGCTGCCCGACTGTATCCGGATCTCGACGGGCACCCGCGAGGGGACCCGAACCGCGGTCGAGCGGCTCAACGAGGTGCTCTGATGCGCGTCGCGGTGACCGGTACCCCCGGCGTCGGCAAGACGACCGCCGTCGAGGCTCTCGAGACAGACCTGGCGGTGGTCCACCTCAACGATCTGATCCGCGAGGCCGACCTGGCCGCCGGCCAGGACTCGGAGCGGGACTCGCTGGTGGTCGACGACGACGCGGTCGCAACCCGGCTGGCCGGGCGCGAGGACGTACTGTTCGAGTCGCACCTGGCCCACCGGTACGACGCCGACCGGGTGATCGTCCTGCGGTGTCACCCCGACCAGTTGACCGAACGACTCGCCGGGCGCGGGATGGCTGCCGACTCGATCGCCGAGAACGCAGAGAGCGAGGCCCTCGATCTCGTTTTGTCTGCGGCGGTCGAGCGCCACGGTCGCGAGGCAGTCTACGAGATCGACACCACCGACCGGTCTCCCGCGGAGACCGCGACGGCGATCGGGGCCGCGATCGACGGCCAACGGGCGCCGAGTGCCGGCGCGGTGTCGTTCGCCGAGTACCTGGAGCCGTGACTCTCGACGAGCTCCGTCCGGTCGCCGATCGCCTGATCGGGCCGTTCGTGACCGGCGCCCGGCGGCTCGGGCTCTCGCCGGACGGCGTGAGCGTGCTTGCGGCGGCCGTCGCCGGGGGCGCCGGCGCGAGCTTCTACCTTGCCGGCGATCGGCCGCCCGCCTATCTCCTCGGGGCGGCACTCGTGTTCTGTAACGGCGTGTTGGACCTGGTCGACGGTGCCCTCGCCCGCGAGCTCGAGACAGACTCCGCTGCCGGCGACCTGCTGGATCACGTGCTCGATCGGTACGCCGACGTGGCGATTATCGCCGGCCTGGCCGCCGGTGTCGAGGCCTACGGGCTGGGCTTTGCGGCGGTGACCGGCGTCTTGCTCACCTCGTATCTGGGCACGCAGGCGGAAGCCGTCGGGCTCGATCGGGTCTACGGCGGCCTGCTCGGCCGGGCCGACCGGCTCGCGTTGGTGGGAGTCACGGCCGTCGTCGCCGCGGTCACGGACGCGACCGCCGCCGGGCTGGGCTCCGTGGCGTGGCTGCTCGTCGTGTTCGCCGTCGTCGGCCACCTGACCGCCCTCCAGCGGTTCTACTACGCCATGCGGGATCTGCGGTGACTGGCGTGGAATTTATGCCCGGCGGCGGCGAACCCGCTGTATGGTCCAGTGTGAGATGTGCGGGACAGAGACGGCCAGCCCCAACCGCGTGAAAATCGAGGGCGCCGAGCTCAAGGTCTGTGACGAGTGTGCAGAGTTCGGGACCGAGGTCCAGACCGACTCTGGCGGGTCGACGTCGGCGAAGTACTCGACCGGCTCCTCGGACGACTCGTCCGGAACGGCCGGCTCGACGACCGGCACGAGCACGTCTGGCGGATCCGGCGGGTCGAGCCGCCGGCACGACATGTACGACGAGATCGACGAACTCGCCCAGGACTACGACGACCGGCTCCGCTCGGCCCGCGAGGCCGCGAACCTCTCCCGGGAGGAGCTCGCGGATCAGCTCAACGAGAAGGCGAGCCTGATCGGCAAACTCGAGCGCGGCGATACTCTCCCGAGCGACGAGGTCCAGCGCGAACTTGAGCGGGCGCTCGACATCGACCTCACGGCCGGCGGCGAGACCGATGAGACCGAGTGGGAGAGCGAAACTGCCTCCGGCGGGTACACCCTCGGCGACGTCGTCGAGCGCAAGGACTGACCGATCGCCGCCGGTCACGCCGCCTGGAGCGCTCTGTCGATCCCGAACCGTCACGCACATGTCCGTCACGGCCAGATTCGTGTCGTGGCCCGTCTGCTTCACCACTCGGATATCGAGGCCGTCTACGACGACCCCGAGCGAGCCGCCGCGCTCGCGGGGTTTCTCCGGGACCAGAGCGGTCCCGACGGGCTGGTGGTCGGTAGTGGTGACGACACCGCCCCCGGGGTGCTCGCCCTAGTCGCGAAGGGTCGGCAGGCGCTTCCCTTCTTCGAGGCGGCCGGGACCCGGTTCGAGACCTTCGGCAACCACGATTTCGACTTCGGTCCCGACCAGACCCGCGGACTCGTCGCCGACGGGCATCCGGTCTGGCTGAGCGCGAACGCCCGCGACGAGGGCGGCGAGCCGTTCGGACGCGACGCCGGCGTGCGACCGTGGGCGATCGAGCGGGTCGACGGTGAGGCCGTCGGCTTTTTCGGCCTGACCGACCCGACGACGGACACGCTCAACCCCTCGGCCCGGACGCTATCTTTCGCCGATCCGATCCCTGCAGCCGAGACTGCGATCGCGGAGCTCCACGAGGCGGGAGCGGAGTGGATAGTCGCGCTTTCCCATCTCGGTCGCGGCGACGATCGACTCGCCCGCCGGACAGATGTCGATCTCGTTCTGGGCGGACACGTCCACAGCCGCCGGATCGAGCGCGTCGAGGGTGCCGTCGTCGCTCGTCCGGGCGTGAACGGCCGCGCGGTTCTCGAGGTCGAGCTCACCGACGACGGTGTCAGTGTGGAGCTGCTCAAGCCGGCCGCGTTCGATCCCGACCCGGTCCCGGCAGTTCTCGAGGGGCTCCGAGAGTACGCCCGCGGTGCCGGCCTCGACCGCGTTGTCGGGCGGGCGGAGACGCCGCTCTGTCGCACCAACGAGACCGTCTACGGTGGGGAATCCCGGATCGGAAACTTCGTCACCGACGCATACCGCGTCGCCGCCGACGCCGATGTCGGCCTGCAAAACTCCGGCGGGATCCGACTCGGTCCGCCTCTCTCGGGTGAGGTGACCGTCGCGGACTGCATCTCCGTGGTGCCCTTCGAGGAGCAGCTGGTGACCGTCTCACTCTCGGGAGCCGAATTCCGGGCGGTCGCCCGAGAGATGGCCGGTACGACGACCGGATTCGACGAGGATAGCTGGTGGCACGGCCACGTCAGCGGCGCCCGGATCGTCTACGACTGCGGGACGGACGGCCTCGAAACGCTGACCGTCGACGGCCGACCGGTCGCGGACGACCGCCGGTACCGGGTTGCGCTGCCGGAGTACCTGTTGCACACCGACGAGGAGTTTCCCACCATCCGCCCGCGTCACCGCGTGGCGGAACACGGCATCCAACACGAGCTGTTGGTCGAACACGCCCGCACCGGCGGACTCTCGGTCGAACTCGACGGTCGGATCGTCCTCCAGGAGTGATCGGTCCGCCCCGGATTAGTCGGACGGCGCGGGGCTCTCGGCGACCGTATACTCGCGTGCGTCAACGAGGTTGGCCCACTGATACAGCAGACTCGGGAGCACGAACACGCTCAGCAGGAACGACGCGGCCAGGGTAAGCCCGAGGATCGTCCCTATCGACTGGAAGACCGCCAGCGGCGCGATGACCAACAGCGCGAACGCGCCCGCCGAGGTGATGGCACTCCCGAGCAGCGCGCCGCCGGTCCCGGTCGTTGCCTTGGTGAGCGCCGTGACGGTGTCGGCGCCGCGCTCGAGCTCGGTCACGAACCGGTCGCTGATGTGAATGTTGTAGTCGATCCCGAGGCCGATTGCGATACTAACGATCAGGGCAGTGTTCGCGGTCAGCGGCTCGTTCAGCAGCAACATGCCGAGGAAAACAACGCCCAGCTCCAGCGCGACCGGGAGCGCCGTCACGAGCCCGAGCGTCGCGCTGCCGTAGGTGGCCCGGTAGACGACCGCCAGGACGACGAAGACACCGATCAGCGCCAGCGCCATCGTGGTGAAGATGCCGTCGATGATCTGTGAGAGGTAAGCGTCGTTAAGTGTGCCGCTCCCGACGCCGGTTACCGACGCGGCGGTCTCGGCGTCGACCTGTTTCTCGATGGTGTTCATCGCCGCGGTGCGGTCGTCACCGAAGCCGCCTTGTGTCGGCACGAGTACCCGCATCGACGCGTACCCGTCCTCGGTCTGTTCAAGCAGCTGGGTGGCCTGCTGGGGGGCCGCTTCGACGAACGCATCGAGGGTCTCCGTCACGTCCTGTTCGGGGACCAGCGTCTGGAGCGTTGCCGGATCGGTCGCCTCGGTCCCGGCCGCCGCTGCAAATGTCTCGGCGAACGCCGAATCGGGGTTCGCGGCGGCGAACTCCTGCATCGCCGAGAGCGGCGACCGGACGTCGACGACACCGCCCTGGTTCAACACGACCTCGTCGTCGGCCGCGGCCGCTGCCTCCTCCGCAGTAACGAGTGCCTGCATCGTCTCCGGCGTTGCGACCTCACCGCGTATCAGGAACTGCGTGAACCCGAACGTGCTATCCGAGTCGCCTTCAGACGCGCCAAACCGCTCGTCCTCGTATGACAGCTGCTGTGCGGCGTCGGTCTCGTGAACCTCGTATGCCATCGGCCCGGGTAGCTCCGATTGCCAGCCTGGATCTGAGAGGAGATCGTTGTCTTGGAACTGCTGGCGGTCGACCTCTGTGAACGCGACCGCACCGGCGACGCTGATGATTAACGCGAGCAGTATGACGACGATCCCGGCCCGTTGCGCAGTGGTCACGCTGCTGCCGAGAATGCCATGGAGGTACGACCCTCTTCCGAGTGGCGTCGCCGTGCGGTCAAACCCGAACCGCTCCCAGAGACCGTCGGCGCTCACCTTCAGCGCCGGGACCAGCGTCGTGAAAATAACCAGTGAGGCAAGCACCGCCAAAACGAACGCAACGCTGAGATCCCTGATCAGCGCTACCGGGTTCGTCAGGTTCGGAAGGAAGCTGATCACCGCCGTGACGGTGACGAGCGTGAACGCAATCATCACCGCGGCCGTCGACCGGCTGAGCGCGTCCCGGATGCTGTCACCCGGGTCGCGGCGTTCCCGATACCGCATGAACACGTGGAAGCTGAAATCGATACTCAGCGCAATCACGAGTACCGGCACGACCAGGGCCGTCGTCTGGCCGAGCAGCCCGAGCCAGCCCATCAACCCGAACGTCCACACCAGCGCCAGGATAACGCCGGTGAAGCTGACGATGACATCGGTGACATCTCGGTAGGCGAACCCGAGGATGATTGCCAGCACCAACAAAATCAACGGCACGACCAGCCAGACCAGCTCTGGGAGGACGTTCAGGTCCGCGAATGCCCCCGCGGTGGTGAACACCGTCAGTGACGCTGGTGTGTCGATCGCCGCGGTGGCCTCGCCGATGGCGTCAGTGACGTCCGACCCGGCATCCTCGCTGAGCGTGAGCAGCAGCCGCATTCCGTCCGCGTCGGTCGTCCCAGCCTCGTAGTCGACCGGCAGGAGCTGACGGGTTTGCTCACCGCCGGCGAATACGGTCCGGACAGCTTCGGCAACCTCCTCGCTGCTCGCAGCCGCCAACGCCTCGCGCTGGGTCGCAAGCCCCGAGTCTGCGTCCTCTGTCAGCTGCGTGGCGACGGCCGTCGCCGGGTTCTGGATGCTGTTCCCCGATCGGCCGTCGGCGAGCACGTCGGCGACGGCCCCCGAGTTACTGACCTCGATCTGGTAGTCGAGTGCCGCCAACAGCCCCGGCTTGCTCAACACTGACCCGCTCTCGCTTCGGACGTAAACTGCGACCGTACTCGTCTCGTCCTCGTCGAAGTACTGTGCGTCGAGATACTGCTGGGCATCGTAGACCGCTGTTCCCTCGATGACGCTCTCGTCGGCGCTGTTCTGGTTCTCGCCCTGGTCCTGTGTGAAGCCGAAGGCCACGCCGGCAGTCATCACGAGCATCATGAGGATGACGATCCGGTTGTGGTTCGTTACCGCCCGCGCAACTCTGTCTGCGGCTCCGGTTATTCTGTCTCCCACGCTCATATCGACTGACACAGTGTAGATGGGTTTAAACCCAAACCCGGCTTCTCAGCGACAGCGACGCCGGTTCTCGGCGAGCAACAACTCCGGCTCGCAGGATCGCCGACCATCTTGATACAGCGAGAGAGTCCCGCCGTTCACGACGCGGAGGCTGTCATCCGCCGGTTTGTCTGTAGCGTCGGTCCCAGCACGGGAACGGCAGCTGTTCGCACTCGGACCGACACGGTTCAGCCCGGGTTAGACGTAGCCCGTCTCGACGAGCAGTTCGCCGTTGAGCACCGACGCGCCGGCTGCACCGCGGATCGTGTTGTGAGCGAGACAGTCGAACTGGACACCCCCGGCAGTCTCCTTGATACCGCCGACGACGATCGCCATCCCCTCTTCGCGGTCGCGATCGAGCCGGGGCTGGGGACGGTCGGGGGCCTCATCGACGTGGATCAGCCGGTCGGGTGAGCTGTGCAGGTCGGGTGTCTCGAACTCCCGCATGGCCTGTGCGGTCTCGTCTGCGGTGACCGGCTCGGCGGTGTCGATCCAGACGCTCTCGAGGTGTCCCTCGAGGGTCGGGATCCGGTTACAGGAGGCCTCGACCCGGGCGTCGTGCCAGGCGACGCCGGTTCCGTCGAACTCCCCGAGCAGCTTCCGGGACTCGGTTTCCATCTTTTCTTCCTCGCCGCCGATGTGGGGGACGGCGTTGTCGATGATCTCCATCGAGGCCACCCCGGAGTAGCCCGCCCCCGAGACCGCCTGCAGGGTCGCGACGGTCACCCGGTCGATCCCGACTGCCGCCTCGACGGCCGCGAGCGGTGGCGCCATCGCAATCGTCGAGCAGTTCGGATTCTTCACGAGCGCCCCCTCCCAGCCCCGCTGCTCGCGCTGGCGCTCGAGCAGACCGAGGTGCTCGGGGTTGAGCTCGGGGATTGTCAGGGGCACGTCCTCGTCGGTGCGGGCGTTCGAGGAGTTCGATGAGACCACGTAACCTGCCTCACAGAGCGCCGGCTCGACCCGTTCGCCCACCTCGGAGGGCAGCGACGAGAAGACGATCTCCACCTCGTCCGGGACGGCCACTGCGTCTGTCTCCCGGACTTCGAGATCCGCGACGCCGTCCGGTATCGGCGTCTCCAGGTACCAGTCGGTTGCCTCGGCGTATCGCCGGCCAGCGCTGTCCGGGCTGGCCGTGACGGCGGCGATCTCGAACTCGGGGTGTGGCCCGAGCAGCTGTACGAGTCGTTGGCCGACGGCCCCCGTGGCGCCGGCGATCGCGGCGTGTGTCATCATGGCGGCCGGTAGGAGAACGCGCGGGTTAACAGTTTGGAAACGGTTGACACACACCCCGTCGACTGAGACTGAGAGGCGGACGGCAGACAGGCTGGCCGAGAATGCGGTCCCGACGACGGGGTGCCCGGAGCCAAGCGGATGGGAAGCCGGCCGCGCGTCGCCCCCGGGTCGGCGAGGAGCGCTTTTCACCCCAGGGGACCGACGAGAGAACATGACCGATTCGGACGTACCGCGGCTCATGAGCACCCAACACCCCGACAACGCGACGCTTCCGTTTTTCGCGGCCGGGGACGTGATCGAGGGCGAAGACGAGATTCAGGAAGCCTACTACGTCGCCTCGCATCTCGGCTGTGACGAACAGATGTGGGACTTCGAGGGCAAGGAGGGCGACGAGTACGTCGTCAAGAAGCTGCTCTCGCGATACGGCGATTACTTCGCCGATCACCGCCTCGGCCGGGAGTTTCGCCTCACCATCCGCGGACCCAACCCCGCTCTGGAGGACTCGGAGGCGAAGATCCTTCTAGAGATCTTAGAGAGCATCCCACGGTCCTACGACGCTGCGCGGCTGTTCGCCGAGGACAGAGGCCTCGAAGCGATCGCGCCGATCTACGAGGTGATCGTCCCGATGGTCACCGGCGCCGATCAGCTCAACGCCGTCCACGAGTACTACGAGCGGTTCGTTGCCGGCAAGGGCGAGACGGTCCTCTGGGACGGCCAGACCGTCGAAGAGTGGGTCGGATCCTTCGAGCCGGCGACCGTCGACGTGATTCCGCTGATCGAACAGCGCGAGGCGATGCTCGGCGCCGACGAGATCGTCCGGGAGTACGCGACAGCCCAGGACAAGGCGTCGGTCCGCGTATTCCTGGCCCGGTCGGATCCAGCCCTGAACTACGGCTCGGTAGCGGCCGACCTGATCAACAAGGTCGCGCTCAAGCGGCTCTACGAGCTGGCCGCCGAAACCGGAATCGCGATTCACCCGATCCTTGGCACCGGCTCGGCACCGTTCCGGGGGAATCTCGCGCCCGACCGTGCCGAGAACGTAATCGAGGCCTACCCCGAGGTCGAGACGTTCACCGTCCAATCGGCGTTCAAGTACGACTACCCTGTCGAGACCGTCCGCGAGGGGTTGGAGACGTTGCGGACCGCCGACCTCGGCGAGCCGCCGGCTGGGATCGACGAGAAGCGGGCTCTCGAGGTCGTCGACCGGACAGCAGCGGCCTACGCCGAGCAGGTGGACGCGATCGCGCCGACGGTCAACCGGCTGGCGGCGTACGTCCCAGACCGGCGGGCCCGGAAGCTCCACGTCGGGCTGTTCGGGTACTCCCGGGAGGTCGGCGAGAACACGCTACCCCGGGCGATCGGGTACACGGCCGCGCTGTACGCGGTGGGCTGTCCGCCGAGTCTCCTGGGGGCACACGCGCTCACCGACGGAGATCTCAACTTCCTGGAGTCGGCGTTTCCGGCCTTTTTCGACCGGCTGGCCGACGCCGCCCGGTATTACAACCCGCGGTGTACCGAAGTGCTGTCACTCGAGCCGGAGTCCCTCCAGGCGGCACTCGATCTGGTCGATGTCGAACCCGACGCCGAGCACCGCGCGGCGACCGACGCGGCGATCGACGCCTTCGAGCGGGGACAAGAAGAGACGGTTCGGTCCGCGATCCGCCGGGGCGCCCGGCAGCGAGGCTTCCTGGGGTAGGCGGGCCGACGGCGCCGCGTCCTCTGGTCTCCTCAGGGCCGCCGGAACGTGTAGCTGAGCGCCGGGCCGCCGAGCGTGACCGCGTCGGCCGCGGGGTCGATCTCGAGCCACTCGGCCGTTGCATCGGTCGCGTGCAGCGGCATGCCGGCGTCGACAGCGCCGTCCCGACCGACAGTGAGGTGTGCCCGGTCGAACTCGAGGCGAATCTCCTCGTCGGTCGTTTGTACCCGCGGCGCGCCGAAGTCCTCAAGCGCCGCGACGACCCGATCCCACTCCTCGATCGGGATTCGGCCGCTGTCTCCGTCGGGATCGGCCGTCTCCGAGTCTTCTTCGCCCATACTCCAAGTAGCGTCGCCGCCGGCTTAACCGCTCTCCTCGTGCTCGGCGAGAACGTCGGCGACGGCCGCGACGCGGGCGAGCCCGCGCTCGTCGGGAACCAGCGGCACCTCCCGTACCGGCGGGTCGAACCGTTCGCGGGCCTCGGCGAGGGCGTCGAGTTGCTCCTGGTAGCGGGGCCAGCAGGTCGGACAGTCCTCCGAGGCGTCGTGGAGGAGCTTGTTGACGAGCACCGCCTCGACGGCGATCGAGTCGTCGGCCAGTTCGGCGAGCAGCCGGTCGGTCTCCTCGATAGCCATGCGCTCTGCCAGTGTGACCGCCCGGAACCGGGTTCGGTCGCCGTCCCGGAGCCGCTCGCCGACCCGCTCGGTGACTGCCTCGAGCCGATCGACCTGCTCGCCGTAGGAGACGTCTGTGTCGCTCGATCGACCCAGCAGGCTGCCGACCCGGCTGGTCACCGAGCCGAGCTGTCCGCGCAGCGAGAGCAGCCGGCCGACAGTCGTGTTCATCACGTCCGGCAGGCTCAGCAACCGCAGCGTGTGTCCCGTCGGTGCGGTGTCGAACACGACGGTCTCCCAGTTTGGGTGCTCGTCGTACTCGGCAAACAGGTCCAACACGGCCATCTCATCGGCCCCGGGGACGAGCCCGCGCTCGGTGACCGCGCCGACATCCTCGTCGGAGAGGTCGAGCCCGAGCGACTGGACATCGCCCAAGAGCTTCTCGAAGGTGTCGCCGTACCGCTCGCGAAACCGGGCCCGGGGGTCGATCTCGAGGGCGTACAGGTCCGGCGTGTCGGTCACCCGGGTTGGCGTCTCGCCGACCGGGCTCTCGTAGGCGTCGCCGATGCTGTGGGCCGGGTCGGTACTGACCACGAGCGTTCGTCGACCGGCGCGGGCGCTGTTGAGCCCCGCGGCCGCCGCGAGTGTCGTCTTGCCGACGCCGCCCTTGCCGCCAAACAGCACGAACTCCGTCACACCCGATCTTCAGTCTGGGCCGTTATAAAGCCATCAGACCCGCCGCGGGCGACCGACAGCGGCTTTGCCCGCGGCGCCGACCGAACGGTATGGAGACGACGATCGCCGAACACGACGGTCTGCTCATGGCACGAATCGAGAGCGAGGAGCTGGTCTTCGAGGTGAACTTCGAGCGGATCGAGCCGACCGACGTGACCCTTCACTTCCTGCGGGGCGGCGAGATCGTCGGAACGATTTACAACGACGGCGGCACCGAGCAAACAATGGCCCGGCTGACGACCGCCCGCAACGGGGCGGATTTCATCGGCGTCGAAGTTCCGAAGTCATTCGTCGCCGACGTGCTCGACGCCGCCGAGGAGGCCGGGCGCGTGACCGACGAACGCGTCGCCGAGGGCTACCGGTTGCGGGTGTTGTAACGCCGACTCAGGAGTCCGGGTCACCCACCGGCGGTCGGATCGGGGACGGTGATGCGAACGGTCGTGCCCCCGTCGGTCTCAAAGGACAGGTCGCCGCCCAGCTTTTCGACGCTCCACCGGAGCCGCCACAACCCCAGCCCGCTCCCGTGTGAAAAGTCCGTCTCGGTGCCGCGTTGGACCGGCCGCAGCTCGTGTGTCGGGAGACCGTCGCCGTCGTCCTCGACGACGATCTCGTAGCCGTCGCCGGTCGACACGCGGCAGAGCTCCACGGTGACCCGCGAGTCGGCGTGCTCAATCGCGTTTTCGATCGCCTCCTCGGCGGCGATTCGGAGGGGCTGTTCGTGTCCGACGGCCGTCACCGGGTCGATATCGGTTCGGACCGTCTTCCCGGAGCCGGCGTGGCGGTCCACGGCGTCTCTGAGGAGCTCTGCGACATCGACGGCGGTCGGCTCGGCGGTCGTCGACATGAGCCGGTCGGCCTCCCGGGCTTGCGTCCCGAGGTCGGCCAGCTCGTCGACCGCAGCAGCGATCCGGTCGGCGTGGCCGTCCTGTGGCCGGGACATAAGCGCCTCGGCGTGGCTCCTGATCACGTCGAGCTGGTTGCGGAGGTTATGTCTGAGCACCCGGTTGAACACCTCGAGGCGCTGTTCGCGGCGCTTGCGCTCGGTGGTGTCCCGGAGAATGCCGACGTACCGTCGCCTCCCCTCGGAGAGTTCGACGACGTAGCCGGTCGCCGTCGTCCAGCGGATGTCGCCGCTGGGCCTGCGGATCCGAAACTCGAAGTCGTACCGGTTGTCCGCCGTGCCCGCGTCGATCTCGTCGACCATCGCCTCGAATTCGGCCTCGAAGGCCTCTCGATCCCGCGGGTCGACCGCGTCGATAAAGCTCCGAGGATCGTCGTACAGCTCCTCAACCGGCCGCCCGGTGATCGCCTCGTATGCGGGGTTGATGTACAGCAGCTCCGAAAAATCCGGCCGGGCGAGGTAGATCGCGTCGTCGATGCGCTCTGCGATGAGCCGAAACCGCTGTTCGCTCTCCCGGACCGCCCGGGCTCGTCCGACGCGGTCGAGCGCGGTCGTGACGTGATCGGCCAGCGCCTGTGCGAGCCCCAACAGGGATTCGCCGGCCTGCACGTCCCGGCGGGTTCCGGCCGCGATCAGCCCGTGGTCTCCCAGCGGGAGCAATACGCCGGTCGCGAGCGGGTTCTCCGGGCCATAGTCGCTGGGCACGTACTCTCGCACGTCGCCCTCGCGAAATACCCGGTACTCGTACCGCTCGGAGGAGAGCCCGGTGACTAGATCCGCCTCGCGGGCCGGATCGGTCGCCGCGATCGGGGACAGCCACGCCCGCTCGTCGGCCTCCGAGTCGTCGTGGGTCCAACAGACCGCCGCCGGCAGGCCGAGTACGTCACTCGCTGCCTCGACGGTAGTCGTCGCCACGGCTTCCGCGGTCTCGGCGCGCTGGAGCTCCGTGGTCGCCCGCTGGAGGGACTCAATGGCCCGTTCGCGGCGCCTGCGGTCCGTGACGTCCCGACCGATCGCCACGTACCGTCGCTCGCCGTTGATCCGAGCGGCCGTTCCACGCACGTCCATGAGGTGTGTTTCGCCGTCGGCGTCCCGGACTTTCCACTCGAACTCAACAGACACGTCCGAGCTCATCACGGCCTCGATGTGGTCCATCCCGCGCGCGTCATCGTAGCCCTCCTCGGTCACTCCGATATCGCCGATGCTCGTCCCGAGCAGCGCCTCCTTATCGTAGCCGAGCAACGCGGCGTAAGAGTCGTTCGCGTCAAGCAGTTCGCCGGTCTCGGGGTCGCGGACGGCGATGATATCGTTGACGTTGTTGAAGACCTGCTCGTACTCCCGCTCGCGGCGCTTTCGCTCGGTGATATCGCGCTGGATCGAGAGCACGCGTTGGTTGCCGCGGATCTCGGCCGGAGCGAGCGTCGCTTCGAGCCAGATGTGCTCGCCGTCGGCCCGCTCGGCGCGCCACTCGACGGTCCGCGAGCTGCCGGTCGCGGCGACCTCGCGGATGAGCCGCTTGCCCCGCTCGCCGGTGTAGCCCTCGTCGCTCGCACTCAGGCCCTCGATACCGAGCGCTCGGATCCGTTCGAGGTCCTCGTAGCCGACCAGGTCGTGGTAGGACCGGTTGACCTCGGTGATCGTTCCCGTCTCCGGGTCGAACACCACGATACCGTCGTTGACCTTCTCGAAGATCTGTTCGTACTCCCGCTCACGGCGCTTTCGCTCGGTGATATCCCGGGCGATAAAGTACACCGTCGCCGGGAACACGGATCGATCGGCCGTCTCGGGGTCCGGGTCGGGCTCGGGGGAGCTCGTGGGGGTCACCCGGGCCTCGAACCACCGGGTGCCCCCCTGCGCGTCGAGCTGGTACTCGAGTCGCTGTGAGCGTCCGGTCGCGAGCGCATCCTCGATGGCTTCGAGAATCCGGTCGGCGGTCTCGGTCGGGAGCAGATCCTGAACGTGGCGCCCGAGGAGCCGGTCGGGGTCGTCGAAGAGAAGATCGTCATCCCCGGTGGCGACGAGATCGACGTATCGCCCGTCCCGGCCGAGAACGAACACGAGATCCGGGAACGTCGCCGCGAACCGCCGGGAGCGGCTCCCGACGGGAACGCCGGTCGAGGCGAGCGTCTCGACCCACTCGACGAGGGCCTCGAGTCCGCCCGACGCTGCGTCTCTCGGGACGTACTCGTCGACGCCGGCCGAGATCGCCCGGCTAGCGACCGTCTCGTCCCCCGAGTCGGTAAACAGTGCTACCGGGAGCGAGAGTCCCCGGTCCGCGAGCGTCCGAACGACGGTCAGGCCGTCGTCGTCGGGGAGCTCGTAGGCGGTGACGATACAGTCGACGGCCCGGGCGGCCAGCCGCTCGAGCCCGGCGGCGGCCGTAGTCGCGGAGAGGAGCTCGTAGGAGCCGTCGGCCCGGGACAGCCCGTCCTCGAGCTCGCGCGTGACTCGCTCGTCGTCGATACAGAGCACCGTGAGGTCCTCCGTGTCCGTGCCCGCCCCCATGACAGACGCCTGTAGCTATGCGTACAAAAATCGGGCGGCCGAGTAGCGCCCGTCCTCACACGGGACAGGGAATCGGGAGCGACCAGGGCTCTGTCGGGGCGGGACCGACCACCCTCGCGTGAGGTGAGTACCCGGCCGTCGCAGTTCGGCGCGTTTCGGGACCGTGCTGTGAGAACGGGCACGGTGGGATTCGAACCCACGACCATCGGATTAGAAGTCCGACGCTCTAGTCCGGACTGAGCTACGTGCCCTACCGAACCTGGCAGCCACCGGACCGTAACCGTTTGGGATCGGCACCGATGGCCCGACGGGCAAACCAAACAGATCGGACCGACGGGCACATACTTTCCGCGGGCAACTGGTCTGTGTGAGCGCCGAGTCGGTCACCATCCCGGAGGACGTATTATACCGGTACTACCGGTTCACGCTGTACAACTCGCCGTTCGTCGCCCACGACCGCGGGCGGGCGATCGACCTGTACCCCGAGAGCGATCCCGTCCCCTCGCCGGTCGCGGGAACGGTGACCGAGACCCGTCGGGTGCGGGCGCCGCCGAAACCCTACGCGGTCGAGCACGATTACCTGATTCTCGTCGACACCGGCGAGTGGATCGCCCGCCTGCTACACGTCAACCCAGCCGTCGAGCCCGGCGACCGGATCGCGGTCGGCGACCCGCTCGGAGCGTCTGTCAGGGTCGGATTCTTCGCCCCGTGGGTGCCAAACCACGTCCACCTCGGCTTTCGCTCCCACGACGCCAACCCGTACCGGGCCTCGGGATCTGTCCCGATTGCGCTCGGAGTCGAGCCCCGAGGGCTGTCCTGGGACGGGACCGGAACCGTCCAAGCGGCCGGCGAGACGTGGGCCCGTCTGGACCGGCCGACTCACCCGGCACCTGGCGAGCGGTTCGTCGGGCTCGCGAGCGGCGGCGGCGTCCTCGACGGGGGATTCCCGCACTACGACGCCGGCGGGCTGCTCGGGGGCGGTACGGCTGCCACGATCGCCGGGACGACCGTCGGCGCAGTCGAGGGCCGCGAGGTGACCTGGCGAGATTGTACGGTCCACGCGAACGACAGACCCGTGCGGGGACTCGCCCTGTTTTGTGCCCGCGATCAGTTCGGGATCAAGCTCGTCGGCGAAGGCCTCAAACTCACCGCTGGTGACCGGGTTTCGGTGACGATCGAGCGCGAGTGACGGCGAACGCGAGGCCAACCCGGCTCGATGCGAGACTCGGCAATCGATACCGGTACGTTCGGGTACTGTGTGATATGGCCGCGACCGTATGATTTAATTGACCCCTCTTTGAGTTCAATACATGCCACCAAAGCGGCGGCAGTTCTTGACGGGAACAGCGACAGCTGGACTGGCAGCATTGGCCGGGTGTAGCGGGTTCGGCGGGGGCGACGACGGGGACGTAGCAGCAGAGATCGGGATGATCTACTCGGTCGGCGGGCTCGGCGACGACTCGTTCAACGACCTCGCACAGCAGGGTGTCATCGAGGCCGAGGAAGAGTTCGACATCAGCTACGAGGAGACCGAAACCGAGGCGGTCGCAGACTTCGACGGGGCACAGCAGAGCTTTGCCGAACAGGGCATGGACCTGACCGTCTGTGTCGGCTTCCAGCAGGCAAACGCGTTACAGAGCAACGCCCAGGCGTTCCCGGATCGGGACTTCATGATCATCGACACCGAGGTGCTCCAGGAAAGCGGCGATCCCTACGACAACGTGCGAAACTACCTGTTCGCACAGAACCAGGGCTCGTTCCAGGTCGGCCACCTCGCGGGGCTGCTCACGACCGAGGAGTTCGCGGCCGGCGACGGCGAGACCGATCCCGGTGAGACCGCCGTGGGATTTGTCGGGGGACTCGAGGGGCCGCTCATCGAGGAGTTCGAGGCCGGCTATCGGGCCGGCGTCGAGTACGCGAACCCGGACATCGAGGTCGTGAGCAACTACGTTGGGAGTTTCACCGACACCGCCGGCGGCCAGGAGGCTGCCCTCTCGATGTACCAAGAGGAGGGCGTCGACATCATCTATCACGCCGCCGGGGCGACCGGCATCGGGGTGTTCCAGGCTGCCGAACAGGAGGGCCGACTCGCGATCGGCGTCGATGACGACCAGTCGCTCTCGACGGACTTCGGGAACGTCATCGTCGCGAGCATGCTCAAACGTGTCAACGAGGCCGTCTACGACGGTGTCGAGGACACGGTCAACGGCGAGTTCGGTGGCGGCACCGAGAGGCTCGATCTCGAGGACGGCGGCATCGGCGTTGCCTACGGCGACCAGATCGGCGACTCCGTTCCCGACGAGATCAAGTCGGCCCTGGAGGACAGCCGGACCCAGATCATCGACGGCGAGATCGACGTGCCAGTTGAAGTGTAAACAGACGCAACGAGTAGACACGGAATGAGCACACAGCCTACCGGGGATGGCCGGGAGGAGTCGGTTGCGGTCGCACTCGAGAACATCACCAAGCGGTTCCCGGGCGTGGTCGCGAACGACGAAGTCACGCTGCGGGTCGACCGCGGATCGGTCCACGCGCTGCTCGGGGAGAACGGCGCCGGCAAGACGACGCTGATGAGCGTCCTCTACGGGCTCTACGAGCCAGAGGGCGGACGGGTCGTCATCGACGGCGTCGAGCGGGCGTTCGATGGCCCCCGGGACGCGATCGAGGCCGGCATCGGGATGATCCACCAGCATTTCATGCTGGTCGAGCCGATGACCGTCGCAGAGAACGTCGCCCTGGGCAACGAGCCCAGAAAGTGGTTCGGACTGGCCGTCGACCGGGCGAAAATCGAAGCGGAGATCCGGGCGCTGTGTGACCGGTACGGGTTCGACATCGATCCGACAGCGACCGTCGCCGACCTGGGCGTCGGCGCCCGCCAGCGCGTCGAGATCATCAAGACGCTGTACCGCGGGGCCGACATCCTGATTCTCGACGAGCCCACGGCAGTGTTGACCCCCCAAGAAGTCGAGAGCCTCTACCGGGTGCTCGACTCGTTGACCGAGCAAGGGAAGACGATCATCTTCATCACCCACAAGCTCGACGAGGCAACCCACGCTGCCGACGCGATTACCGTCCTGCGGGACGGGAAGCAGGTCGGCACGGTCGACCCGACGACAAGCCGCGAGCAGCTCGCGGAGCTGATGGTCGGCCGGGAGGTCGTCTTCGACGTAGAGTCAGAGCGCGATACGCCGGGCGAGCGAGCGCTGTCGGTCTCGGACCTGGTCGTCGATGACGACCGTGGGGTCGAGGCGGTCTCGGGGATCGACCTCGAGGTTCGGGCCGGCGAGATCGTCGGGATCGCCGGCGTCGACGGGAACGGGCAGACCGAGCTGGTCGAGGCGATCACTGGGCTCCGGCGCCCGGAGGCCGGGACCGTCGGCCTCGAGGGAACCGACATCACCGACTGGACCCGTCGCGAGCGCATCGACGCCGGAATGGCCTACGTCCCCGAGGACCGCCAGGAGCAGGGGCTCGTGATGTCGTTCGATCTCATCGAGAACGCGGCGCTTGGCAACCACCACGACGAAGCGTTCGCAAGCGGTGGGATCCTCTCCTGGGACGCACTCGCCGAGCACACTGACGAGATCATCGACACCTACGATGTCGAGCCCGCGGACCCCAGGGCCGGGGCGGCGTCGCTGTCGGGCGGGAACCAACAGAAGTTCGTCGTTGGCCGGGAGCTGTTGCGCGATCCGACAGTGCTGGTCGCGGCCAACCCGACCCGCGGGGTCGATATCGGCTCGACGGAGTTCATCCGCGAGCAGCTGCTCGCGTTGCGTGATCACGGAGTCGGCGTGTTGCTGGTTTCCTCGAAGCTCGACGAGGTCCGGTCGCTATCGGACCGGCTTGCGGTTATCTACGAGGGCGAGTTCACCGAGCTGTGCCCGCCCGGGGAGCTCTCGGAGGAACAGCTCGGCCTGCTGATGGCCGGCGAGCGACCCGAGACAACCAGTACCGACGCGAAGGCGAACGGACGGGAGCCACCGACAGATGGTGAGAGCGAGCCGGGCGCGGAGGCGGAGTCGTGATCAGAGACCGGCTCGACGCGATCGTCGACCGGCTGGTCCGGGCGTCCGTGACCGAACGGCTCCTGATCAGCGTCGGCGCCCTGCTCCTGTCGATGCTGATCGGCGCCGTGATCGTATTCGTCTCGGGTGCAGGCGCGAGCTGTTCGACCGGGTTGGATCTATTCGGCCGGACGTTCTGTTACAACCCGTTGCAGGTCTACTACGAGCTGTTTTTGGGGGCGCTCGGACACCCACTCGAGGCCGGGTGGGAGCTACAGAACACGAGACTCGCCACGACGCTGCAGCAGACGACGCTCCTTTTGTTCACAGGACTGTCGGTCGCGGTCGCGTTTCGTGCCGGCCTGTTTAACATCGGCACGCAGGGACAGCTCGTGCTCGGCGGGCTGGCGACCGCCGCCGTGGTCTCGGCCGCGACGGGCCCGGCGCCGAGCGGGCTCGCCGGGACGCTCGTTCTCGTGCCCCTGGGGGTCGGCGTTGGAGCGATTGCCGGCGGCCTGTACGGGGCGCTCCCGGGCGTGTTGAAAGCGTACGCGGATGCAAACGAGGTCATCACGACGATTATGCTCAACTTCATCGCCACCGGGGTGACGCTGTACCTCGTGAGCGGCGTGTTCAAAGACCCCGAGAGCGCGGCGAACCAGACGGTGCCGCTGCCGGAGTACGCGCAGTTCCCCACGGTCGCGTTCGGCGGGCGCCAGGACTTCTCGCTCGTCGCCCTGGCGTGCGGGGTCGTCGCGATCGGCGGGCGCTACTACCTGCTGGAACACACC
>CAYREK010000037.1:0-19545 GCA_964423305.1 uncultured Halobacteriales archaeon | reverse complement strand
TCGGTCGAGTCCCGTGACGGCATGACTGCCCGCGCCCAGGAGATCGACTGGGAGACCCTCCAGCGGATCCAGTCCCGGATCACCGGCGAAAACGAGTCGGTCTCGCGGGTGGTCTATGACGTGACACATAAGCCCCCGGCGACCATCGAGTACGAGTAATGAAGATAATTATCGGCGGCGCCGACGACCGCGGGCTCGTACAGGCACTCGAGACGGCCAACGAGGTCACACAGACGGCCGTCGCCGACGGGGAGACCCTCGAGACAGCGGGTATCGCCGACGCCGACGCGTTCGTGCTTACCGACCTCGAGCAGGCGACGGCAATCCCGGTCGCGAAAGACCACAATCCCGACCTGACGGTGCTCGTCTACGCCGAGGGTTCACTCCCCGAGTTCGTCACGCGACAGACCAACAAGCTCCTCGATCCCGCACTGTTCGATCCGGCAGCCGTCGGCGAGGCGCTTCGCTGATCGACCGTCGCTCACGACAGCACGTGGGATCGACTCACGGAAACTATCCCGTTCGTTGGTGACAACAGTTTGCCCCACGGGGACGCCGACTCGCGGGTCTCTGGGTTGCCCGGGGCCCATGCGGTCCTCGCCGATCGACTAGTGAGTTGTATCTGCTTTCGGCGACAGAGTTGAGTCTCTCGGAACCGCGGGCCGTCGACCCGACACGCTAGCTGGTACCGAGACGACACAGGGGGTATTCGGTGTTCTCGCACCACGGTGTCGCCCTCACGAGGCCGGTCGAGGCTTCAATCCCGCCCGCCGGATTTTCGCCGTCTCGTGTGTCTCTCTGTGACGCGTCGAGGGCACAAGACGATGTCGACTACCGGCGGTGATCCGACCCATATCGCCGTGCAGACTCGGTGGGCTTGGGCTACGTGGTCAGTTGTTGAGTTCGAAGTCTCTAGAGACGTTACTCCGGTAGGTCTCTGCGTCGAGGACCCTGTTGACCGCCTGAATGTACGCAGCCTCGCGCCACGTCCGGGCGTCGCCACGACGGAGCTCTCTGAGATCGTCGAATGCCGTTCGCATCTGTGTCTCGAGTTTCTCGTGGACCATCTGTTCGTCCCAGTACTCGTGTGTGGTACTCTGTACCCACTCGAAATACGAGACGGTCACCCCACCGGCGTTGGCGAGAATATCTGGGAGCACGGGGATATCGCGCTCGGCCAGCCGCCTGTCGGCCGCGCTCGTGGTCGGCCCGTTTGCCATCTCCAAGACCGCGGTCGCTTCGAGGTCGTCGACGTTTTCCATCGTGATCTGGTCTTCCACGGCCGCCGGCACGAGCACGTCGACGCTGAGCTCGAGCAGCTGGTCGTTCGTGATCTCTGTCGCCCCGGGAGCGTACAGCTCGTCCTCTCGCTGGTGGCGCTGATAGATCGCCGGCACGTCGAGCCCGTCGGGATCGTACAGGGCCCCGTTGACGTTACTGACCGCCACCACGTCGTAGCCCCGCTCGTCGAGAAAGACCGCGAGGTTCGAGCCGACGTTGCCAAAGCCCTGGATCGCGACCGTCTGGGCGTCGATGTCCTCCGCGTCGACGAACTCCTCGAACAGCACGGCCCCGCCGTAGGATGTCGCCGTGTCTCGTCCGGCGCTGCCGCCCAGCTCGACCGGCTTGCCGGTGATCACGCCAGGGGCAGCCTCGCCGGTGATGTGTTCGTACTCGTCGAGCATCCAGGCCATCACCTGCTCGTCTGTGTTCACGTCCGGCGCCGGGATGTCCTTGTCCGGGCCGATGATGTCGTGGTACTCGCGGACGTACGCCCGCGAGAGTCGCTCGAGTTCTGGTTCGGAGAGTTCGTTCGGGTCCACCTGAATCCCGCCTTTCGCGCCACCGAAGGGCACGTCGACGACCGCACACTTCAGCGTCATCAGGAAGGCCAGCTGGTCGACCTCGTCTTCGTTGACGCTCGGATGAAAGCGCAGTCCGCCCTTCGTCGGGCCTCGAGAGCTGTTGTACTGGATCCTGAACGACGGGAAGACCTCGACCGAGCCGTCATCCATCCGCAGGGAGATGTTCGCGTTCACCCGGCGTTTGGGCTGGCGAAGCAGGTCGAGCTCGCGGTCAGTCAGCAACTCGACCTCGGCGATCCGGTCGAGTTCGTTCGAGCAGACCTCACAGATCGCCGCGGTTCCGTAGGAGCCGAGATCAGAACTCATAGCATAGGTACGGGCCGGTAGACAGTTAATCCGTTCGGAACGTGTCACGTCCGGTCACTGGCGCTCCGCGACCGCGTCGGCGACTCCGGCGGGGGTCTCCGCGACGGTTGCCCCGGCGGTCTCGAGTGCCGCGATCTTGCTCGCTGCGGTGTCGCTTCCCGATCCCGAGACGATCGCGCCGGCGTGGCCCATCCGCGTCCCGGCCGGCGCTGTCTGCCCCGCGACGAACCCGACCACGGGCGTGTCGATCGACTCGAGGGCGGCTGCGACGCGTTGCTCGCCGGTCCCGCCGATCTCCCCGCAGAGCACGATCGTCTCGGTCGCCGGGTCGGCGTCGAGAAGCTCCACGGCAGTCAGCAAGTCAGTTCCGATCACCGGGTCGCCCCCGATCCCGACTGCCGTCGACTGGCCGAATCCCCGCTCGGTGAGCGCGTCGACGATCTCGTAGGTCAG
This sequence comes from uncultured Halobacteriales archaeon, assembly GCA_964423305.1. Taxonomy (GTDB): domain Archaea; phylum Halobacteriota; class Halobacteria; order Halobacteriales; family Haloarculaceae; genus Halovenus. The sequence continues at coordinate 16,921 of CAYREK010000037.1, read as the reverse complement.
CGTTCCCGACCGGGAGACGACTCCGACCGAGCCCGGCGTGAAGATCTCGCCCGGGAGGATACCGACCTTCGCCGCGCCCGGCGTGATCACACCCGGCGTGTTCGGGCCGATCAGCCGGGTGTCCGTCGCTGCGAGCCGGCGCCGAACCCGGAGCATCTCCTGGATCGGGATTCCCTCGGTCACCGCGACGATCAGGTCCAGCTCGGCGTCGATCGCCTCGAACAGCGCGTCGGCCGCTACAGCGGGGGGCACGAAGGTCACGGCCGCCGTCGGCTCCCGCTCGCGGACGGCCGCCGCGACGGTGTCGTAGACCGGCACGCCGGCGGCCTCGGTTCCGCCTCTGCCCGGGACGACCCCGGCGACGACGTCGGTTCCATAGGCCCGCATCCGCTCGGCGTGGAATCGTCCGGCCCCGCCGGTGATCCCTTGGACGAGCACCCGCGTGTCCTCGTCGACGAGCGCGCTCATCGGTCGCTCACCTCCCGAGTTGAGTCCGTCGTCCCGCCTCTGTTCTCGCCGGCCGCCGCGATCGCCGCCTCGACGGCCCCCTCGAAGGATCGTTCGACCCGAAGCGTAGAATCGAGTAGCTCCCGCCCGGCCGCGGCGTTCGTCCCGGCCAGGCGAACGACGGTGGGCTTTGGCGCGCCGCCCAGCGCCGCCAGCGCGTCGTTGATTCCTCGTGCGACCTCGTCACACCGGGTAATCCCGCCGAAGACGTTGAACAGCATGGCCTCGACGCGGTCGTCGTCGTAGACCACTTCCATGGCGGCCGCGACCCGGTCTGCGTCCGCGCCGCCGCCGATGTCGAGGAAGTTCGCCGGCGCCCCGCCGAGGTGATCGATGAGATCGAGCGTGGCCATCACGAGCCCGGCGCCGTTGCCGATCACCCCGATGGTCCCCTCGAGCCGGACGTAATCGAACCCGTGCTCGGCCGCCCGGGCTTCGACCTCGTCTTCGGGATCGGCCGCCCCCGCGGCGAGCTCGGGCTGGCGGTACGCAGCGTCGTCGTCGAGGGAAAACACTGCGTCGGCGGCGATTACTCCTGGGGCATCGGGGTCGTCGGCGCCGGCCTCGGCGTCGCCGTCGGTGATCATCAGCGGGTTGATCTCGGCCTCGCGGCCGTCCCGCTCGACCCACAGCTCGTACAGCGCGGTCAGGACCGAGGCGACCTCCCCGGCGACCGCGCGGTCGAATCCGGCCTCGTAGGCGGCCCGTCGGGCTTGGTAGGGGTGCAGTCCAAAGGCGGGATCGACCGACTCGCGGGCGATCGCTTCCGGCCGCTCCGCGGCGACGGTCTCGATCTCGACCCCGCCCTCCCGGGAGACCATCGCGACCGGTCGGCCCGCCGCGCGGTCGACGGTGATCCCGACGTACGCCTCCGTCTCGGCATCGACGGCCGCCTCGATTAGCACGGCCTCGACCCGGCGGCCGCCGATCTCCATCCCGAGAATCCGCTCTGTGGCCGCCTCGACCGCGTCGAGATCCCCGGCCAACTCGATCCCGCCAGCCTTGCCGCGCCCGCCAACCCTGACCTGAGCCTTCACGGCGACCGGAGGACCGAGCTCTCTCGCGGCTTCGACGGCCGCCTCGACGCTCTCGACGAGCCGCGACTCGGGGACCGGAATCCCAGCGTCGGCAAACAGCGCCTTGGCCTGGTGTTCCTGAAGTCGCATACCCGGCGATTCTCCCGAGGGACTGTTAGATCTACCGACACCGACATCGACGCCGCCCTACTCGAGCAGCGCCGGCAGGTCGTTGACCGACTCGACGACGGCGCTGGCCCCGACCTCCTCGAACAGCTGCCGGCCCCGCTGGCCGTCGAGTCCGCCGGTGAGGACACCGATCCCGCGGTAGCTGCGGCCGTCGGTCCCGTCGGCCCGCACGGCTGTCCGAATATCGTCGAGGGTGTCGCCGGCGAACCCGATCCGGTCGACTCCCAGTGCCGCGCCGAGCCGACGAAGACCGTCGGGGGCGGGCTTTCCCGGCTCGGGGTCGTCCATGGTCACCCGGCGGGCCGGAGGCACCGACAGCCCGACCCGGTCGAGCGCGATCGTCGTCTCGGCGGCCGGTCGCCCGGTGAACACCCCCAGCGGCACCGTCGAGAGTCGCTCTGCGGTCTCCGGAGCGAGCAAGACCGGCTCGTCGTGGACGTATCCGTCGGTCTCGATCGGTGGGTCGCCCCCTTCGAGTTCGCGGTACAGCTCCCCGCCCAGGTACAGCGCCTGGAAGTGGTCCCTGAGCCGGTCGCCGTCGAGCGCGGCGAGTGCTCGCTCGCTGGGGCCACAGGGAAGCGCCTCCGAGACGACCGCCCGTGCTCCCTCGAGCCCGCCGCCGGCGCCCGCGATCGCCTCGGTGAAGGCCCGAACGCCAGCGAGCGGCGCCGGCCGGTCGCCGGCTTCCCGCCGGGCGAGCAGGTACAGTGCGGCGGCGCTGGTCAGTTCCCAGTCGTTCGTGAACCCGCCGGCCTCCTTGAACTGCTGGACGTCCTCGCGGGCGATCGTCTCCCCGTAGACCCGATCGATCGACTCGACGATCACCCGCCGGTAGGACTCCGAGACATCGACGAGCACGCCGTCGATATCGAGAACGAGTCCGTCGACTTTGAGATCCGACTGCACACCCGGGTTCGCGGCGCCACCGGATTGTGCCTTTCCGTCCCGGTCGATCACCGCCGAGCGCAATACAGCGTCTCGGCCGGCAGCTGCTCTCGTTGGGCGGGCACCACCGCCGGATCGCCCCCGAGCGTCGTGAACAGGCACGCGGCGTCGACCGCACGCGCCAACTCGACGGTCGGGCGCTGTAGCTCCGGCGGCAGATTGCGCGCGTACAGCACGTCGGCCCCGGCGTAGACCGCGCGTCGTGGGTCGGTCACGTCGTCGCGGACGAATCGCACCGCCTCCGGGACCGACCGTTCGCGGAGGTCGGTCGCGGTCACGGTCACGTCCCGCGCCGCGAGCCCCGCGGCGACCTCGGGGCGGCGCCCGACGCCGATCTCGACGGCTCGATCGGCCCCGGCAAGCCGATCGCGAAGCACTCGGGCGTTCGGTCGCACACAGATTTTTAACCGGGCGACCGTATTAGATATTCGTATGCGTGTCGACATCGTGCCGGTCGGCGAGGTCGACCCCGTCGTCAAGCGGGAAGCCTCGAACGGGCTCCGTTCGATCTACGACTGCGAGGTCAGTGTCAGCGACGCTCGCGCGGTCCCCGAGAGCGCCTACGACGCGGACCGCGAGCAGTACCGCGCTGAGGAGTTCATCGACCTGGCAAAACGCGTCGGCCGCGGCAGCAAAAACATCGCCATCACGCCGGAGGATCTGTACTACCACCGGCGCAACTACGTGTTCGGGCTGGCCTACCTGGGCGGCAGCGGCAGCGTCATCTCGACGTACCGGCTGCGGACCTCCTCGGACGGGGGCTTTTCCGATCGCTCTGCCAGCGAGATCTTCTCTGATCGGGTCCGCACGGAGGTCGTCCACGAGATCGGCCACACGTTCGGGCTGGAACACTGTGACAACAACCGGTGTGTGATGAACTTCTCGCCGACCGTCCGCGAGGTCGACCTCAAAGAAGAGCGGCTGTGTGGCTCCTGTCAGCGAGACGCGTTGTGATCGGTCCCTTCTCCGCGGAATCGACAGACGGTCTGCCCGAACGGTCAGTTTCTGCCGTTCGTGACCGCCGGGTGAGAGACGAGCTTGATCAATCGTCGACGCGTCTCACGGGACCGAGAGTTTCCCGCGTCGCCCGTCAAGCAGATCGAACCGGTCCCCGCGACGCCGTTCGAGCCAGTACAACAGTCGTTCTGCCCACGCGAGTTTCCGTCCTTTCTCCGCCGAGACCTCGGTGTCTGTAACCGTCCAGCCGGGGAAGACGAGCCGATCGGCCCCGAATGCGTCGGCGAGGAAGGCCGCCCGGTCGCCGTCGGTGAACCCGCCGAAGTTCCACACGCGGTCTGTCGGTGCCGCCTGTGTCGTCGGGAGCACCGCCGCCTCAATCCGAGGCACCCACTCTTCGATCGCCGAACGGTTGTCGCCGTGGGCGTGGACCGCGACCGGCGTGCCGGCGTCGGCGAGTTCGACGGTCCTCGCTGGCCGTCCGTCCAGATCTGTCACGATCCAGTCGACCGCGACTCCCCGATCGTCCAGGCGGGCGGCCGCCGAGGAGGCCGCGACGACCGCGTCTGCCGCCCGGACGACCCCGAGCTCGTCTTCGAGTGTCGGTCCGGCGCCGGCGACCGCGACCCGGCCGGACAGCGACGCCTCCGCGGGATCGATCGTCCGCCCGACAAGCTCGGCGAGCAGGTTCCGGGCGCGCTCGTCGCCGGCCCGGTCGTAGCCAAAGTCGGCGAGGATCGCCTCGTAGACCGGCTCCCACTCCGCGAAGGTGAGTCCGGCCATCTATCCGTCGAGGCCGGCCCGCAACGCCGCTGTGACCGCCGGCGCGTCGGCCTCGACCCGCGCCGCCAGCCTCCTGAGTTCGGCGACCGTCCCGCCGACCAGGGTCGGGCCCGCGTCGGCGATCAGACAGTCCTCTGCGTGTGTTTCAAGCGCGACTCTGTCTGACTCCTCGAGTCCGGTCAGCCGGTAGAGCCGCGCTACGGTCCGTTCGGGGTCGGTTTCCTCGGGGAGATACCGGGCGGCCTCGCCGACGGCCGTGACATCGAGTTCCTCGATGTCGATCGTTTCGACGGTCCGACGGATCAGATCGCGACCGAGCTCGGCGCCGACCAGGGCGGCGTCGCGGGTCTCGGCGACGTCGTGGGTCCGGATCACGTGTGCGCCCCGTTCGACGGCCATCGATGTGGCCGCGAGCGACACCGGAAGCGCCCCCTCCGTGTCCCGGCCGGCGATCGACCGGAGGAAATTCTTCCGGTTGATCGAGACCAGGATCGGCTGGCCGTGGGCGCGAAACTCCCGAAGCCGGCGGAACGTCTCCCGGTCGTCGTCGACGGTCTTGTCCTTGCTCCAGCCGCCGAAGGCCGGGTCGACGATCGTTTTCTCTGTGAGCCCGTTGCGGCTCAGCGCGTCGTAGATCTCGTCGACGTCCTCGATCGCGCCGGGGCGTTCGAGGTCCGGCGGGCTCGCCATCTTCCCGACGGCGGCGTTGTACTCCCGACAGACCCGGGGCATCTCCGGGTCCGCGAACCCGCAGATGTCGTTGACCATGTCGAACCCACGATTTAGCGCGGCTTCGGCGACCTCGTGGTAGCGGGTCTCGATCGAGAAGACGGCGTCGCCGCTCACGCTCTCGATCGTCTGGACGGCCGTTTCCAGACGGTCGAGCTCCTGCTCGGCCGAGAGCACCTCGAAGCGCTTGTTGGCCGACTCGAGGCCGATGTCGACGATGTCGGCGCCCTCGCCGATGAGCCGGTCGTCGACGTAGGCCGCCGCCTCGCCGGGGTCGTCGTAGACGCTCGGGTCGTACGGGGACTCTTTGCTGACGTTCAGTACGCCCATGATCCGCGGTGGGTGATCGTCGCCGATCGCGAGCCCTGCCGCATCCACGGTCTGCATACCCTTATCACGGGCAGGCGCCTCTAATAGGCACGGAAACTCCTCGCCCGCCGCGGCCTTCGCAAGCGCTTTCTTCCGCCGTCGCAAACGCTCGTCGATGAGCGATCGCCCTCGGCCGCCGGCCGTCGCGGTCGTCGAACCCCAGACCCCGGGCAACGTCGGCACGATCGCCCGCGCGATGAAAAACTTCGGCTTCGAGGAGCTGCTGGTGATCGACGGGCCACCGCTTGCGCCCGATGGCGAGGCCTACGGCTTCGCCGGGCAGGCCCGCGAGGACATCCTTCCCGGTCACGCTCGGCCGAGCTTCGACGAGCTCGTCGACTCCTACTACACAGTCGGGTTCACCGCCCGAACGAACCAGGACGCCACCAGCCACGTCCGGTTTCCGTTCGTTCCCGTCGACGAGTTGGCCACAGAGCTTGCGCCCGTCGATACAGACGTCGCCTTGGTGTTCGGCCGGGAGGACAACGGGCTCACCAACGCCGAGCTGGCCCGCCTCGACCGGGTCTGTTCGATTCCCGCAAGCGCCGCGTACCCGTCGCTGAACCTCGGCCAGGCCGCGACGATCGCCCTGTACGAGGCCCAAGAGTTGACTCGCGCGGAGAGCCAGCTCCCAGACCCGACTCGAGACCGGGCAAGCGAGTCCGAGATCGAACGCCTCTACGACCGGATCGACCAGTTCCTCGTCGCAATCGATCATCCCGCGGAGAAACGGGCCAAGACGATGCGGCTCGTCCGGCGCCTGATCGGCCGGGCCAGCCCGACCGACCGCGAGGTGATCACGCTGACCGGCGTCTTCCGCCGGGGCGCCCGGCGGGCCGAGGCCGACGAGGACTGACTCCGAAAGACTCCGCTACGACCGTTGTTGGATCTCCTCGCGGAGCACGTCGCTGACGATGTCACCGTCTGCCTTCCCGCGGAGCTCGCCCATGCACTCGCCCATCAGCGCCGAGAACGCCCCCATCCCCTCGCGTTCGACCTGCCCCGCGTTGCGCTCGATCACCGCCCGAACGGCCTCACGAACCTCGCTCTCGCCGGCGCTGCCCAGTCCCTCGCGGTCGGCAGCCTCACCCGCCGACAGCTCCGGCTCGCCAGCGAGTGCCGCCAGCAGCTTGGGTACGCCCTCTGTCGCGAGCTCGCCCCCGACGACGAGCTCGAAGGTTCCGAGCAGCTGCTCGTCGGTCAGCTCCGCGACGGGCACCCCGTCACGGCGAAGCTCGGTGAGCGTCGACTCAAGGGTGCTCGCAGCAAGCGTCGGGTCCGTTCCGAGCCCGACGGCCCGCTCGAACAGCGGCATGTGCTCGCCGTAGGCGACCCGCTCGGCCAGATCCGGGTCCAGGCCGTGCTCCTCGCGGTAGCGCTCGGCCTTCTCGGTCAGAAGCTCCGGGATCTCGACCGCCGAGGGGTCGGGCTCGACAGGGGGTACGTCCGTCTCGGGATACATCCGTGCGGCGCCGGGCAGCGGCCGCAGGTACCGAGTGGTGCCGTCCTCGTTCGCGCCGCGGGTCTCCTCTGGCACGCCGTCGATCGCCGTTCGAGCGCGCTCGGCGACGGCCTCGATCGCCAGTTCGGCGGTCTCGGGGTCGTCAGCGACCAGCGCGACCGCGTCTTCGGGGTCGGCCTCAACCGCCTCCCGGACCGCCGCGAGCTCGCCCTCGGTGATCCCGTAGGCCGGGAGTTCGTCGGTGTGGAAGATCCCGCCGGTGCCGTGGCGCTTCGCGTGATCGGCCAGCTCGGTCCCCAGCCGTCGGTCGGGGAGCAGCTCCCGCCCGACGAGCCCATCGAAGCCGGCCAGCCGGACCGCGTATACCGTCCCGCCCTCGGCCAGGGCCGACTCGATCACGCCGCTGTCGGTGTCGGCAAACAGCTCCGTGACCTCTCTCGGCTCGCCGACCGCCGCGTCGCGCTCTTCCAGTCGGTCCGCGATCTCGACCAGCGTGGCCTGCCGGCGGACTTCGTTGCGTACGATGTCGTCGATGTCGTCGAGGCTCTGGACGCCCTTGATCTCGACGCGTGCGCCCTCGGCGATCGAGACGTTGACATCTTGGCGGATCGTCCCCAGCCCGCGCTTGACAGATCCCGTCGATCGCAACAGCATCCCGATCCGCTCTGCGGTCTCGCGGGCCTGGGCCGGCGAGCGGATGTCGGGGTCGGTCCCGATCTCGACCAGGGGGACTCCGAGCCGGTCGAGGCTGTACCGGACGCCGCGCTCGGTTTCAGCGACCCGCTGTGCGCTCTCCTCCTCGAGCATCAGGTCCTCGATCCCGACCGGGCCCTCACCGGTCTCGACGACCCCGTCGCTCGCGAGCAGCATCGTCCGCTGGAAGCCGGTCGTGTTCGAGCCGTCGACGACGATCTTGCGCATCACGTGGGCTCGATCAACCGGGGTCATTCCGAGCAACTCGGCGATCTCGAGGCTGACGGTCAGGGCCTCCTCGTCGACCCGTCTGGGCGGCTCGTCGTCCTCCTCGACCAGGCAGGTCGTGTCGTAGGCGAGGTACTCGAACTCCCGGTCGACCCGGCTCTCCTCGACGGCCGCCTCGTCGAGCTCGCCGAGCTCGCTGCGGGTCGGGTGGAGCCGGCGGTTGAATCGTCTGTCCGCGGCCTCGGGCTCGCGAAGCTCGGTGGGACACCCACAGAACAGCTTCGTCTCTGTGTCGAGCTGTTGGTGGATCTCGAGCCCGGCGACGAGCCCGAGCTGCTCGTAGTCGTACTCGGCGTCCCCGGCGGTCGCAAGCGCGTCGGCGTCGGTACTCATCGTTTGTCCTGACGCGCCGACAGATAAAAAACCGTACCATCGTCCGGCATCGTCTTGTCCGAGCGCTCCCAACGAATCGTTATGGAGTACGGGTTCACCGTCGGCGACGCGATCGACCGGATCGGCGCGGTCGGGGGCGCCGCTGATTTCGTCGAGTTCGGCCTCGCCGAAGCCGCCGACGTTCCCGGGGCGATCGACGGAGACCGGCTCACAGCGGCGCTCGATCGACACGGGCTTGAGCTTCTCGTTCATCTCCCCTTCGAGCAGGTGGTCGCGACGCCGATCCCGGAGATCAACGATTCGATCGTCGCCTACCAGCGCCGGCTGCTGTCTTGGGCCGGGGAACTCGGCGCCCGGAAGGCGGTCCTTCATGCCACCGTCCGAGATCCGTACGACCTCGATCAGCGCTCGGCCGCCCGCGAGCAGATCGCCGATATCGCCGCCGCGGGCCGTGAGCACGGCGTCGAGCTCGTCGTCGAGAACGTCGGCCACAAGCGCCACGGCCTCCAGCTGTCGGTGCTCGGCGAGATCGCTATCGAGACCGACACCGCTGTCTGTTTCGATGTCGGGCACGCCTACGCCGAGGACGGCGCCGACGGCATCGACCGGTTCACGAAAGAATACGGCGACTCGATCTCACACCTCCACCTGCACGACGTGCGCCGCCGCGGGGACACGCACCTGCCGCTGGGCGCCGGCGGGATCGCGTTCGACCAGCTCGTCGACCGGCTGCCGGCCTTCGACGGAACGGTCGCGATCGAGGTGTTCTCCGACGATCAGCGGCTGCTCGAGGACTCGATCGGACGAGCCCGGCGGCTGCTGGGCTGAGACGCGTCTTGTCTGGCAGATGGTCGGCGCCGGGTCAGATCTCGGGATCGGCGGCGAGGTCCCGGTAGATCCGGTAGACTCGGTCGAGGGCCTCGGTCGAGACGCTCTCGTCTGCGGTGTGGGCCTCGCCGCGCTCTGCCGGCCCACAGACTACGCAGGTCGTCCCCGCCCGGGCGAGCCAGCCCGCGTCGGTTGCGTGGGGTTTGATGACGTCTACGGGTTCGTCGGACTGTGCGTCGGCAGCGGCTGCGAGCACCCGATCGGCGAAGGCCGGCTCGTCGCAGGCCATCGGCGGGAGGTCCTGTTCGATCTCCCACTCGATCCCGGGCAGCTCGGCGACCCGGTCGAGCGGCGCCCGGCCGTCGGGGACGGTCCGCTCGTCGAGCGTGATCGCACACGACTCGGGGATCACGTTCCAGGCCGATCCACCCTCGATCTCCGTGACGACCAGCGAGCCGGTCACGTCGTGGCCCAGCACCGTCGTCTCGGGTGTGGGGAGCGCGCGGATCTCGTCGATCGCGTCGCTCGCCCGGTAGACCGCGTTCGTGCCGGCCTCGGGTTCGCTCGCGTGGGCGGCTTCGCCGCGGGCCCGGATTGTGCTCCCCCGTCGCCCGCGGTGTGCGACCGCGACATCGGTCACGCCCGGCGCTGAGTACCCCGTCGAGCCCTCTCCGACGACCGCGTACTCTGGTGCGAAGCCGTCCTCGATCGCCGCCCGGGCGCCGACTCCACCCTGCTCCTCGCCGACAAAGGAGACGAAGGTGACACCCTCCCGGTCGGTCTCGCGGAACGCACACATCGCGGCCGCGACCGCGCCGTTCATATCGGCGGTCCCGCGACCGTACAGCCGACCGTCCCGGCGTTTGATGATGTACTCCCCGTCGGCGGCGACCTACGAGGGATCCGGCGGGACGACATCGTGGTGGCCGACCAGCGCGAGCCGGTCCGCCCCACCCCGGCGGGCGAAGACGTTTCCGTGGCGATCGCGGGTGACTGTCGCGTCGGTGTGCTCGCGCAGCCAGGCCTCGATCGCGTCGCCGGCCGCGGTCTCGTCCTCGTGGCTCGGGATCGCGACCAGCTCGCGGGTCAGATCGACGACAGCACTCATACCTCGACCGGGAGGCCCGGCAAAAAAAGCCCGTCGGCCCTGCCCCCCATCACCGCACGCGGTTGCGAAGCGGCTCGTCCGCCTCGAGGGCGGCGACGTTCTCGGCGAGGATGTCCGCCCGTCGCTCGTAGTAGGCCGGGGTGTGCCCGGCGTTGTGGGGCGTGATCAGGACGTTGTCGAACACCCAGAGGGGGTGCTCGCCGGGCAACGGCTCCGGGTCGGTCACGTCGAGGACAGCACCGTCGATCCCGTTCCAGCGTAGCGCGGCGACCAGGGCGTCGGTCTCGACGACCCCGCCGCGGGCGACGTTTACGGGCACCGCTCGCGGGGGCATCGTCTCGAGCAGCTCGGCGTCGACGAGTCCGCGGGTGGTGTCCGTGAGCGGGCAGGCAAGCACGACGTACCCCGCGTCCGCGACGGCCGCGTGGATCTCATCGAAGCCGTACACGGCCTCGGTTGGGCCGCCCTTTTCGGGAGTGTAGCGCACCCCGACGGTCTCGACGCCGAACGGCGCCAGCCGGTCGACGATCGCCCGGCCGATCGCTCCGAGTCCGACGACGGTCACGGTCGACCCTTTGATCTCGGCGGTCCGGTAGCTGCGCCACTCGCGATCGCGCTGTCGGGCCCGGGCCTCCCCAAAGCCTCGCGCGTGGGCGAGCATCCCGCCGATGGCGTGTTCGGCGACGTTCGGGCCGTGGACGCCCGCAGCGTTTGTCACCGCCACGCCCGCGGCTTCGAGCCCGTCGAGATCCAGGTGGTCCGTGCCGGCGTACACGCAGGCAAACAGCGACGCGTCGGCCCCGAGCAGCGTTTCCGGCGGCGTGGCTCCGGTCACCACCGTCGCGCCGTCCACGCCGGCCCGTTCCTCGCTGGGCGTCGAGGCGAGGGTGATCTCGTGGTCGGGCAGGCGCTTCTGGAGGGCCCGCGCGTACTCGGCGGCGTCCATCCCGTGGACGTGTCCCCGACAGACGAGCACTCGCATGTGCGCATCCTCGACGACCGAGAGTAAAGTCCTGTCGGGCGATCCGGTCGCTTATGTTCCGGCACGCACAACCATTCGTATGAAAATCGTCCCGGACACGAGCGCTATCATCGACGGCCGGGTATCCGAACGGGTCGAGTCTGGCGAGTTCGCCGGGGCGACCATCGTCGTTCCCGAGGCCGTCGTCGGCGAGCTCGAGTCACAGGCAAACCAGGGCCGGGAGACCGGCTGGGAGGGGCTCGCCGAGCTCCAGGCGTTAGTCGAGTTCGAGTCACGTGACCGGATCGAGGTCGAGTACGTCGGCCGCCGCCCCGAGGACGCCGAGAAACGCGGCGCCGACGAGGGTGAGATCGACGCGCTGATCCGCGAGGTGGCCGCCGACCGCGGCGCGACGTTGCTCACGAGCGACGACGTTCAGGCCGAGGTCGCGCGGGCGAAGGGCTTCGAGGTCGAGTACGTCGAGCCCGAGACCCCGGATGTCGAGACGCTGGCGATCGAGGAGTACTTCGATGAGCAGACGATGAGCCTGCACCTCCGGGTCGGGGTCGCGCCGATGGCAAAGCGGGGCGCGATCGGGGAGATGCAGTACCAGACCATCGGCGAGAAGCCCCTGACAGAGTCGGACCTGCGGGAGTACGCCGCCGACATCGAGGAGGCGGTCCGACACAGCTCCGAGGGGTTTGCCGAGCTCGACGAGCCCGGCATGATGATCGTCCAGTTTCAGGAGTTTCGTATCGCGATCGCCCGGCCGCCCTTTAGCGACGCGTTAGAGATCACGGCCGTACGGCCGATCGTCAAGACCAGCCTCGACGAGTACGACTACGACGACGAGCTCCGCGACCGGCTCCGCGAGCGCGACCGTGGCGTGTTGATCGCCGGCTCGCCGGGGGCCGGCAAGTCCACGCTCGCACAGGCCGTCGGAGAGTTTCTCGTCGATGCGGACAAGGCCGTCAAGACGATGGAAAAGCCCCGAGACCTGCAGGTCGGCCCGGAGATCACCCAGTACACCGCCCTCGACGGGCAGATGTCGAAAACCGCCGACTCGCTTCTGATGGTCCGGCCCGACTACACGATCTACGACGAAGTCCGCAAGACCGACGACTTCGAGGTGTTTGCGGACATGCGGCTGGCCGGCGTCGGGATGATCGGCGTCGTCCACGCGACCCGCGCGATCGACGCCCTCCAGCGGCTGATCGGCCGGGTCGAGCTGGGCCTGATCCCGCAGGTCGTCGACACCGTCGTCTACGTCGAGGCCGGCGAGATCGCGACCGTCTACGATGTCACTACCGAGGTGAAAGTCCCTGAGGGGCTGATGGAAGAAGATCTCGCCCGTCCGGTGATCGTCATCCGGGACTTCGAGACCGGCCGCCCCGAGTACGAGATCTACACGTTCAACCGGCAGGTCGTGACCGTCCCCCTCGATGACAATCCGGGCGGCGAGTCCGGGGTCGACCGGATCGCCAAAGAAGAGATCGAACGAGAGATCCGCTCGATCGCCCGCGGGGGCGTCGAGGTGGAGCTCCGCGGACAGAACGCCGCGGTCGTCTGGGTTACGGAGAACGACATCTCGACGGTCATCGGCAAGGGCGGCAGCCGGATCTCCGAGGTCGAGGATCAGCTGGGCATCGACATCGACGTCCGGACGCTCGCCGAAAGAGACTCACAAGACCGGGACGCCGGCGGCCAGCGCCACGAGAGCTCCGAGGGCGACATCGCGGTGGCGCCAGACGTGACCGACCGGCACGTCGTGATCCCGCTGACCGAGCATGCCGGCGAGACTGTCGAGGTGCGGGCCGACGGAGAGTACTTGTTCACCGCGACGGTCTCCCGGGGCGGGGAGATCCAGGTCTCTCGAGGCAGCGCGATCGCCGAAGAACTCGAGCGGGCGATCGACCGCGGGCGGACGGTGACGGTCACTCCGTCCTGAGCGGGTAAACGACTGGTCTGCCCCGCCCACGTTCCCGCCGATTACCGGCTCGTGCCGAACTCGAAAGTCTGAGTCTGATACCCGTCAGTCTGACACCGCTGGCTCGGCCTCTTGTGGGTCGATCTCGTAGAGGTTCTGTCGCGCGTCGGCGAAGTACACGTCCTCTTCGACGGCGCCGATCGTCTCGAGTCGCTCGAGCGCGTACCGGACCGTCCGCGCCGAGAGCATCGACTCCTCGACGATTCCTTTCTGCGTGAGCGGTCCGTTGTACTCGAGTACCTTGTACACGAGCTTCGCGCTCGGCGGCAGATCTTCGATGCCCTCCCCATCGGTGTCAGTCATCGAGTAATCGTGAGGCACGCCGGCTGTATAAAGATTGACCTGGCCCGTCGCCCCGAGTCATCCGTCGGTCGCAACCGCGCTCTCGCCGACGGGGACGGCGAACACGCCGACGAGCGCGGCCGCGACGCCCAGCCCGCCGTACAGCAGTCCAACGACGAACAAGCCGTGCCACGGGGCAGTAGCCGAGAGTACGACTCCAGCCGCGAGTAGGTACGCCCCGTACAGCAGGAGGGCGGTCCCGGCGGCCCCGCCGACCGACGTGACCTCGGAGTCGGAATCGACGAGCGCGTCCCGGCCCGCCCACGCGATCAACACGGCTGCCCCGAGGCCGTTTGCCCCCAGCGCCCGGAGAACGCCACCGCCGGTGACGACCGCGAGGAGGAACCAGCCGGCCCCGCCGAGAAAGATCGCCCCGCCGAGGGCAACCCACCACGCCGACGGGCCGTCAGCGGTCGACATACCGGCCGGAGGCGCCCGGACGGTATAAATTCGCGGAACGAACTCCTTTTGATCCCCGCAGTCCGATGTCGTGTATGGCGACGGAGACCAGCGACGGCGATCCGGGGGCCGAGTCCGAGGCCGGGGCCCCGACGGGGGGCGTTAGCCCGTATATCCGGTCGATCACCGTCACGACGACGGCGACGCTCGGCGGGATCGTCGCCGGCGTCGCTTCGACGCTTTTAGTCGATGGCTCGGGCGGGCCGATCGGGCTGGTGGTCCTGGCGGCCGTCATCGTCCTCGAGATCCCGCTGTTGCGGCTGGTCGGGATCGACACCGGGGACTTCGGGACGAAAGACCGGCTGTACATCGGCTTCATGAGCTTTGCCCTGTGGTATATCACCTGGGCGATCTTCCTGACGACCGGTGCGCTCCAGTAATGGCGGACGACAGCATCGCGGTCGTCGACCTGGATCAGTGCCAGCCCGACCGGTGTAACTACGAGTGTGCGAACTTCTGTCCGCCCAACCGCACCGGCAAGAACTGCATCATTACCCGCGAGGAACGCTACGACGAGGACGAGCCCTACCAAGGAAGCCCCGACCAGGTGTGGATCTCTGAGGAGATCTGTCTGGGCGAGTCCTGCGGGATCTGTGTTGAGAAGTGTCCCTTCGACGCGATCACGATCCGGAACCTCCCGCAGGAGCTCGACGAGGACCCGATCCACCGGTACGGCGACAACGGCTTTGCCCTGTACGGGCTACCGGCTCCCCAAGAGGGACGGGTCACGGGCATTCTCGGTCCGAACGGGATCGGCAAGACCACCGCCGTCCGGATCCTCGCCGACGAGCTCGCCCCGAACCTCGGTCGGCCCGGCGAGGAACCCGGCTGGGACGCGGTGCTCGAGGCCTACCGCGGCACCGAACTACAGGAGTATCTTGAGGCGGTCCGGGACGGCGACCTGACGGTCGCGCGCAAACCACAGTACGTCGACCGCATCCCCGATCAGTTCGACGGCACCACGAGAGAGCTGCTCGCTCGCACCGACGAGCGAGACGTTTTGACGGAGCTGATCGAGCGGCTCGAAATCGCGTCGGTCGTCGACCAGTCGATCGACACCCTCTCTGGCGGCGAGCTCCAGCGGGTCGCGCTCGCGGCGACGCTCGCCCGGGACGCCGACTTTTATTTCCTCGACGAGATCACGCCGTACCTCGACATCGGCCAGCGGATGACCGCCGCGCAGTTGATCCGCGAACTCGCCGACGCCGATCGGTCGGTGCTGGTCGTCGAACACGACCTCGCGATCTTGGATCTGCTCACCGACACCGTCCACGTGGCCTACGGCGACCCCGGGACCTTCGGGGTGATCACGCCACCCAAGTCGGTCAAAAACGGCATCAACGAGTACCTTGCGGGCTATCTCGAAAACGAGAACATGCGGATCCGGCAGACCGAGATCGAGTTCGAAGAACACGCTCCCCAACAGCGCGTCGGCGGCGAGCCGATCGTCTCCTATCCCGCACTCGAGAAGGCCTACGACGGCGGGTTCTCGCTCGAGGTCGCCCCCGGCGAAATCCGGGAAAACGAGGTGCTGGGCGTCGTCGGTCCCAATGGGATCGGCAAGTCCACGTTTGCGAAGCTCCTGGCCGGCCGGCTCGAGCCCGACGCCGGCTCGATCGATGCCGCCCTCGATGTCGCTTACAAGCCCCAGTACGTCGAGATTGACCAGCCAATGCGGGTCAACGCGTTTCTCTCGACGGTCACCGACGCCGTCGGTACCTCCTACTGGACCACCGAGATCGCCGAGCCGCTCAGCCTCGGTCCGGTGATGGACCAGAACCTGACGGATCTCTCGGGTGGCGAGCGCCAGCGGGTCGCAATCGCGGCCTGTCTCTCCCAGGACGCGGACCTGTACCTGCTCGACGAGCCCTCTGCGCACTTAGACGTCGAACAGCGGGTGCAGGCGACTTCGGCGATCCGCCGGTACGCCGACGCCAACGACGCCACCGCGCTCGTGATCGACCACGACATCTACATGATCGACATGCTCTCGGATCGACTGCTGGTCTTCGACGGCGAGCCCGCCGAACGTGGCCGGGCCGCCACGCCCCAGGGCATGCGCGCGGGAATGAACGAGTTTCTCGCGAACCTCGAGGTCACGTTCCGTCGGGACGAACGCACCGACCGGCCCCGGATCAACAAGCCCGGAAGCCAGCTCGACCGCGAACAAAAGCAGGCCGGCGAGTACTACTACAGCTCGTAGCCCCGATTAGTCGATCTTTCCGGGATCGCCACCGTCGGGACCGGCCCCGTCGAGTGCGTCGTCGAGTCCGTCCGCAACCGCCTCGTCGATCTGGTTCTCGTCGCGCAGCTCCCTGTCGTCCCCCTCGCTGTCCTGTGTCTCCGTTACCGACTCGCCGCCTGTCACCGAGACGAAAATCTCGCCGAGCTCCTCAGTTCGGTCTGGGTCTTCTCGCTGGGTTTTGCTCATCTGTACTTCTACATAACAGCCCGGTCAATATATCGAGTGTGCCAAACCTGTTAGGTACGATCGGCCGGGTCTCGCCGGCCGTTTGCACCCGACGGTTACGCTCTCTCGGCCGGGCCGTGGGACTCCCGTTGTCGGTGGACCAGCCCCTGCATGTCGGCGGTCGTCCGGACGAACGACCGGAACTGGTCTGCGGTTTCGCCGTCGCCAAGGACGATCGGCTCCGGGCTCGTCCGGACCGCGGGGTCGAGCGGCAGCTGCCCGAGGAAGGGAACGTCGCCCTCGCGGGCGAGATCCCGACCGGCTCCCTCGCCGAAGATCTCGTGGTCGGCTCCACAATCGGGACACCGGAAGCTGGCCATGTTCTCGACGACGCCGAGTACGGGCGTGTCGTGTTTGCCGAACATCCGTAGGCCCTTCCGGCCGTCGTCGAAGGCGACCTCCTGTGGCGTCGTGACGATCACGGCGCCGGCTACCGGCACGGTCTGGAGCACCGACAGTTGGGTGTCGCCGGTGCCCGGCGGCAGGTCGACGACC
>CAYREK010000036.1:370-19643 GCA_964423305.1 uncultured Halobacteriales archaeon | reverse complement strand
TCTTCGAGCTGCTCGCGGAGGTGATCGGCCTCGAGTTCCAGGCGCTCGTGTTCGCGGACGAAACTTTTCGGCACCTCGACTTTCGGGGGGAAGGATGCCGTCTCGGACTCTTCGGAGTCGCTGACCTCGTGTTCGGGGACGACCTCGATCTGTCCGTCGTGGGCAACCAGCATGTCGACGTAGTCCCGAAACACCGCGGACAGCGAGATGTCACGCTCCTCTGCGATGTCCCGGAGCGTCTCGAACTTCTCCTGACTCACGCGAAAGGAGATCGTTTTGTTCTTGTTGCCCATCTGTGACTGTCGTTGAACGTTGCTCGCACTTAACGGTTTGTCAGACGCTCACCCGCCCGAGCTGCCTTCGGGGTCGTATCTGTGAGTATTGTACAGTATTGTCACAAATAGCTGCCCGGCGTGGCCCCGAAATCGAGTCGTCGTCGCTGACTATCACTCGTCGATACTCGATCAGATGCGGGAGAAGCGCCCTCATATGGTGCTCTCTGTGCCGTCTCACGGAACGATGTGGGCCATGCGCGTGCGGGGGCCGAGGAGCTTTTGCCAATAGTATTGTTCCAAATCACAATATTGAAGTCAGTCTCTCGGGTCATAATCGAATACCGTTACAGAATGGACGATTCCAATCGAGTAAACGGAGCGCTGAGACGCATCGGACGGACGGCAGCGACCAACAGGCGTGCAGTGTTCGTTGTCGTGGCTCTGTTGGTCGGTATCTCTGCCGTCGGAATGGCTGGCCTGCAGATGAGCTTGGGCATGGAGCTGTATCTCGAGGACGACTCCCAGACGATCCAGGACTGGGAGGAGATCCAAGAGGATTTTAACAAGGGGAACGTCGTGTTCATCGAATTAGCGGCCGACGAACAGACTGACCTCTACGAGCCAGAGAACACACAGAAGATCGCAGATCTGTACCAATCGTACTACGAGCGGGTCGACTCGGCGGCGCTCGTGACGAGTTTCGCACACCCGATTATCGCCGGTGTCGGGGAGGTCCCAGACACGAAATCCGAGGTGCTTCACTCGGTCAATCACACGTTCAACGATCACCGCTCGAACATGGGCGTGATCGGGAACATCCACCCCGACATCACCGAGACCGAGCAGTACGAGCGCGCACAGCAGTCTCTCGAAGCGGAGGAGTACCCAGTGTCTGTCCCGAACGGCACGGAGATGTTCGACGGGGGACAGACCGCGATGATCATGGTCCAGTACGGTGACGTGGACATCCCTGAAGACCGAGACGGCGAGTTCTTTGGCTTCCTCCCGCCCAGCGAAGACGAGATCGTCGAAGAGCAGCTCCGCGCTGCGACCGCCGAGGCTGATCTCCCCGAGGGCGTCGACGTGACCTTCACCGGGTCGCCGGTCTTCGAGGAGGCGGCCTTCGGCCTGATGTTACCGGAGATGATCACGCTGTTTACGATTGCGTTCGGCATTATCCTCACGCTCGTGGTCGTGGTCATGCGCGGACGGCTGCGCAAGACCCGCCGGGTCGGGCTCCCGCTGACGATGGCGCTGGTGGCGTTGATCGCGATGCTTGGCATGATGGGATTTGTCGGGTTCGCGTTCAACGCGATCATGCTAGGCGTGATGCCGGTTGCGTTGGGGCTGGGGATCGACTACGGGCTCCAGATCCAGACGCGGTACGTCGAGGAGCGGACCAACGGTAGAACGCCGGTCGACGCCGCCGGGATCGCCTCCCAGACGACCGGCCGCGCGCTCGCACTGGCGCTTGGAACGACCCTCGTCGGCCTGGGATCGCTGCTTGCCGCCGAGGTCCCGCCCGTCCGGCAGTTCGGCGTCACCGCCGCGTTCAGCGTGTTGGTCGCGATGGGACTGTCGATCACGTTCCTGATCGCGCTGCTCGTGCAGTTCGACGACGCGCCCGACGCGACCTCGACGCGTGCCGGCGCGCCCGCGGTCGAAACCAGCTCCGGCGGGGCCGGGAGTCCGACCGGGCTCGAGGCGGCCTTCGACGCCGTCGGCCGGGCGGTGTCGGCGCGTCCGCTACTCGTCGTGGTGCTTCTGGGCGGGCTCATCGTCGGCGGTGCGGCGGCGTATCCGGCCGTCGACACCCGCACCGACATGCTCGATTACTGGCCGGACATCGAGGAACGCCAGGACATTCGTGACCTCGAATCGGACGTCCCGAGTCCGAACATCAACTACGTGATCGTCGAGAGCGACGACGCATACACCTACGAGACCTTCGAGCAGCTTCAAGGGTACCAACACGAGCTCGAGAATCACGACGACATCATCACGGTGATGAGCCCCGTCAGAGCGCTGGAAGTCGGTCAGTCGAGCGTGCCCGTCGGTGGACAGACGACCGACACACTTCCGCCGGAGGATACATTTGAGGAACGACTCGCCTTCCGAGAGCAGGTTGACCGACCGCCACAGCTCGGCACTCCGCGCGACGCACACCCGGACCGGCTCATCGTCCAGGTGTTCGTCGAGGACGTCAACGGCGAGCAGGAGCGTGAGGTGATCGATTACATCAACGAGGTCGGCGACCGCGAGCTCCCGAGCGAGGTCGACACGCGGGTGACCGGGGAGATGGTGCTCAACCGGAACGTGATCGAGAACGTCACCTCGGGGCTGACCCGCACGACGCTCGTGAGCTTTGCGCTTGGTGCGCTGTTCCTCGGGATCGTGCTCCGGTCGTCCCGAGAGTCGGTGCTGCTGATCGGGAGCGTTGCCGGGAGCGCGCTGGCACTGACTGCCGGCGGGATGTGGCTGCTCGGCGTGCCGTGGAATCCGCTGACGGTGACCACCGCCGCGATCATCCTCGGGGTCGGTATCACCTACGGCATCCACATCTACGAGCGGTTCCGCGAGGAAGTGACCGTCGACGGCACCTCGCCGAGTAACGCGGTCCGGACGGCTATCGTCCGGAAGTCTCGCCCGGTGCTTGGATCCGGCGCGACGACGATGTTCGGCTTTGGGGTGCTCGCGATCTCGGACTTCCCGGTGCTGTCGAACTTCGGGTTCGCGATCGCGATCGCGATGGCGATGGCGCTGCTCACCGCCTTCGTGTTCATGCCCGCGATCACTGTGATCCTCGCTCGCCGGAACCTGCTCCCGGCTGGCGAGGACACAGCCTAAGCACCGCCACGACCGGCGCTCTTCTCACACCGCCGACGGTTACCGACGCCGGGTGCTACCGCCGATCTGATTGCCGTGTGTTACAATCCTTCGACCGCCCGGCACACCTGTACGACTGCCGGGGGCGCCGCGCTCGGGCCGTCCCGGACGCGGTGGTCCGGAACGAGAAGCGGGACTGGGTTCGTCGCGAGTGCGTCTCTGACTTGCTGTCTCGCCTCGTCGTCTTTGCGGTCGAGGGTCGCCGCCATCCTCGCGACCTGCTCGAGGCTCGCGGACTCGCCGTACGGGATCGTTTCGACGGCTTCGAGCACCGCGCGGTGGTCGGTTTGCATCGTCAACGCCACCGTGATGTCGTCGAACTCCTCGCGCGTGCCTTCGAAGTACGCGACGATTCGGTCGAGTAACTCGTGGCTCGGATCGGCAACGGCCTCCGAATCCGGCTCGACGGGAAACTCGACCGAGAGCACCCGGCCCTGTGCGAGCCCGACCTGGACGTGCCGATCTAGTTCGGGGAGTTCACGGCTGTACACTCCTGCCGGCGGCGCGTTCATACTCGTCGGTGGGGTCACGGCCGCTTTTAGCTTCCGGCAGTCACCGGCCGCGCAGCCGGTCGAGGTGTGTGACCCGGCGGTCGATCGAGTCGGCGGTGCCGATGTCGTGGCGGACCCTGAGCTGGTCCGTGGCCGGGAGCGTTCGCTCGGCGATCCGCTCGGCACCGGCGATCGTGTCCGCGATCCCGACGGCGGCGACCGCCCGTGAAGTGGTCGTGTACAGACCGTCCTCGCGCTCGTCGACGCTCGCGTAGAAGACGAGCCCGTCACCGGCCTCCTCGATCTCGATTCGCGTTCCGGCCTCGGGATCGGTCGGGTAGCCGGCCGGCACGGCGTACTTACAGACCGTCGCCTGGCGGGCGACGCGGAGCTGTGGCAGTCGATCCCCCTCGCGAGCGGCGACGAGCACCTCGAGCAGGTCGGTCTCGAGGATCGGCAGCGTGTTCATCGCCTCGGGATCGCCAAAGCGGGCGTTGAACTCGACCAGCTTCACGCCCTCGGCGGTGAGCATGAACTGGCCGTACAGCACGCCCTTGTACTCCTCGAGTGCGTCGGCAGTCTGGCGGATGATGTCGACGGCCTCGCGGTACTCGGCCTCGTTCATGAACGGCAGCGCGAGCCCGGCGTCGCTGTAGGCGCCCATCCCGCCGGTGTTTGGCCCCCCGTCGCCCTCGAAAGCCCGCTTGTGGTCCTGGACCGCCGGCGTGACACGGACCGAGTCGCCCGCGACCAGCGCCTGGATGGTAAACTCCTCGCCGCGCAGGCGCTCTTCGAGTACCAGCCGGTCGTACCCCGACTCGCGGATGTAAGTCTTCGCCTCTTCGGGGGTGACCTGCTCGCCGATCACGCGCACCCCCTTCCCGCCGGTCAGCCCGGCGGGTTTGACCGCCAGGTCGCCCTCGTGGGCGTCGACGTACTCACAGGCCGACTCGGCGTCGTCGAAGGTCTCGAACGCCGGCCGTCCGGGGATGTCGTTGGCCGCCATGAACCGCCGCTGGTAGGCCTTATCCGTCTCGATGCGTGCCTCGCGTTCGTGGGGGCCGAAGGCGTAGATGCCGGCTTCGTCGAGAGCGTCGGCCACTCCCGCCGCCAGCGGCGCCTCTGGCCCGATCACCGCGAGTGTCGCGCCGATCTCCTCGGCGTAGGCCCGCACGGTCGTCGGATTGGTCGTCTCCAGGCGCTCGAACCCCGCCGCGAGCTCTGCGATGCCGGGATTTCGGTTGCCCGCGCAGGCATATAGCGCCGCGTCCCCGTCGTCTGCGAGAGCTCGCGCGATCGCGTGCTCGCGTCCGCCGCCGCCGACCAAGAGTACCGTCTCCTCCATGTCGGCACCGCGAGCGGCCCCCGCCTAAACGTTGCGGGCGCTCACCCGCAGACAGAGGCCACCGCCGGTCGGGTTATCCGAACGGGGCCCCTACCGACAGTATGACATCCACGTCCCCAGTCGATCGCAACCGGCTCGACGAGGAGGCGAGTTCCTACTTGGCTGCCCACGCAGACAATCCCGTCAACTGGCAGCCCTGGGACGAGCGGGCGCTGGCGGCCGCCCGGGAGTGCGACCGGCCGATCTTTCTCTCGATTGGCTACGCCGCCTGTCACTGGTGTCACGTGATGGCCGAGGAGAGCTTCTCCGATCCTGCCGTCGCGGAGCTGCTGAACGACGGGTTCGTTCCGATCAAGGTCGACCGCGAGGAGCGCCCGGACCTCGACAGCATCTACATGACTGTCTGCCAGCGCGTGACCGGCCGGGGCGGCTGGCCGTTGTCGGTCTGGCTCACCCCCGACGGCCGGCCCTTTCACGTCGGCACGTACTACCCGCCGGAGCAGCGCCGCGGGACGCCGGCGTTCTCGGACGTGCTCGAGGGAATCGGCGAGGCCTGGACCGACCCCGAGCGCCGGGAGGAACTGGAGACCCGCGCCGACCGCTGGGCCGAGCTCGCCGATCCCGACGCCGACCGCGAGACCACCGACCGCGGGACGATCGAGGGCAGCGACGCCGACGGGGCCGACGGGGAGTTGCTCGAGTCGGCCGCCGAGGCCACGGTCCGAGGCGCCGACCGCGAGCACGGCGGGTGGGGCACCGGACAGAAGTTCCCCCATCCCGCCCGACTCGAGGTGCTCTTTCGAGCCCATAACCGGACCGGTCGGGAGCAGTTCCGGACGGTCGCGGTCGAGACCATTGACGCGATGGCGACCGGCGGACTGTTCGATCACGTCGGCGGAGGATTTCACCGGTACGCAACCGACCGGGAGTGGACGGTCCCGCACTTCGAGAAGATGCTGTACGACAACGCCGAGCTCGCTCGGACGTACGTCGCGGGCGCGGCCCTGACCGGCGAGGACCGGTACGAGTCCGTCGCCCGCGAGACCCTCGCCTTCCTCGAAGCCGAGCTCCAGCGGCCGGACGGCGGCTTCGACAGCAGCCTCGACGCCCGTAGCGGCCCGGACCGCGCGGAGGGGGCCTACTACACCTGGACGCCCGGCGAGATAGAGGCGGCGGTCGACGATCCGGATGACGCGGCGCTGTTCTGCGAGCGGTACGGAATCGCCGCACCCGGCGACATCGACGGCCGGTCGGTCCCCCGGATCGAACGGTCGGTCCCGGAGCTGGCAGAGGCCCACGAGACGACCCCCGCGGCCGTCGAGGCGGGGCTCGACCGCGCGCTCGAGGGGGTCCGGGCGGCCCGCCGTAAGCGACCCTCGCCGCCCCGCGACGAGAAGCTCCTCGCAGGGTGGAACGGGCTCGCGATCGGCGCCTTCGCCGAGGCCGGGCTCGTCCTCGAAGACCGGTACACAGCGGTCGCCCGCAAGGCCGCCGAGACGGTTCGCGAGCGGCTCTGGACTTTTGAGAGTGGCCGTCTCAACCGCCGGTACGCCGGTGGGACGGCAAAAATCGAGGGCTACCTGGAGGATTACGCCTACTTCGGGCGCGGGCTCATCCGGCTGTACGAGGCCACCGGCGACTCCGAGTGGCTGACCTTCGCCGTCAAGCTGGCCCGAGCGATCGAGGCGGAGTTCTGGGACTCCGAGAGTGAGACCCTGTATTTCGCCCCCGACACCGACGAGCTGGTCGCTCGTCCGACGGAGATCAGGGACGGATCGACCCCCTCGAGTACTGGCGTTGCCGTGGAGCTGTTCGACGCCGTCTCGCGGTTCGTCGACGACGGGTTCGACGAACTCGCGGCCACGATTCTCGAGACACACCGCCAGACGATCCGCTCGGCTCCCGTGGAACACGCGACGCTCGTGCTCGCCGACGACGCCGTCGCCCGGCGGCTCGAGTTGACCCTCGCCGGCGGGACCCCACCGGACTGGCCGGCCGCGCTGGCCGACCGGTACGTCTCTCCCCGGATCATCAGCCGCCGACCCGCCTCCGACCGACTCGGGGGCGTCCTCGACGACCTCGGGCAGGAAAGTGTGCCGCCGATCTGGGCCGACCGAGACGCCGACGGCGCACCGACGGTGTATGCCTGTCGGGAGTTCGTCTGTTCGCCGCCACAGTCCTCGCTCGCCGGTGCACTGGCCTGGGCGGACGATCAGTCCTCGTAGCCCTCGAGCCCGGTCGGTGCCCCTAGCTGCTCGACGAGCCGGTCGGCTATCCAGACGGCGATCGGCTCGCCCTCGCGTTCGACAAAGCGTGCGAGCTCCTCGCCGTCGCGCTCGACCAGCACCGTCGGCACCCGGTCGATCCGGTTGGCCTCGACGCCGGGGCCGCGCTTGTCCTCGTCGACGGCGTGGATCTCGATCCGGCCGTCGGGGACCCCGGCGGCCTCGAGCGCCGCGGCGAAATCCGGGAGCTGTGCGGTCGTGTCCCGACACCAGTCTCCGCCCCAGATCCCGTAGGTGACCTCCTCGCGGTAGGCCCCGAGAACGGCGACGGTATCGGCGTACGCGTCCGCCACCCAGACCGGGTTCGGCGTCATCGCATCGAGAGTCATACGTCTCGTTTGCGTCCCGCCGACTTAACCGTTCGAGCCGGTCGCGGTCGTTAAGTGCTGCGGCCGCATACCCAAAATATGACTATCGACCCGGAGTTCGAGCAGTCTCACGAGCCGGTCGGGGAGCGCGAGGGGGCGACGATCTGGACCGAGGACGGCGAGGAGCCGACGACAGAGCGCCAGGGGATCCGCGGGACGCACGTTGCGGTCGATTTCGACCTGTGCATCGGCGATGGCGCCTGCCTCGAGGACTGTCCGGTCGATGTCTTCGAGTGGGTCGAGACGCCCGATCACCCCGAGAGCGAGATGAAGGCCCACCCGACCCACGAGAAACAGTGTATCGACTGTATGCTGTGTGTCGACATCTGTCCGGTCGACGCGATCGACGTCGACGGCGGTCGTCCGGGTCGGGTGTGACTCCGGTCGCACTCACAGTCACTCGCGAATCTCTCTGAGCCTGGCGCGCTCCTCGTCGGTCTCCGGCCCACCGTAGGCGTCGAGCAACTCGCCGACCGCCGCGCCGAGTGCCTTCTTGCAGGTCCGTGTCGAGTCGAAGTCGAGCCGGTCGGCCGCGGCCGCCCAACTTCTCGCCTGTAAGGTCTTGTAGATCAGCAGCCGCTCGGTCCGGTCGTCGAGCGTGACCGCTGGGTCGACGACGTGTCGGTAGACCAGGCGGCGAACGGGACGGGGGGCGGTCTCGTAGACCGCGGCGCCCTCCGGGACGCCGGCGAGAAACTTCCACTCCCGATCCGACAGGCAGAGCGGCGGCGTCCCGGCCGCACCGCGACAGGCGGCCCAGATCACCGCGGGATCGGCGTCGGCCAGCGCGTCCGAGAAGGTTGCCGGCGCGCGGCGGTGAAACCACTCGGTGTGACGGGCACACAGCTCCTCGCCGGCCGGCGTGAGCGGATCGAGCACGAGCGCCGACCGCTCGCCGCTGCGCTCGTTGCGTGCGGTCCCAAGGTGGACCGTTCGGAACCCGTTGGCCCGCCAGAACCGACACAGCCCCGGCGTCGCGCCGAAGGCTGCCCCGAGCCAGTCGCCGTCGACCCGCTCACGGATCTCCGCGAGCAAGTGCGATCCAAGCCCTCGCGAGCGCACGGCTCCGTGGGTGGCGATTCGCAACACGCGGTGGCCCACGGGCTCTGTGGCCGCCTCGTCTCGGAGCTGGTGGGTGAGCACGTCCGGCAGGAGGTGCCCGCGGACCTGCCCGCCCGCGTACAGCGACGCCCGGGTCTCCGCCGGCAGCCCTCCCTCGCGGGCCAGAAGCGCCACCGCGACGACGTGACCGTCGTACAGAAGGGTGTGTGCGGTGACGTTGGGCGCGTCGAGCAGCCGCGCCAGATCGTCGGGTTCGGTCCGGTAGTGGGCGGCGACGAGCAGCCCGAAGAGCTCCCGGAGCAGGTGTTCGTCGGTGAGCAGGTCCGCCCCCGTCGGCGCCCGGTACTCGACGGTCTCTGGGGTCGCCGCGGCAACCAGTTGCTCGACCGGCGGCCGAGCGTCGAGTGCGAGCGCTCGAAACGACCACACCTCGATCGGGTCTCCCGGCGCGTACCGGATCGGCTCGTCCATCGACACCTCCGTGACCGTCAGGGGGCTCTCTGCCAGCCTGTCGCGAAACCGGACCGCAAAGCCCCGCCCGGCCCCCTCGTAGCCGTGGACGGTCGTAGTGAAGGCAACGGCGTCGGCTCCGAGTAGCGCCTCGAGAATGTCGACGGGAACGCCGGCGGCCTCGTCGACGATCACACAGTCGGGCTCGCCCGGGAGCGCCGCCGCCGTCGCCGGGGGCTCGAACCGGATCCGCCCACCCGCCGAGACGGCGAGTTCGCGGTCGCCACCGCTCGACTCGACCTCAAGATGCTCCCGGGCGCGGGCGAACAGCGTCTCGACGTTCCGGGCGTCCGGTGCAGTTACCAGCACGTCCTGTCCCTCCGTCGCTAGCGCCGCCGCGGCCAACCCGGCCGCGCTCGATTTCCCCCGGCCGCGGTCGGCCTCGATGACCACCGCGTTTCCGGCGTCTCTGAGTCTCTCGAGAGCCGCCACGGCCTCGGCCTGGTCGGCTGTACGACAGGCGGCGTAGGCCCACTCGGGGAACGCGGCCTCCGCGGGTGGCGACGGCTCGGGCGGGGGACGACGCGGCGCCGGATCGGTGAGCCCGTCATCGAGAACCGTTCCGTCCGGCGCGACGATCGCGACCCCGCGGTGTGCTCTGAGCGTCGCGACCAGACGGCGTCGGAAGTTCCCCGCGACGGCGCCTACCTCGTACGGGGGAACCGCGAGCGAGGCGTCGAACTCGTCCCGTCGGGTCGGCCACGAATCGAGCGGCGGCGTCAGCAGGGCGAACAGTCCGCCCCCGTCGACGGCGCCGACGGCCCGTCCGATCGCGTTCGGCCGGCAGGCGTCGTGACAGTCGAGCACGACCGCGTCGTAGGTGGTTCCGAGGAGCTTCTCGGTCCGGTCGGGAGAGATCACCGTCGCCACCGGGATCTCGGCCGCTCCCACGTACGCCGCGTGTGCTACGCCCGCAGCAGCGAGCGCTTCGCGGGCACGAGTTCGCGTCCGGTCGGGGCCGCCGGTTACCACCAGTAGGCGGCGCTCTCCGGCGGCGCGTGCCTCCTCCCGAAGCCGACCCGCGTGGTCCACACCCCGAGTCACCGCCCCGATTGCATGTAGCCTGCGGTCGTCGTCGCGTCTCCGCCGCCGAGACGCCAACCGTCTGTCTGAGCGCCGTTTCGCCGGCCCGCCGTTCTCGTCGCGAGGGCTCGTCGATCGCTCCTCCCGGCTCGTCAATATTGTTAATTGGTAGCACACCGTGTGATCGGTATGGGAGCGGGGGACAGCGCAGCCGATCGGATAGAACGAACGCCGAAAGTCCTCGTCGTGCTCGCAAGTGTGGTTCTTCTCGTCGTCATTCCGCGGCTCCCGTATCCGGCGCTCTCGCCGACGATCGGCGGCCTCGGCCTGCCGCGGCTCGCCGGCGGGACCAACGTCTGGACGACGAGTGCGCTCGCACAGTCACTTGGCGGCGCCTGGCAGGCCTGCGTACGCACCGCGGCGTCGGCAATCAAGCCGGTGACGGCGCTCGGCGCGTGTCTCGGATCCGTCGAACGGGCTCAGCAGCTTGCCGACGACGAACGAGACAGCGTCGCGGCCGAGCAGGCAGCCTTCGAGACGTTCGCGGAGGCGGTCGCGTCGATGTCGACGACGACCGCCTCGCCGTCGCCGTCTGTCCGCCGGATGGATGAGTCGGGACAGCCTCTCGCGATGGTCCGAGAGCGCTATCGTGAGACCGTTCTCGCGGTTCCGGGCTACGAGCGGGCCTACGGCGAGGATCTGTCGGAACACATATCCGCCGAGTTCGGCCGGCCCGTCGCCGGGACCGTGCTCGCCGACGGGCACCTCACCCCGCCGCTCAAGCGGCTGCCGGTCGCCGGCGCGCGCGGATCGGCCGCCGAACGAACCGACCTGCTCGAGGCGCTCGACCGCGAGCGTGACTCGCTCGCGACCGCTGCCGACCGGCTCGAACGGATCGACGACGCTCTCTCCTCGACCGCGCCTGAGGATCGATCGTTCTCGGAGTTGGTCGATCAAGCGGGGCGGCTCCGCTCGGCCGAGTGGAACTGTACCGACCTGCTGACCGACCGCCAGCGCCGGATCCACGAGGAGCGCCGGCGCATCGGCTCGCTGCTACAGGAGTACCTCTACACCGACCTCGAGACGACGTATCCGGTCCTGGACGCGGCGGTCCGGCAGATCGGTCGGCTCAGAGACCGCCGCCGGGCGGTCACCCGCGCGGTCACCGCTCGGGTTTGAGCGACAGTACCACACGTCGGGCGCTTCGAAAACACTTTACGCGCAGATAGGCCACATACGGTCGCACGCTGTGTGGGGTCGATGACGCTCCCAGCTCTCACAGGACTCCCAAGTGCGGCGTCGGCCGTACGGGCGGGGGAGCGAGCCTACACACAGGAGGATCACAATGCCAGTATACGTTGACTTCGACGTTCCAGCCGACCTTGAAGAGGACGCGCTCGACGCCCTTGAGGTGGCTCGAGACACGGGAACAGTAAACAAAGGAACCAACGAGACGACCAAAGCGGTCGAGCGCGGCACTGCCGAGCTCGCGTTCATCGCCGAGGATGTCCAGCCCGAGGAGATCGTGATGCATCTCCCGGAGCTGGCCGACGAGAAGAACGTGCCGTTCGTGTTCGTCGGCGCGCAAGATGACCTGGGTCGGGCCGCCGGCCTCGAAGTGGGCAGTGCCGCCGCGGCGGTCGTCGACGCCGGTGACGCCGAGGAGGAAATCGAGAGCGTCGCCGAGACGGTCGCGGAGCTGCGATAACGATGAGCGCCGAGGACGAGGAGAGCGGCTCGACGCCCGCGGAGGTCATCGAGATCGTCAGCCGGACCGGCATGCACGGCGAGGCCATGCAGGTCAAGTGCCGGATCCGCGAGGGCTCGAACAAGGGCCGGATCATCACCCGGAACGTCCTCGGGCCGGTCCGCGAGGGCGACGTTCTCCAGCTGCGCGAGACCGCCCGCGAAGCGGACGCCATCGGAGGGCAGTGAGATGGTCTCGAAACGCACCTGCGATTACACCGGCGAGGAGATCGAACCCGGTACCGGCAAGATGTTCGTCATGACCGACGGCACGGTGCTGTGGTTCAAAGACTCGAAGGCCGAAAAAAACTACTTCATGGGCCGTGAGGCCCGCGATCTCGAGTGGATCCACGAGGACGAGACCGACACATGAGCGACTCCGAGCGCACGTTCGTGATGGTCAAGCCCGACGGGGTCCAGCGGGGCCTGATCGGCGAGATCGTCTCCCGGTTCGAGAACCGGGGGCTGAAACTCGTCGGCGCGAAGTTTACCCAGCTCGACCGCGAGCTGGCCGAGCAACACTACGCCGAACACGAGGACAAGCCGTTCTTCGATGATCTGGTCGGCTTCATCACCGCCGCTCCGGTGTTCGCGATGGTCTGGGAGGGACAAGACGCCGTCCGCCAGGTCCGCTCGATGATCGGCGCAACCGATCCCGCCGAGGCCGCCCCGGGGACGATCCGCGGCGACCTGGGGTTGGATCTCGGCCGGAACGTGATCCACGGCTCGGATCACGAAGATCCCGGCGCCAACGAGCGCGAGATCGGTCTGTTTTTCGACGACGACGAGTTGACCGAGTACGAGCGCATCGACGAAACCTGGCTCTACGAGTAGGGTTCGTCGCTTCGTTCGGCCGCTTGTCCACACGGTTCCGAGGACTCGATTAGGTCCCCGGGGTATCGCTCGTCGACCGGCGGGCGGTTACCGCCTCGGGAGTGAGCCGCGTCCGCGCACTGAGTGACTCGACGGCGAGTGCCCCGCAGGCGTTCGCGACGGCAAGGGCCTCCTCGCGGTCGGCGCCGTCGAGCCGAGCCGAGAGGTAGCCGGCTGCGAACGCGTCGCCCGCGCCGGTCGTATCGACGAGATTGCTCCGAAACCCTGCGTGTGAGTGGACGGTCTCGTCGGTCTTGAGTTCGGCGCCGTCGGCCCCCTGCGTGATCACCGTCGCACCCGCAGTTCGGTCGAGTAGCCCCTCGCGGCGGGCAGTCGCAGCCTCGCTGTCGTTGAGAAAGACGATGTCGGCACGTGCGAGTACCGTCTCCGTCGCCGGCCGGTCGATCCGGCGCCCAGGATCGACGCTGATCGGCACCCCGGCCGCGACGGCCCGCTCGGCCAGCCGGCGAGCGGTGTCGGGATCCTGGCCGGTCAGGTGGAGGTGATCGGCCGCGGCGAGTCGCCGCTCGGGAAGATCCGACGCCGCGAAGGCCTCGTTCGCGCCATCGGCGGCGAGCACCGTCACCTGTCCCCGGTCGTCGACGAGCAACCGCTTGACCGCCGTCTCCCCCGCGACGGTGCGAAGCAGCGAGCAGTCGACGCCGGCCGCGGTGAGGTCGGCAACCGCCCGCCGGCCGCGTTCGTCGTCGCCAACGGATCCGAGCAACGCCACGTCGTGCCCGAGCCCGGCGAGTCCAGCGGCGACGTTGGCGGCGCTGCCCCCGCCGGCGCTTTGTTGCTCGGTGACGGTCACCTCGCCGTCGGGGTCGGGAAGCCGCGGCACTCTAAGCGTCAGGTCCCAGTTGACGTGTCCGGCACAGACGATCCGAGCCATCAGACATACCCGCCCGCGCGGACTCTGTGTCGTCGACCGCCGTCCATACTCTCCGGTTCGTCCCGAGTGCCATAAGCTCGGCTCTCCGTCCGGCGTCGCGAGAGTCCCGGTCGTCGCAGCTCGGCGGCTATAGCTCCTTTGTCATCTCGACGATCGTCCCGGTCACGCCGGTGTCCTCGTGGATCGAGAACTCGTGACCGTACTCCCGAACCCGGTCGTATCCATGCGCCTCATAGAGGGGAACGGCGTTCAGCGACGGCGAGAGTCCGAGCGTCTCGATGCTCCGAGACCGGGCGCTGGTCGTACGCCTGCGGACCGAGCCCTTCGATCGACGCGCGGTGGACCGCCCGGATCACCTCGGTGTCTTCGGCGGTCGCCTCCCGGATCTCTATGCGGGCCAGTTCCTCTTGGCGATCAAGACCGTTTGGGTGACCACTGTCGTCTGTCTCCTCGAGCGGTCGGGAGCTCCGAGCCGTGAAGAAAAGGGTTAACACCCGCGCCGCAGTATAGCCTTTATGAGTCAACAGACAAACGCGCGGACCTGCGTCTCCTGTGGCATCAACGTCGTCGGGACCAGTGCCGCCTCGTTTGACTGCCCCGGATGTGACCACCAGATCCACCGGTGTGCGAAGTGTCGCAAGCAGAGCACGCTGTACGAGTGCCCCGAGTGTGGGTTCACGGGCCCGTAACGATGGGGAAAGTCGCCGCCCAACTCAAGGTGATGCCGGAGAGTCCGGATGTCGATCTCGACGCTCTGCAGGAGGAACTCGAACGGGTCCTTCCAGAGGGCGCGAAAATAAACGGATTCAAGCGTGACGACATCGCCTTCGGGCTGGTCGCGCTGTTGCCGACCGTGATCGTCCCCGACGAGGCCGGCGGCACCGAGGCCGTCGAAGAGGCCTTCGCCGGCGTCTCCGGCGTCGAGAGCGTCTCCGTCGAGGATGTCGGCCGGCTGTGACGCGGCCGGAACGCTCCTTTTAATACCCGGCCTCGTGTAGCAGGGATAACAATGCCCAACTCGAACGGCCCACAGCAGGGGACCCGACACAAGCTCCAGAACGACCCCCGAGATCGGGGAACCTCCCCGCCCCAGCGTGCCGTCGCGGACTTCGACGAGGGCGAGACCGTCCACCTCTCGATCGATCCCAGCGTCCAAGACGGGCGGTTCCACCCGCGATTCGCCGGGCAGACCGGAACCGTCACCGGCCGGCAGGGAGAGGCATACACGGTCTCGATCACCGATGGGGGAACCGAGAAGACGATCATCGCCGCCCCGGCTCACCTCGTGACCCAGGAGTAGCGATGACGATCTTCAAGGAGACGGTCAGCGAACAGTACCTGACCGTTGCGGAGGCAAAAGAGGTCCTCGAACGACTCGAGACCGAACGCGCCGCCGAGGATCGAGAGATGCGCTACGAGCTCTCCCGGGCGATCGAACACGTCAACCGGTTCGCAGAGCTCGACCCCGAGCAGGCCCGCGCGTTCGTCAAGGAGCTGCTCGAACTCGAGAAGGTAGATGACAAGACCGCACACAAGATCGTCGATCTCAAGCCCCGCGACAGGGACGAACTCCGCGCGGTCTACGCACAGGAGCGGTTCACCCTCTCCGGAGAGGAACTCGACGAGATCCTCGCGGTCGTCGACCGACACGTCTGAGCACCCGGAACTCTGTCTCTGCTCGAGCCCCCGGTGAGACGCCGGAAGCCGGGTTTAAGTAACCGGTCACCGTACCGATATGGTATGAGCGCTACCGACAGCCGATCGGGCATCGTGTTGGACGTTTTGCCCCACGGCCGGACCGACGACGACCGGCCGGGATACGAGAAAGAGCCGCTGGCGTACGCGCTCGACACCGAGGAGTTTCGGCTGTACGAGCTGGTCGTCGAGGACGGGGACGTTTCGATTGGCGACGAGCTCGCCTTCGACGCGTCGGGCGTCGGGCGGTTCCACGAAGTCGGGTACGACGAGCTCCCGAGTGGAGCAGCTTCCGAGCTCGAGTACGTCGTCGAGGACATCGTCGAAGCCGACCAGGAGCGGTTCGTCTCCTTCTACAACGACGCGCAGCCGATCACGCTTCGGCTCCACCAGCTGAACCTGTTGCCCGGGATCGGGAAGAAGCTCCGCAACGACATCCTCGACGAGCGAAAGCGCCAGCCCTTCGAGAGTTTCGCGGAGCTCGAAGAGCGCATCGACGGTCTGCACAGCCCCCAGGAGGTGCTCGTCGATCGCATTCTTGAGGAGCTCAAAGAGGAGGACCTGAAATACCGGATCTTCGCTCGACGGGCGGAATGACCGGCCGCGATCCCGACGCCCTGCGCGCCCGGGCCGGCGTCGACGGCGATCCCCGGCAGGACCAACACTTCCTGGTCGACGACCGCGTGCTCGACCGGCTGCCGACCTACACGAGTGAGGCCGGTGCCGATCTCACCCACGTCCTCGAGATCGGGGCGGGAACAGGGGCGCTCACCGATCGGCTGCTGGCGGCCGCCGACCGCGTGACCGCGATCGAACGCGATACGCGCCTGGCGACCTTCCTCCGCGAGGAGTTCGACGCCGCCCGGAACGAGGGTCGGCTCACCGTCGTCGAGGGCGACGCCCTCGAGGTGGAGCTCCCAGAGTTCACCGCGAGCGTCTCGAATCTTCCCTACGGGATCGCGAGCGAACTCCTCTTTCGCCTGCTCCCGCGCAAGCGCCCGCTGGTCTGTACCGTTCAACTCGAGTTCGCCGAGCGGCTGACCGCCGATCCCGGAAGCCCGGAGTACGGCCGGCTCTCGGTGACGGCCGGCCACTACGCCGACGCCGAGATCGTCGAGACCGTCCCGCCCGAGGCCTTCGACCCACAGCCGGCCGTCGAGAGTGCGATCATCCGGACCCGCCCCCGCGAGCCCGACTACGTGGTTCCCGACGAGGAGTTTTTCGCCCGGTTCGTGCGCGCGGTGTTTACCCAGCGCCGGAAGACCGTCCGAAACGCGATCCGGAACACGGCCCACATCTCCGGGCTGGCCGCCCCCGAGGTGGCCGTCGAGGCAGCCGACGAGGACGCACTCTCCCGGCGAGCCGGCGAGCTCTCGCCGGCGGCCTTCGCCGACCTCGCCGGAGTAGCTTGGGACCACGGCGAGCCAGAGTAATGTCCAACAGACCACGCCTCGCCGAGCTCCGCGACCTCGACCGGGTGTACGAACCTGCCGAGGACTCGCGCCTGCTTGCGGAGACCGCCATCGAGCGGCTCGACGCGACCGATCGCGTCTTGGACGTCGGCACCGGCACCGGATACGTCGGCACACGAATTGTGACCGAGACCGGCGCCGCGGTCGTCGGCGTCGACATCGATCGGACCGCCTGCCACAGGGCCCGCGAGGCCGGACTCCCCGTCGTCAGGGGCGATCTCTGCGGGCCCTTCGCCGCGAACGCTTTCGACGCCGTCGTCTGTAACCCGCCCTACCTCCCCGCCCGCGAGGACGGGTGGGAGGATCCGATGGCCCGCGCGATCGCCGCTGGACCCGACGGCCGCGCGGTTATCGACCGGCTGCTCCGGACCGTCGAGCGCGTGCTCGCCCCCGACGGCCGGCTCTTGCTCCTTCTGTCGACGGTCACCGGCCCCGTGGCGGTACGGGAAACCGCCCGAGCGGCCGGCCTCGCGGTTACCCAGGTCGCGGCCGAGTCACATCCATTCGAGCGCCTGCTCGTGTTCGAGGTCCGTCCCGCCTCGGCCGAGTAATAACTCAGAAGTATACCCCGAGATAAGAAATATTAAGCGGCCACATCTCAAATCAGCGTACAATGACAGAACGACTCTCGACGACGCTGGGGCTGCACCCGTTGCCGGACCCGGCCAAAGACGAGCTTCGGGCGCTGAAGGGCAACCAGATGGAGGATCTCGTCACCGGAGACGAATCCGAAGAGATCGGTAACGTCTACGAGGAGGTCCGGACGGAACTGCTCGACCGGCAGGCGACAGCCGGCCTCGATCTGGTCGTAGAAGGACAGGCCCGGTGGGACGACATGCTCGCCCACCCGCTGGCGGTCGCCGACGCCGTCGAGACCCGCGGGCTGGTCAGGTACTACGACAACAACAACTTCTACCGCGAGTCGGTCGTCACCGGGGCGCTATCGCCGACCGAGGATGTCGCCGGCGAGCTCGCTGCCGCACGGGACCGGACCAACACAGGGCTGCAGGGTGTGCTCCCGGGACCGTACACGCTCGCGGAGCTCGCGACCGACGAACACTACGGCGACGAGGCGGCCTTCCTCGACGCGATCGCCGAGTTCCTGGCGGCAGAGGCTGCGGCCTTCCCGGAGCTCGAGGCGGTCTTCCTCCTCGAGCCGTCGCTGGTGACGGCGCCGCCGGCCGAC
The DNA here is from genome assembly GCA_964423305.1 of uncultured Halobacteriales archaeon. GTDB lineage: Archaea > Halobacteriota > Halobacteria > Halobacteriales > Haloarculaceae > Halovenus. The sequence goes on along the minus strand of CAYREK010000036.1, from coordinate 1,531 downwards.
GGCGAGCGCGTTAGTAAGGCGCTCGATACGGTCGCAGACGCAATCGACGCCGACGTGGTCGTCGTCCCCTACTGGGGCGTCCTCGACGAACAGACCCACGCCCACGTCTTGGACGCGGCGATCGACGGGCTCGGGTACGATTTGGTCTCTGCGCCCGAGGAGGCGACCTACCTGGTCCAGGAGTACGGCACGACCGACGACGTTGCCCTGGGCGTGGTCGACGGGCAGAACACCTTGGTCGAGTCGCCCTCGACGATCTCCGAGCGGATCGACTGGTTCACCGACCGGACGCCCGTCTCCGACTACGACCGGATCTACGCCACGCCCAACACCGGGCTGTTCTACCTCCCGACCAACCGGTTCGGGGAGACGCTTCGCGCGCTCGGCGCGGCCACGACGGAGGTGCCGGCATGACCGATACCCGCGCACAGTTCCGGCCGGCCGACCACCCGAACGAGCACTTCCTGCTGACGACGGTCGTCGGCTCGTACCCGAAGCCGCGGTGGCTTCACAGGGCTCGGGATCTGCTTGAAGACGACGAGGCGAGCTTCGACGCCGCGGACTTAGCCGCGGCCGAAGACGACGCCGCGCGACTGATCACGGGCGAGCACGACCGCGCCGGGCTCGACGTCGTCACGGACGGCGAGATGCGCCGCCCGGAGATGGTCGAGTACTTCGCCGATCGAATCGAGGGCTTCGAGTTCAACGGACCGGTCAAAGTGTGGGGACACAACTACTTCGACAAGCCGAGTGTCGTCGAGGAGGTGGGCTACGACCAGGAGTGGCTTGTCTCGGAGTACGAGTTCACGAGCGAGGTTGCGGCGACTCCGGTAAAGGTGCCGATCACGGGGCCGTACACGATGGCCAGCTGGTCGTTCAACGAAGTATATGAGAGCGAAGCGGCGCTCACCCAGGAGCTCGCCGGTCTGGTCGCCCAGGAGGTCGAGGCCCTGGTCGAGGCCGGGGTCAAGTACGTCCAGATCGACGAGCCGGCGCTCGCGACCACGCCGGACGATCACGCCATCGTCGGAGACGCTCTCGAGGAGATCACCGCCGGGCTCCCCGAGGACGTCCGCGTCGGGTTGCACGTCTGTTACGGGGACTACTCCCGGATCTATCCCGAGGTGCTCGAGTTTCCGACCGACGAGCTCGACATCGAGC
>CAYREK010000036.1:0-360 GCA_964423305.1 uncultured Halobacteriales archaeon | reverse complement strand
GGCGACTACGAGCAACTCGACGTGTTCCGGGAGCCGGCCTTCGAGAAAGACATCGGCTTCGGCGTGGTCGACGTGCACGTCTCTGACGTGGAGTCGGTCGCCGAGATCAAGCGAAACATCGAGCGAGGGCTCGAGATCGTTCCCCCCGAGCAGCTGACGATCAGTCCCGACTGCGGGCTAAAACTACTTGACCGCGAGGTGGCCTACCAGAAGATGGAGAACATGGTGCAGGCCGTTCGTGAGATAGAGGCCGAACTGGACGCGGGCGACATCGACCTCTCGGAGTACCGCGCGACGCCGACTGCCGACTGACGCAGCGTCGACCACCGACCGACGCGCCGCCGCCTCGTTTTTGTCGCC
>CAYREK010000035.1:13572-20346 GCA_964423305.1 uncultured Halobacteriales archaeon | reverse complement strand
AAGTCGATCGGGTTGACCTTGTGTGGCATCGTCGAGGAGCCGACCTCGCCGTCGGCGGCGTCCTGGCCGAGATACGCCTGCGAGACATACAGCCACGCGTCGACGGCCAGGTCAATCAGTACGGCGTTGACCCCCCGCAGGGCGGCAAACAGCTCCGCGAGGTCGTCGGCGGGATTTACCTGCGTGGTAACGGGCTCGCGAGCGAGACCGAGCCGCTCGGTAAACGCCGCAGCGAAGGCCGGCCAGTCGACCTCGGGGTAGGCGGCGACGTGGGCGGCGTAGCTCCCGCTCGCGCCGGCGAGTTTTCCCCGTAGTTCGACCCCGCGCAGCCGGGAGAGCTGCCGGTCGAGGCGGCTCGCGTACACCGCAAGCTCCTTGCCAAGCGTCGTCGGCGTCGCCGGCTGGCCGTGGGTACGGGCAAGCATCGCCAGGTCGTCGTGTGCGGTCGCCATCTCGTCCAGTCGCTCTCGGATCCCCCTCACGCGCGGAGCGAGCACGTCCTCGACTGCCGGGCCGAGCAACAGCCGGTAAGCCAGGTTGTTGACATCCTCGCTCGTGAGCCCGAAGTGTACCCACTCCGGGGCGATCGAGTCGGGCAGTCGATCCCGCAGGAAGTACTCGACCGCCTTGACGTCGTGGTTGGTCGCCGGCCGGTCGCCATCCCCCTCGGTCTCGATTCGCTTTACCAGCGCCGCGTCCTCGTCGTCGAACTCGGCGACGATCGCACGGAGCCGGTCGCGGTCGTCGTCGCTCACCGTAAGGTCGGTCGCGTCGAGCTCGGCCAGCGCGAGCAGGTACTCGACCTCGACCTCGAGTCGGGCCCGGATAAGCGCGCGCTCGCTGGCGTAGGGGACCAGCGGCTCGGTGTACCGGGCATACCGTCCGTCGAGCGGCGAGACGGCTCCCAGCGGTCCCCGATCTGTGCCTCTGTCCATATCCGTCCGTCCGCTGGCGTGCGAAAAAGGCTGCCGGTTCCCGGAATCGCTCTGTCTACCCGAATTTAAAACCCTCGGAGACGTACGAACGAGTATGGGACAGCACTCACTCGACGAGTTCGAGCGCCCCGACGACGCCAAGTCGGCCGTCGAGTCCTCTCCCCGCTCGACCCGCGATAGCGAGCCCGACACCCCCGCCGACGGAGACCGAGACTCCGAATCTTCCAATCGCGAACCTCGGCCGGCCGACGAGCCCGCAGGTCGCGCCGGCGACGGCCACGGCGACGCCCCCGAACCGCCGACGGTCACTGCCGCCTGGGACGGCGACGGGACGTGTTCGGCCTGCGGTGAGCCCGCCCGGCGACGGTTTCTCGAGGACGGCGCGTTCGTGTGTGCAGAGTGTAAGGACTGGTGACCCCCGGAACTTAGTACGTTCGAGCCATTACAGAGCGGTACATGTTCACGTCCCTGAGGGCGAGTCGACGACGAGTCCCGATCGCTTCGCACTCGTTGTCATGACGGGGTCGGACGGGGGAGCGCAGGCAAGCACACCCGGGGAGCTCGAGGCCGCCACCGACACGGCGCGGGCGGTCATCGAGAACGTCGAGCGCGTGATCGTCGGCCAGCGCGACGCGATCGAGCAGCTGGCGACGGCACTTTTGGGCGGCGGTCACGTCTTGCTCGAGGATATTCCGGGCGTGGGAAAGACGATGCTCGCCCGGGCGATCGCCGACTCCTTCGACGGCGAGTTCCGCCGGATCCAGTTCACGCCGGACCTGCTTCCGAGCGACGTGACCGGAGTCAACGTCTACGACCAGCAGAGCCAGTCCTTCGAGTTTCGACCCGGCCCGGTGTTTGCAAACGTCGTGCTCGGCGACGAGATCAACCGTGCGCCGCCGAAGACCCAGTCGGCCCTGCTCGAGGCGATGGAGGAAGCACAGGTCACCGTCGACGGCCAGACCCGCGACGTTCCGGATCCGTTCACCGTTATCGCGACCCAGAACACCGTCGAGGGCGACCGGGCCTACGACCTCCCGATGGCACAGATCGACCGGTTCATGAAGAAACTCGAGCTGGGCTACCCCGGCGCCGATAACGAGGTCGAGATGCTCGGCCGGGTGGTCGGCACCCACCCGATCGACGAGCTCGAGCCCGTCGCGTCGGTCGCGCAGCTGCGCCGAGCCCGAACCACGACCGCCGAGGTCACCGTCACCGAGGCGCTCAGAGACTACGCGACCCGACTGGCGACATACACCCGATCGCACGCACAGCTCGGGGTCAGCCCGCGCGGAACGATCGCCCTGGTCAGGGCCGCACAAGCCCGCGCGGTGCTTGAGGGTCGGAAGTACGCCATCCCCGAGGATGTCCAGACTGAGGCGCCGACCGTTCTCTCACACCGGATCCGGACCGACGGCGACCGCGATGGCACCGACCTGATCGAAGAGACGCTCGCGCAGGTTTCCGTCGAGTGAGTCCGCTACACAGCATGTCAGTCCGACTCGATGCCGCCGATCGCCCGTTCGCCAACGCCGCCAGACCCCCGACCGACCGGTCGAGTCAGCCCGGCTGGGCCGTCGACCCCGGACCGGAACGGGGACTCGATAGGCGGAGGAGCGAGTCGTGAGACTCACGCGACGCGGCCGCGTGGCCGGTCTGCTGGTCGTCCTGGCGATCGTGATGGGCTGGCAGTTCGGCGCGCGGTCGCTCAACGCCGTCGCCGCACCGGTGGGGGCCGCCCTGGTCGTCGGCGCCGTCTCCGTGTACCGCGGGGAGGCGCCGACGATCGCGCTGTCTCCAATCGAGCCCGGCGATCCCGGCGACACCCGTCGGCTCGTCGGGACCGTCGAGGGATCGGGGGTCGCGACGGTGGAGCTTCAGCTTCCGGCCGGTCTCGGGGAGACGACCGTCGACGCGACGACCCCACTCCCCGGGCGTTTCGAGCGCGAGATCGAGCTGACGGCTCGGGGGGTGTACACCGTCGGTCCGGCGACGGTCCGGTACCGGGATCCGCTCGGCCTGGTCGAGCGCCAGACCGAGCCCACCGAGACCACCCGCGTGGTCGTCTACCCGCGGCGGTACGAGGTCTCGCTCGACGGCGCGCTTGAGTCCGTGCTCGGCGACGAGTCCCAGCCCGAGCGCCAGTCCTTTGACCGCATCCGGGAGTACGAACCCGGCGATCCGCTCCGTAACGTCCACTGGAAGACAAGCGCCAAACACGAGGAGTTTCACGTCGTCGAGTTCGATCCGACCGAGCGCCCGGAGACGGTGACGATCGTGGCGGCGTCGATGCCGGGCCGCGCCGACGAGATGGCCGAGGCCGCCGCCTCGATCGCCCGGGCCGCACTCGACGCCGGGCTCGATGTCGAGATCGTCGGCCCGACGGAATCGCTCCCACCGGGACAGGGGGCCGCCCACTGGGAGAACGTCCTCGGGCTGCTCGCCCGCGCCGGGAGCGGCTCGCCGGCCGACGGCTCGCTCGAGGCGGCCGACATCGGGATCCGTGCCGTCACCGACGAGACTGCGGTCCGAACGGCGAGGACCCGCGTGACCGTTTCCCAGCTCCGTGAGCGCTCCGACCGACGGGAGGTGCCGGCGTGAGCGACCGGTCGATCTCCGGTCGGCAGAGCCGCCGGACCCGAGACGCAGTTCGGGAACGACTCGAGGCCCTCCCGGCGGTGCTCCGGATTCCGCCGGCCCGGCTGGGGGCGTTGCTCGCGGCCGCGGGCCTGATCGTCGCGTTCGCGAGCGTCCTGTACGACATCGCTGACGTCACCGGCCGGACGGCGCTTTTCACCCCGGTCGTGGCGCTCGCCGCCGTCGCCGCGACGGTCCTCGCTCGGGTCGTGAGCGATCGGATCGGGCTGGCGATCGCCGGCGTCGGCTTCGGGCTCGGATCGCTGTGGTATCTCGCCGCGCTCTCCTATCTCCCCGGCCCGGTCGGCATCCTGGCGAGTAACTTCGAGCTGCTCTCGGGGCTGTCCCTGCTCCGGCTCGACGCCGTCGGCCGGTGGGTGTTGATCACCACGCCCGTGTTGACCTTCCTCACCTGGTTTTTCGTCCTTCGAGGGCGGTACGCCGCCGGGCTCGGCGTCGGTGCGGGAACGCTTGGGTATCTCGTTCTCACCGGCGACGCCGGGACGACCGCGACTCTGCTTGGAGTCGTTGCCGCGGTCGCGCTGGTCGGGTTCGGCGATCTCGACCGGGCGACTGCCGCGGCCGCCGAGAGCGTCTCCGAGTCCGAGAATGCCCCGACGGGATCGATCCGCGAGTTCGAACGGCTCGCCGTGGTGCTCGCGATCATGGTCCTGGCGCCGCTCGCGGTCACCGTCGTTCCCGGCGGGGCCGCGACGCCGCTGTCGCTGGTCGGGAGCGACGCTCAGACGATGGAAGACGCCGTCGTCGCACAGGACGAACTCGATATCGTCGGAAGCGTCGATCAGTCTCCGCAGGTCCGGTTTACCATCACCGGCGACGAGCCCCGGCGCTGGCGGACCGCCAGCTTCGACCGGTACACCGGCGACGGCTGGGTCAGGACCGGCGACACCAGTCCGGGCGTCGGGCTCGACGCTCCCGTCGGCGAGACCCGGTCGGCGAGCTACGAGGTCGCGGTCGAGAGCCCGCTCCAAGCGGTGCCGGTCCCCTGGAGGCCGACGGCCGTCGAGGGACTCTCGACGACACTTAGACAGACCGAGACCGGGGGACTCCAGGCCGACGAGACTCTCTCACCCGGCGACAGCTACACCGTCACCGGTGCGGTCCCGAACGCGACCGCCCCGGCGCTCGCGGGGGCCGGTACGGACTACCCGGACGCGATCGCAGAGAAGTACACGCAGCTGCCCGACAGCACGCCCGACCGGGTCGCCGATCGGACCGCCGAGATCGCCGCCTCGGCCGACGACCCTTACGCGACGGCGGTGCTGATCGAGCGGTGGCTCGAGACGAACCGCGAGTACTCCCTCGATGTCGATCGCCCGACCGGTAATATCGCCGACGCCTTCCTCTTCGAAATGGAGGCCGGCTACTGCACGTACTACGCGACCACGATGGTCACGATGCTGCGCTCGCAGGACATTCCGGCGCGGCTGGCGGTCGGGTACTCCCCCGGCGAGCAGACCGGCGACGACGAGTGGACCGTCCGGGGACTGGACTCACACGCCTGGGTCGAGGTGTACTTCCCGGAGCAGGGCTGGATCGAGTTCGACCCTACCCCGGCGTCCTCCCGCGAGTCGACCGAGCAGGCCCGCATCGACTCGGCGATCGCGGCCGGCGAACAGGGCGTCCGGCCCGAATCGGTCGACTCCGAGTCCGACCCCGCCGCGACCGGGACTGATCAAGAGCAGACGACTCAACCCGAGAACCCCCGAGAGGCAAGCCCGAACGCGATCGAGGAGTCGAGCACCGAGGGAACGGGCGCGCCCGGCGAGATCCCGATCGAGGTCGCCGATCCGGGCTCGGGGGGGACCGCACCCGAGACCGGAAGCGACGACGCCGGTCCGCTCGCCGTCGTGACCGACCGCCCGCGCGAGCAGCTCGCGCTCGGAGCGATCGTCGCCGCCGGCCTGCTCGCGGGCGTCCGTCGGACCAACACACACACTCGCCTCGCCTGGGGGGTCCGGCTTCGACTCCCCCGGCGGTCCGAGGACCCGACGATCGCCGTCGAGCGGGCCCACGACCGACTCGGGTACCTGCTCGCGCGCCGACACCGCGAGCGCCGCCCCGACGAGACGATGCGGGCCTACGCCGACGCGGTCGGCGCCGGGGCTGACGCGCGCCGGCTTATCGAGATCCGCGAGCGCGCCCGGTACGGCGGGGACGTCTCCGAGGCCGATGCTGACGAGGCACACAAGCTGCTCCGGCGGGTCCGCGGCTGATCGGTGTCGATCCTGCGGACCGATCGTCGGCGAACCTGTCGACAGTGTTTAATGCGTCGGTTTCGTAGCTCCGCCCCGTAATGTCGGAAGTCTGCTCGACGTGTGGGCTGCCTGAGGAGCTGTGCGTCTGTGAGGACGTTGCGAAAGACTCCCAGGAGATCACGGTCCGCATCGACGAGCGCCGCTACGGAAAGGAGGTAACGATCGTCGAGGGGTTCGACCCGGGTGACGTGGACATGGACGGCCTGTCCTCGGATCTCAAATCGAAACTCGCCTGCGGCGGAACTGTCGACGACGGCCAGATCGAACTCCAGGGCAATCACCTCGGACGCATCGAGGACGTGCTCCGGAACAAGGGCTACAGCGTCGCCTAAGCTCTACAGGCGGAGCAGGCCGAGTGGCTCGGGGCTTGACCCCGAGGCGGTTCACTACGTTTGCTCGCCCGCGAAGCCGACCGCGGCGAGTATCGTCACGAGAACCACCACCGGTAACTGACAGGCGATGATCGCGACCAGCAGCGGCTCCAGTTCGGGGTTCGTGCCGAGGCGAAAGGCCAGTTCCGGCACCGCCCACCAGGCGGTCGCCGCGACGACAAGCGAGAGCGCGACCACCGCCGAGGGAACGTCGGTCGGCGCTCGGAGCAGGGCGACGTACCGCTCGACGCCCGGCCGGACTGTCAACAGCCCGGCGAGAATCAGGACGCCCACGCCGGCGAGTCCCGCAAACACGAGCTCTCCCGGGACGAGCACGTCGCCGTAGACCGCGGCGACGGCCGCGCGGTTGCGGAGCACGAACGCCGGTACCGAGAGTATCAGGTAGAGCCCGGCGAGTACGAACACGCTTCGAACGGAGCCTACGACCACGACCGAAACTCCGTGCGGCAACGATGAAAAACGATGTCTCCGTTCACGCATCAGGCCGAGCCTGTCGGCGATCGCGTCCAGTCGGGCGTCCCGATCGTCGACTTT
>CAYREK010000035.1:0-13437 GCA_964423305.1 uncultured Halobacteriales archaeon | reverse complement strand
TGCTCACGGACGGCCTCGGTGAGGGCCGTGATGTTTCCCCGTTTCGCGCTGATTGGCGCGATCGTGTCCCGCCACTGCTGCCAGGGTGGCACCAGGCCGAGCCTGTCGGCGATCGCGTCCAGTCGGGCGTCCCGATCGTCGACTTTGTCCATCTTGTTGACCGCGACCACCGGCGCGACTTCGACATCGGTCAGGAAGTGAAACAGCTCGACCGCGTGGGCGACGCTCTCCGGTCCGGTGTGTCGATCGATGATCTCGACGGCGGCCTTTCCATCGAGAACGAGCACGCCGACGATGATCGTCCCTGCGTGTTCTTCCACGTACCGGATCACGTCGGTCTTGATCCGTTCGCGATCGTCCTCGGAGACTCCCTCCATGAATCCAAAGCCCGGGAGATCGGTGAGCACGAAGTCGGCCCCCGCCCAGTCGTAGTGGTTCGGCGACTGGGTCACACCCGGTCGGCGGCCGGTGGAGACATCGTGGCCGGTCAGCTCCCGCATGAGCGTCGACTTCCCGACGTTCGACCGCCCGAGCAGGACGACCTCGTGGGCGCGATCCGGGCGAGTGTCGAACACGACTGAGCCTACGCGCCGGCGCGCAAAGCTCTGGCGGTCCCGACCGCCGGTGTCTCGGGCCTTGACGGTATACACGCCGTTGACGCTCCATGAGGTTTTTTGCGGCCGGGTGAGGAGTCACGGCGTGCGACTTCTCCAGATCACGGTCCCCCGCGGGAAACGGGAGACGCTACTCGGGGCGCTCGAAGACGAGGAGCTCGAGTACGCCGTGGTCGACGAGACCGGGTCGAAGGAGTACGCCGCCATCGCGTACGTGCCGCTGCCGACGCCGGTGGTCGAGCCGGTGCTCGAGACGTTGCGGTCGGCCGGCCTCGACGAGGAATCGTTCACCGTCGTCGTCACGGCCAACAGCATCACCTCCCGGCGGTACGGCCGGCTCGAGGCCGAGTACGCCGCGGACCGCAACGAGGACCGTATCGCCCGCGAGGAGCTGCTCGGAACCGCCTCGGAATAGCCCCCGAACGCCGAACGTATGTGCTGTTGACCGCCGTGAGCGCGCTGATCGCGACTGCCGGACTGTTGCTCGATTCCGCGGCCGTGGTCGTCGGATCGATGGTGATTGCGCCGCTTATTGGTCCCGCGATGGCCGCGAGCGTCGGCACCGTGCTCAACGACGCCGACCTCCAGACAGACGGGGTCCGCCTGCAGCTGCTCGGGCTCGCCGTCTCGATCCTGGTAGCCTTTGGTTTCGCGGCGCTGGCGCGGTACGGTAATCTGGTCCCGCCGCTCGCGGACGTGACCGCAGTCCCCGAGATCCGCGAGCGAGTCCTCCCGGACTTTCTCTCCCTGGTTATCGCTCTGGGCGCCGGCGTCGCCGGGGTGGCGAGCCTGACCACTGGGGCCGCGGCGGCCATCGTCGGGGTGATGATCGCCGTCGCGCTCATCCCGCCGGCTGCGACCGTCGGCATCGGTCTCGCGTGGGCCCAACCCCCGGTGGTCGCCGGCGCCGGGGTCTTGCTCGTGGTGAACGTTCTCTCGATCAATCTGGCGGCGCTGCTCGGCCTGTGGTACGCGGGCTATCGGCCCGACCACTGGTTCGAGAGCGGCAGCGCCCGTCGGGCGACGATCAGGCGCATCGCGGTCCTCGCGGCCGGGATCGTCCTGCTGTCGGTCGCGCTCGGCGGCGTCACGCTCGATTCCTACCAGCGTGCGACGACCGACGCCGCCGTCGACGACACCGCCGCGGCGGTGCTAGAACAACAAGAAAGCACCCTCGAACTCGTCGACGTGAGCGTCGAGTACGCGGGTCCGGTGCCGTTTCAGGATCCCAAGGAGGTCACCGTCACCGTCGGGATCGAGCCCGGCGAGCCCCCGCCGGAGCTGGCGTCGCTGCTGCGCGAGCGGATCGCAGAGCGGACTGGCGTCGATGTCACGACACGGGTCCGGTACGTCCAGACAGAGACCGGATGACCGCCGACGGTCACTCGCCGAGGCCGGCGGCGACGAGCGCGTCGTTGAGATCGGCTCGAACCCGCTCGCCCCGCTCGCGGTCGCCGGCGGTGGTCACGACCCGGTTTTCCTGTACGCTTGAACCGTCACGCAGGATCAGGCGGACGTTACCCGTGTTGTCGGCCCGGGTCGCCTTCGCCCGCACGCCCGTTTGGGAGCCCGAGCCGCCGGCGTCGATCGGTCCCGGGATGATCTTCTTGACGTGGGGGTGCTCGGCGACGGCCTCAAGCGCCGCCTGTCCGTCGCGACCGCCGATCAGCGTCGAGTGTGTGCCGCCCAGCTTCTCCGCGACCGACGCCTCGACGACCTCGAGGGCCGCCTCGTCGCTTCCCGTGGCATGCTCGACAGGATCCTCGCCGGGAACGCGGTACAACGGATAGTGAAGCTGTGCCCGTACCGCCCGCACCACCGTCCGGTCGCCGGTCGCGTACACCTCTTCGGGACGCTTGCGCCGGACCTCGTCTGCGATCCGCCCGGCGTAGTTCCGGAGTTCTGCGCGCTCGTTCTCGCCGGTCTCGGGGCGGGTCGTCACCGTCCGGGCGCCGACGGTCCGCTCGCCGTCTACGATCGTCACAGTCGAGCGTTCTCGGTCCGCCTCGATGACCACCGTGTCGGCGTTTGCGGTGTGACAGACAAGACAGTAATCGCCCGGGCGTTCGAGCGGCGACGCACACCGGTTACACTCCACAACTGCTGATATGATACGGCCCGCCCTAAACGCCGCGTTTCCGATCCTCGCGGATCCCCGGCCAGTACCTCTCGGGGCCGTCGAGAGTCTCACAGCCGGTCGGGGTCGTCAGGTTTCAGATACTCCCGGACCAGCGTCGTCGCGTACGCGCCGCTTGGAAGCCGGAACGCAAAGGTTAGCGGCTCGTGCTCGACCGTGAGCTCGGTCCGGACGAGCACCGCTCGGCGAGTTCCGGTCGCGTGAAACTCCCCGGGCAGGTCGAACTCCTCGGGCCCGATCCCCGCCGCCTCGAGCACCGCCCGCTCGATCGTGCCCGGCTCGCCGTCGGCCAGTTCGGTCTCGGTCCCGACGAGTGGGGCTGTCACGAACGCTCGTCCGCGCCCGCAGTGTCGGCGTACCGTCTCGAGCCGACCGTCGGTCACCCGCTGGGTCCGATCCGGGTCCGGTCGCGGGAGCTCCGTGTCGTCGCTTTGGTCGGCAAAACAGACGACGTCGCCGACGACCGGCTCTGCGAACGACAGCCCCTGCTCGAGTCGCCGCGAGAGGATCCGGTTGAACAGGTACGACTGGGCGGCGTTGACGAACAGGCTCTGGAGCGCGGTCGGGACGGTCTCGAGTGCCTCGCGCGGCGTGGCTCCCTCGGCGAGTGCGTGCAGCATGGCCCGCTCGTAGCCGAGCCGGCCGGGGAACCGCTCGAGCGCGCCCGTCCAGTCTTTTATCTCCTCGACGAACGCCCGGGCCCGCTGTGTCCCCTCGGGCTCGCGGTCGCTCGGCCCGCCCAGATAGGCGAGGACCGCAGCCTCCCAGTCTCCCCGGACGATCGCCAGCCCGACCTCGTGGGTGACCGCCCGCCGGCTGCCGAACCGCTGGGTGCCGAAGTAGTTCGGCACCGCGATCCGATCCCCCTGTCCGTTTCCGGACCCCCCTGCCCCCGACTTGTCACGACCGAACGCCGCCAGGTCGGTCGTCACCGCCCCGACGGTCTCGGGGCGTTCCGGGTCGCGGACGACGATCTCGAAGGCGTTGCCGGTCAGGTCGCCGAACAGCACCGGCCGGCCGGCCCGCCCGATCGGCTCGACGGTCGCCCCCTCGAGCTGGGGCAGCGGCGGCTCGACCCCCTCGATCGAGAACAGCTGGGTCGTCACCGCCCGCTTGTCTTTCGTCCCCGCCCAGGAGACCCGCTCGCGGGAGATCCCCAGCCGGTCCGAGAGCGCCCCGGCGAAGGCGGTTGTCTCCCAGTCGCGCAGCCGAGCCCGCACCACGAGGTGGGGATAGGCGCCGGGATCGGCGTCGATCGGCTCGAAGCCGCCGGTCTCGAGTTCTCGCACGCGAAAATCCTCGGGGCTCCCCCGCAGCCGGCCGCCGGTCCCCTCGGTGTCGCTGACGTAATAGCTCATCCCGACCGCGCGCTCGTGTTCGGGTGCCCGTCGCATCCTCTACCGGTAGCCCGTGGCGGCTCAAGTCGGTGTCGTTAGTACAGCGAGAGTTGGCCGGTGACGAGATCGACGCGGTCCTCGGCCGCCGGCCCGACAGCCAGTGCCGTGACGGTCCCGGGATCGAGCTGGGTGTGTCCGGCGTCCCGGACGATGGCGTGTGGCAGGCCCTCTCGGTTTGCCTCCTCGGCCAGCGCGAACAGCTGCTGTTCGTCCTCTCCCTGCAGGACGATCTTCTTCTGTCCGCCCGCAGTCCACTCATCGCGGGCGGTCCGGTCGGCCCGCTCGTAGGCCTGCAGCGAGGCGTGTGCGACCTGCGCGGCAAGTTTTCCCGCTCCCATCCCGATGTCCGTCCGGGCGACGATCGCCTGTTTCATGCACACGGTTGTGGATCCACCCCTAAGAGTGATCCTCTCCCGATCCACGCGTACTCCTCCGGACCGGTAGACCGTACTCCTGTCCGGCGCGGGCCGGCACACCCTCGCGGGCGAACGGCAGGTTCATGCGGGCACGTACATAAACGAAATCGATGGGACTCGGCGGACTCGTCCCCAACGCGACGATACTCAACATCGTGATCATTCTCGCCGCGACCGCCGTGATCTGGATCGGCAGCGCCTGGCTCGAAAACTCCGCCGAGGCACTCTCGACGCACTACGGCCTGCCGCCGGTCATCCAGGGATCGGTGGTCGTCGCCGTCGGGTCGAGCTTCCCCGAGTTCGCGAGCGTCGTCGTCACGGCCTTCGCCGGCGTCTTCGAGATGGGCGTCGGGACGATCGTCGGCTCGGCGATTTTCAACATCCTCGTCATCCCGGCCCTCTCGGGGATCGTGGTCGACGACGAGATCGCGACCAACCGCGCGATCGTGTTCAAGGAGGCGCAGTTTTACATGATCGCCGTCTCGGCGCTCGTGATTACGTTCGCGCTGGCGGTGATCTACGCGCCGGTGCCAGAGGCTCCGGGGTTGACCGGCGAGATCACCCGCCCGATTGCCGCGATCCCGCTCGTGTTGTACGGAATGTATCTGTTCATCCAGTGGGAGGACATCGCCGACTACGAGGCAACGCCCACCGTTGAGACCGTCGACGTGCGGCGCAACTGGCTGTTGCTGCTCGGGGGACTCGCCCTGATCGCGCTCGCGATCCAGCAGTTCGTCGGCGCGGTCGACTCGCTGGGGGAGAGCTTCGGCGTTCCGGAGTTCATCTCGGGCGTGTTGATCATCGCGGCCGCGACGAGCCTGCCGGATACGCTGGTCAGCGTCCGCGCCGCTCGCGAGGGGCGGGGTATCACCAGCCTGGCGAACGTGCTGGGCTCGAACACGTTCAACCTGCTCGTGGCGATTCCGGTCGGCGTGTTCATCGTCGGAGGCGTTCCCATCGATTTCGCCGTCGCCGCCCCGATGATGGGACTGCTCACGGTCGCGACGATGCTGCTGTTCGTGACCCTCCGGACAGACCTGTCGCTGACGCCCCTGGAGTCGTATCTGCTGATCGTGACCTACGCCGTCTTCGTCGTCTGGATGATCGCCGAGACGCTCGAACTGACAGATCTCATCGGTGTCCCCTGACTCGCTCGACCCGGCCGATCGCGGAGCCGACGATAGAGCTTCACCCCCGATCGCGGAGATCGCAGACCCGCGTGGCTGCCGCCTCGCGCTCGATCAGTTCCCGGTAGGCGGTCGCGACCGTGACGGCCCCGAGGGCATCCCCAGACGGGTCCTCCCGGACCGCCGAGCCGATCCTGACGTAGGTCACCTGGACGCCGTCAAGCGCGAGTGCCAGCGACATCGCCAGCCCCTCCGCGGCGGGCGCCACCGCACCCCACTCGATCTGTTCGGGCACCTTGCCGTCGGCGAAGGTCGTCCCCGAGAACACGACCGTCCCGCCTGTCGCCTCGAGGTCCTCTCGAGCTGCCCCGACACAGGCCAGCGATCCCGCGACCCGAACGTCGAACATCCTCCGGAGCCGTTCGACCGACGCGCTCTCGATCGGTCGCCCGGCCCCGGCGCTCGCGTTCAATACGAGCGCCTCGATCGGCCCGAACGACTCCCGGACCGTCTCGATCCCGGCCTCGACAGCCGCGGTGTCGGTGATGTCGGTTGGAACGGCGAGAGCTCCGTCGCCGAGCTCGGCCGCGAGTTCCTCGATGAACGATTCGGAGCGTGCGAACAGGCCGACGTCGTAGCCGGCGTCGTGGAGCGTCCGCGCTGTCGCTGCGCCGATCGTCGGCCCGACGCCGGCGACAACCGCAGTCTGTGTCATATGCGCTGTTCCCGCGCGCACACAAAACGATGCGCCGACCGTCCGGCGGCCCCGGACAGCCGCGATCGGTCCTTTCGGATCCCCCGGGACTCTCGCCTCGTGCCTGCCGCGACTAGCCGGTCCGGAACGCGTCGTCGCCCCAGCCCCGAAAGTCGATGTCTGAACTCCAGACGCTCCGGTCTTGCTCGACCAGCCGGCGGTACTCTGCCGCGAGCACGTCGGGGTTGATGCGTTTCGAGTCGGGGACATCCTCTGACACGGTCGGCCCGTCGATCCAGCCGTCGGCGACCACCCTGACGACGTGGACGCCCTCGGCGGTGAGCTGCTCTGCCATGGCTCGACTGACCCACCGCATGTCGTCGCCCGCGTGGTGGATGACGGTCCCGCCGGCCGCGCGCAGCTCATCAAGCAGCTCGTCGACGACCGCAACCAGCCCGTACCCGGCCGCCTCGACGTAGGTCGTGAAGTCCGCGGGCTCGTCGGTCAACGGTCCTTTCCAGGCCTCGTCCGGGGCGACGTTGTGGACGTACGCGTCCACGCGCCCGAAGGCCTCGTGGACCCGCTCGACGCCGTCCGCGATCGCCTCGCGGTCGGTCACGTCGACCTCCGTTGCGATCGCCGAGCCTGGGGTCTCCGCCGAAAGCGTCGCGGCGAGCTCCGCGGTGAACGACTCCGAGCGCGCCCACAGCGCCACGCGGTCGCCCGCCACGGCGAACTCCCGGGCCAGTGACTCGCCGAGCGTCTGTCCGACGCCGCCGATCACGATCGTTCGTGTCACACCCGTCGCAAGTGCCGAGACAGTTTCAGCCCTCGGCCGGTCGGCGCGCCCGACACACAGCCCAGCCCCCGCGGTTCGCCGTCGACGCTCGCGCCTGACCGGTCCGTTCGCGGCGGGTCACTCGGTCGGGACGGTCTCGACGCCGGTAACGACGAACCGCGTCCGCTGGCGTCGCTGTTGGTCACGTCGATCGCCCACCCGTATGCGTCGACGATCCGCTCGACGATCGCGAGCCCGAATCCGGTCCCACCGCTCGAGTACCCCCGGCGTGAACACCTTCTCGCGGTCCTCCTCCGGGATGCCGGGACCGTCGTCGGCGACGTAGAATCCCCGGCTGTCTGCGAGCGCGCCGACGGTGACCGTCACGGGAGCCCCGGCGTGCTCAACTGCGTTCCGGACGAGATTCTCGAGCAGCTGGCGGCGCCGCGATTGATCGGCCCGGAGCCGTTCGTTGTCGGGTTCGGGCTTCGCCTCCTCTGTCTCGACGGTGCGCTACACTCCCCGACGAGCGCCGACAGTGAGACCGCCTGTCTCTCCCCGAGGTTTGCCCCGCCGCGGGCCGGCGTGAGCAGGTCGTCGATCAGCGTGTTCATCCGTTCGAGGGCGATCTCGAGTTCCTCGCTGTCCTGGGTCGCCTGCGCGAGCCCGACCCGTGTCTGTGTGACCTGTAGCGGACTCCGCAGGTCGTGGCTGACGACGCTCGCGAACTCCTCTCGGCGCTCGTTCTGTTCGGTGAGCTCGGCCTCGCGGGTCAGCCGATCGGAGCGCAATCTTCAATCCCGTGGGTCCGCGTTATTAGGTGTGATTCGGACCTCGCAGATCGAGCAGTGGCTCGCGGAAGATCTCGGACACCACGACGTGACAAACGAGGTACCCGGCGAGGCGACCGGCCGGCTGGTCGCCCGCGAGTCGGGCGTCGTAGCCGGACTCGACGCGGCACTGTCGGTGTTTTCCCACCTTGGCGCCGACGCGACGGCGACCGCCGAGGCGGGGACGCAGGTCGACTCCGGCGACGTGGTTCTCGAGGTCGCGGGCGAGGCCAGATCCGTGCTGCGCGGCGAGCGCGTCGCGGTCAACGTCGTCGGGCACGCCTCTGGGATCGCCACCGCGACACGGCGGGCCGTCGACCGCGCACACGCCGTCGACGAGGACGTTCGCGTGGCCGCGACCAGAAAGACTACGCCCGGGCTGCGCGGGCTCGAAAAGCGGGCAGTCGTCGCCGGCGGCGGCGACACCCACCGGCTCGATCTCTCTCACATGGTGTTGATCAAGGAAAACCACATCGCACAGCTCGGCTTTGAGGCGGCGATCGAGCGGTTTCGCGAGCGCAGCTCCTTCGCGACCAAAATCGAGGCCGAGGTCGAAAACCCTGAGGACGGGCAGCGAGCGGCCGCGGCCGGGGCGGACATCGTCCTGTTCGATAACCTCTCGCCGGAAGCGATCGCCCGCGGAGTCGATTCTCTCCCCGCGGGAACGCTCGCGGAGGCCAGCGGCGGCATCACAGTCGACACCGTCTCAGAGTACGCCGGAACGGGCGTGGACGTGATCTCGATGGGATCGCTAACCCACAGCGCGGCGACGCTCGATTACTCGTTTCTGACTGACTGACGCCGGTACCACCTGAGCACCGGCACGAGCACCACCGCGAGGGCCACACTCGCCAGGACGATCGATGTCGGCCGCTGGAAGAAGGCCCCGGCGGCGTTGCCGTCTGCGATCTGGAGGGTCCGGTGGAAGTTCTGCTCGGCGAGCGATCCGAGCACGAACGCGATCACGACCGGCACCCGAGAGATCCCAACCCGGAGCATTCCGAACCCGACCACGCCCAACAGCACCGCGAGCCACACGTCGACGAAACTCCCCCGGCCGACGTACGCGCCGGTCAACGCGACCACCAACACGACCGGGACCAGCGTCCTCGCGGAGACCCGTGTGAGCGCGGCGACCCGGCGGGCGAGGACGAGCCCAACCGCCGAGGTGAATATGTTCGACCCGAGCAACCCGAACGCAACGACGAACACCAGCTGGAGGTTCTCCTCGAACAGCTGTGGCCCGGGGACGACGCCGTTGACCACGAGCGCGCCGAGCAACACCGCCGTCGAAGCGGAGCCAGGAATCCCGAGTCCGAGCGTCGGGACCATCGAACCGCCGTCCTTGGCGTCGTTTGCGGCCTCGCTCGCGATCACGCCCCGTACGTCGCCGTCCCCGAACGACGACGCTCCGGTCGTGGCCTGCGCGCCGAGATACGAGACGAAGTTCGCGACCGTCCCGCCGGCCCCCGGGATAACCCCAACGAGCCAGCCGATCGCGGCGCTTTGCCCGAACAGTCGCCGGTTTCCAAGCACCGCCGACAGCCCCGCCCGCCGGCCCGACCGTTCCTCGGCCGTCGCGTCTCGCGGCCCGTCCGCGTCCACGTCCCCGCCCGGATTGTCTCCTTCGGCGACTGGACCGCCATCGCCGGCCAGCCGAAGCATCTCCGCGACGGCAAACAGCCCGATCAACAGCGGCACGAGCCCCACGCCGTCCCGTAGCGCCGTCACACCCCAGGTAAACCGTGCAGTGCCGGTGACGGGATTGAACCCATGGAAGGCGAGCACGAGCCCGAGCCCGCCCGCGATCAGGTTCGCCAGCAGTCCGCCCCGGGAAACGACGGCGACGGTGAGGAGGCCGACGATAGCGAGCCAGAAGATATCGACCGAGAAAAAGAGCAGCGTGAACTCCCGGACTACCGGGATCGTGACGACGAGCAGGGCGACCCCGACGATCGCCCCGGCTCCGGAGGCGATCGCACTCGCGGTGACCGCCTCGACGGCGCGGCCGGTTCGTGCCATCGGATAGCCGTCGAGCACCGTCGCGGCGTTGGGCGCGTCCCCAGGCGTGTTGAGCAAGATCGCGGTCACCGAGCCGCCAAAGGCGACCCCGCCCAGCGTCGCCGCGAGCAACAGCACTGCCGGGTTCAGGTCGAGCCCGTACGTAACCGGGATCAAGAGTGTGAGCGCGACCGGCCCACCAAGTCCCGGCAGCGCACCCATCACCAACCCTAGCGACGCGCCGACGGCCAGCAGGGCAAGCCCCGTCGGTGAGAGGACCGTCTCGGCCGCGATCCGCACGGCCGGCCACAGCTCGCCCGTCGCCTGCAGCGTCGTTCGGGACATTCTACAGGCCCACCAAGCCCTCGTATAGCGGCGTCGTGAGCAGCCACTCGAACAGGACGTACAGTCCGGCCGTCGTGCCAACGCCGACCGCCAGCGCCCGCCGCCAGGACCCGCCCCGTGCCCGGATAAACGCCGTCACGTAGAGGAAGGCGCCGGGCAGGTGCCCGAGCAGGTAGACGACTCCCACCAGGCCGACGAGCCAGGCGAGTGTCCGGACCTCCCGGCGGTACCGGTCCGGCGTTCGGTCGCTCTCCGCCCCGAGTCGGTCGAAGACGCCGGCGAAGGGCCCGCGGAGCCGACCGTGGCCGGTCGCGGTCGCCGCGATCTCGAGGCCGAGCAGCGCAGCCGTGGCCGTCCCGACGACGAGCGGAAAGAGCCGCGCCGAGGGCGTGTACCCGACCGCCTCCCGGAGCACGGCGAGGACGTACGCGAACACGACGAGAAAGAACCCAGCCCTGTACCACCGGCCCTCGACGGCTGCGAGCCGGTCGAAGACGGCGTCCGCACGCACGGCTAGTTCCCGACCGCCGCCTCGAGCACGCTCGGGAACGGCTCCTCGCGGAGCGCCGCCAGCTTCCGTTCCGCGAGTTCGCGGCTCCGCCGGCCGACCGCGGTGTCGAGCAGGAACCGGTCGGCCTCGAGCGCGTCGTTGTTGAACGACTCGTCGTCGAGAATCGCGCCCATCGCCTCCCGGAGCGTCGCTAACACGTCGTCGTCGACGCCCGGTGGTGCCGCCACGAACCGCTGGAAACTCGACAGCCCGATGTACTCCTCGATGTTCGGGATGTCCAACTCGCCCGCGTACAGCCGCGTCTCCGGAAAAAACTCCTCGCCGGTCTCGGCGTCGGTGAACATCAGAAAGTGCTCGACGCCCTCGACGGCCCGCGCAACGAGCGCCGAGGAGGCGCTCCCGACGGGGTACACGTCGACCTCGCCGCGTTCGATCCCGGCGATTGCCTCTCCAGTTCCGGTGTAGTGAACGAAGTTTATATCGTCGCCGTCGAACGCGCCGGTCACCTCCGCGAGCAACAGCGGCGCGAGCTGTGCGACCGACCCGCGTCCCTGCGTGGCGACGTTGAACTCGTCGATCCGATCGACGAACTCGTCGAACCCGCCGATATCGAGCGACTCGGCGGCCGCAATCCCGTGGGGTTCGTGTGAAAAGTGTCCGACGTACCGAAACTCCGTGATGTCGTAGCCCGGATCGGTCACCACCTGCCGGCCGCCACTCGAGAACGGGTCGCCGAACAACAGCGTGTGGCCATCGGGTTCTGCGTCGTACACCTGTGCGGTCCCGACGGCGCTACCCCCGCCCTCGACGTTCTCGACGACCAGCGACGCGTCCCCCGGGAGATACTCCTCCCAGTAGGGCTGTGCTAGCCGCGCGATCTCGTCGAACCCGCCGCCGGCCGCAAACGGTACCACGAACCGGATCTCCTCTGTGGGGTACTCGCCGTCCCCGCCGGTGCAGCCGGCGAGTCCGGCCAGCCCGGCCGTTCCCGCTCCCGCAACGCTCTGGAGGAGCGCCCGCCGCGAGACGGCGTCCGTTCGATCGGTCTGACTCGTGTTCGTGTCCATTCTGACAGTGGATTGGCTTCTATCCTCATAAGCTGCACGAATCTCTCCATCAGAGCTACGCTTTGAAGAAAAAATTACTTCAACGCCTCGCGGAGGCGCCGTCGGGGGTCCTCAACCTCGGCGACCGCTCCGGGTCTCTGCTCGGTCGTCGAGATTCGGCGGCTCGCGTCGGGTCGCCGGTCGTCTTCGATCGCCGTTCGGTCGATCGCCGTCGGAGTTTCTGGCCGGATTTTGCCGTGTCGTGTCGTTCCGTTCGACGGGAGTCCGGAACTCGGAACTGTTAATCCGGTGTGACTCGCGGCGTAGCGTCTCCCGGCACTCGACAGGAGTCCGGAAGGTCGGGTCGGATAGACGCGGCTCCGTCGCTGGGATCGTTAGGACATCGCGTTGGTTACGATGGTGACTTCCCGCTGGTCGAACGCCGAGTAGTACAGCCGGAGCTCGGAGATCTCACCCTCGAAGTAGTCGTCAATATTTCCCTCGATGTCTTTCCCGATGTTCATATCGCCCATGCTGATCTCGCCGGAGTAGTTACCGCTCGCCACGCGGGTGCCGTCGACGTACAGCGTGTAGGTCTCGCCGTCGTATGTACCGACGAGGGTGTGCTGTGTGCCGGCCCGCTGTGGGCTCCCGAAGACCTGACCGGTCTGGCTGCCACCCGCCCGGTCGACGCTGAACACCGGGACGTACCGGTCGTTTCTGCTGCAGGTAGTGACCTGGGAGTTGGAACACGGCTTCAGCTCGAACAGCCAGTTGTCGGCGCCGCTTTTGTGCTCGACGATCTCCTGTTTTTTTGACGCGTTGTCGGTTCGGTATGTCGCGGCGATCGTGAACTCACTGACATCGACGGGCGAACTGATATCGGTCACCTCGACGGAGTCCGGAGTTCCGTCGAAGGTAAACGAGCTGCCGCTCCGGGTCGGATCCCCCTGTACTGCCCCGTCGTTTCCGTTGCCCGACCGGTCTCGCAGCTCGCCGTCTTTCGTGTCGAAGGTATAGTAGGCGATGAAGTCGCCGATCTGCGAGCGGCCCTCGATCTGTTTCTGTACGAGCACCGACCGCCGCTCGTCCGCCGAGATCACGGTGATCGTGTCTCCGGGGCCGGTCGGTAGCAGGATCGACTCGCCGGCGCTGTCGCTCCCGAAGGAGGCGACGGGCTTTCCGTTCAGCTGGACGGTCACGTCGGTCGCGATCGCCACCGGCGTCATTTCGAGCCCGACCGACGTCTCCTCGTACTCGAAGACCGCCTCCGCCGTCGGCGCGCCGGTCTGGACGAGCCCGGCCGCGAGGACGAACACGAGCGACCCGGTGACGACGACGATGGCAACGAGAAGGACGTTTCCGATGACGGGCGTCGCCCCACGATCCAATCCGGAAATCTCCACTGCTAGGGGTAGTCGTTGAGCTGATAAGAGTGCCACGATACCCGGCCGCTGAACCCATATCGAGACAGTACGACACGGTAGTTCGGCGTAGACGGTCTCGCGGTGGCTGGACCGCTTAGATGCGTTCCGATCGCC
>CAYREK010000034.1:0-20615 GCA_964423305.1 uncultured Halobacteriales archaeon | reverse complement strand
GGCTGGACCGGCCAAGCTTTTTTTGATGTCGTAACGATCCTCGATTTCGGCGATCCCGCAAACGCCGTTGACCTGTGACCGTCCGACACGCGCCGACGCGTCTGGGGGTCGCCCTCCGGCGGTTTCGCCCGCCGGGGCGTCTGACGCTCGTCTGACACCATTTGAAGTACGAGCAGGTATAGTATACGTGTATGCGCTCTCGAGGTGGCGAGTTCGAGCGGATCCGCTCCGTGCTCACGGAGGCGAACGCGAACGGACCGCTGACCGCGCGGGAGATCCTCGAGGTACTCGACGAGCACGGCGAGGAGTTCACCAGCGCCCACCGGGTCGCGACCGTCCTCGGTCGGCGCGCCCGGACCGACGAGGTCGAGGTGATCCGCGACCAGCCCTACCGGTACCGCTTCGACGGGAACAACTGACGACTCGGCGTATCGATCGACACCAGCAGTCCTAATTCCTTACGGTGTGTGAGTTGGTACCGTCCCTGAAAATCGAGAGAGGGCGGCATTATCAGGGCTGAAATTTGCGGGCCACGGCTTATGTCAATCAGAGCCAAGGTTGTTCTGTTAATGAAACTCTGGAACAGCTACGGCGTACAACTGGCCGCGGGCTATCTCGTCGTCGGAGCGTTCATCGCCGTCGTCGGCGTCGTAACCGGCGACGGGGTAACGACGGCAGTCGCGGCGATCACAGCGCTGATCGCGCTCGGGTCGCTCAACACTGCCGAGACGCTCAGCCGGGCGACGGAGCTGTCGGCCCGGACCCGGACCGTCGCCGAGGGCGACCTCGACCGGCCGGTCGAGTTCCGGGCGGACGACGAGTTCGGCGAGATCGCCGGCGCCACGGAGACGCTCAGACAGTCGCTGAACGACCGGATCGAGGAGATGGAACAGGCACAGACAGAGCTCGAGCAGGCCCGAGCCGACGCCGAGCGGGCCAAACGGGAGGCCGAACGGGCGAAGACCCAGGCAGAGGACAGCGCGGCGGAGCTGCGCGAGACCGCCGAGTCCTACGCCGCGGTTATGGAGAAAGCCGCCGCCGGGGACCTCACACAGCGGGTGACCGTCGAGACCGACAACGAGGCCCTCGAGACGATCGGGCGGTCGTTCAACCGGATGCTCGAGGATCTCGAAACGACTATTGGGACGGTCACGACCGTCGCCGACACACTCGACGAGCGGGCCGAGTCGATCACCGAGCGGAGCAAGCAGGCCGCCGAAGAGACGACGGCGATCGCCGAGTCCGCCGAGAATATCGTCGGGAAAGCGGCCGAGCAAAACGACGAACTCCAGTCGCTGTCGGGCGAGGTCGACGGGCTGAGCGCCTCCGCGGAGGAGGTCGCGGCGACCGTCGACGACGTTGCGGGGAACGTCTCGCGGGTGGCCGACGCAAGTGACGACGCGCGGGGACTCTCCCAAGACGCGATCGAGGAGATGAACGCGGTGACCGCCGAGGTCGGCGCTGCCGCCGAGGAGATGGCGGGCCTGCGCGAGAAGGCCGAAGAGATCACCGGGGTCGCGGACATGATTCGAGAGATCGCAGAACAGACCAACATGCTCGCGCTGAACGCCTCGATCGAGGCCGCTCGCGCGGGTGGAGCGGGCGAGGGCGACGGGTTCGCCGTCGTCGCCGACGAGGTAAAGGCACTCGCCGAGGAGACCCAACAGCGCGCCGACGAGATCGCCACGACCGTCGCGGCGGCACACGAGCAGACGACGGCCGTCGGTGAGGCGATCGAGCGGGCCCAGACACGGGTCGAGACAGGCAACGAGACCGTCGGCGAGGCGCTGCGAAACATCGAGGAGATCGCAGAGTCAGTCGAGGAGATCTCGGTCTCGCTCGAGGACATCCAGAACGCGACCGGCGACCAGGCCGAACGGGTCCAGGTCACCGCCCAGTCTGTCGACCGGGTCGCATCGCTGGGCACCGAAACAGCTGGCGACGCCGAGCGGGTCGGCGAGCAGATCGACCGACAGCAAGACCGCGTCGAAGAGGTCGCGACCGAGCTCGATCGGTTCCGCTCCTCGGCGGTTGCCGACCTGAAACGAGAGGTGACGGCCTTCACCGTCCGCGACACCGGGGTCGACCCCGCTAAGGGACCGGCCGGCGGCGAGCTGGCCGTCTCGGATGGGGGTGGACGATGACGACGCCCGTCGAGCTCCAGGCGGCGTTCGGGATTGCGGCCGCGGCCTTCCTGCTCGGGACTGCCATCCCGGTCGCGTTGCTCGTCTCGCTACCGGCCTCGAGGGACCGCACCCGGCTCGCGGGACTGGGCCTAATCACGGCGGTGCCGATGGTGACCTACGCCGCCGCCGCCCTCGGGATCGGGACGACTGTCGTCAACGGCGATACGTTCTACCCGACGCGGTACGTCGCGTGGGTGGTCACCACCCCGCTGCTGGTCGGGTACGTCGGCTACGTCGCCGGCGCCGGCCGGACGACGATCGCGGCGATGATGGCCGCCGACGCGACGATGATCCTCGCCGGCGCGGCCGCCGTCCTCACGAGCGGAACCCTCCAGTGGGCGCTGTTCGGGGTCGGATCCGTCTTCCATCTCGTCTTGCTCGTCGGGCTGTACGCGGTGATTCCCCAGACGGTGTCCGACGATCCGGGCCGGCAGGGCTTTTTCACCCTGCTGCAACACCACGTGGGGGCGCTCTGGCTCGCCTACCCGATGGTCTGGGCGCTCAGCCCCGTCGGGATCGGCGCGATCACGCTTGTTGGGACCGGACTGACTATCGCCTTCCTCGACGTGATCGCGAAGGTGCCCTACGTCTACTTCTTCTACACGCGGCGGACGATGTTCGGCGCACGGGAGCCCGAGGCCGAGGGCGCTCCCGAGGCCCAACCCGCCGACTGACCGCCTAGCCTCTGGCGGGCAAGTACGATTTTCGAAGCTCTTCTTCGAGTTTCGTACCGCATCGCCGGGTTTATTACGATGTGTGTAGTCGAGCCGGTAATGCCCGAGACAGACCGCACGATCCTGCTCATCGGGAGCGGTCCGATCCAGATCGGACAGGCAGCCGAGTTCGATTACTCCGGCGCGCAGGCCTGCCGAGCGCTCCGAGAGGAGGGTGCCCGGGTCGTGCTGGTCAACTCAAATCCCGCGACGATCATGACCGACCCGGAGATGGCAGACGCGGTCTACATCGAGCCGATCACGCCCGAGGCCATCGGCGAGGTGATCCGTGCCGAGGAACCAGACGGCGTGATCGCCGGACTGGGCGGCCAGACGGGGCTGAACGTCACCGCCGAGCTCGCCGAACGGGGGATCTTAGAGGAGTACGGCGTGGAGGTGATGGGCACGCCACTGGAGACCATCTACGCGACCGAGGACCGGGACGCGTTCCGGGCGCGGATGCACGAGCTCGGCGAGCCGGTGCCCGAGTCGGAGACCATCGAGGCCGTCGACCAGCTCGAGGACGCGGTCGCGGTGGTCGGGGGCCTGCCGGTGATCATGCGTACAACCTACACCCTGGGGGGTGCGGGCTCGGGCGTGATCGACGAGATGGACGAGCTCCGGGGGGCCGTCGAACGCGGACTGACCCTCTCGCGGGACGACCGCGTGATGATCACCGAGTCCATCGACGGCTGGATCGAACTCGAGTACGAGGTGATGCGCGACGCCGACGACTCGTGTATCATCATCTGCAACATGGAAAACATCGATCCGATGGGGATCCACACCGGCGAGTCGATCGTCGTCACGCCCTCGCAGGTGATCCCAGACAGGGGCCACCAGGCGATGCGCAACGTCGCGATCCGTGTGATCCGCGAGCTGGGCATCCAGGGCGGGTGTAACATCCAGTTCGCCTGGCGCGCGGACGGCACGCCCAGCGGGGAGTACCGGGTCGTCGAGGTGAACCCGCGGGTCTCCCGATCCTCGGCGCTTGCCTCCAAGGCCACGGGGTACCCAATCGCCCGCGTGACGGCGAAAGTGGCGCTGGGCAAGCGCCTCCACGAGATCGACAACGAGATCACCGGGCAAACGACGGCGGCCTTCGAGCCCGCGATCGACTACGTCGTGACGAAGGTTCCCCGGTGGCCGATTGATAAGTTCCGGAACGTTGAGTTCGAGCTCGGCCCGGCGATGAAATCCACCGGCGAGGCGATGGCGATCGGGCGGACCTTCGAGGAGTCGCTGTTGAAGGCGCTGCGCTCTACCGAGTACGACCCGGCCGCCGACTGGACCGAGGTCGACGACGACACGCTCGAAACGGAGTATCTCGCCCGGCCGACGCCCGACCGGGCCTACGCCATCCTCGAGGCGTTCGCCCGCGGGTACGCCCTCGAACGCGTCGCCGAGCTGACCGAGATCCACGAGTGGTATCTCGAGCGCTACCGGAACGTCGCGGCCGCAGCCCGGGCCGGCGCCGAGGGTGACCTCGACGGGGCGGCGAGGGTCGGATTCACCGACCACGAGGTCGCCGCGCTGACCGGGGCCCCGCTCGGGGACACCCACGCGAGCTGGCTGCCGGCCGGCGAGACGGGCGGAACCGACCGAACGGCCAAGACGATCCCGGCAGTCGAGGCGTCGACGACCGACCGCGGGTTCAAGCTGGTCGACACCTGCGCCGGAGAGTTCGCGGCCGCGACGCCGTACTACTACTCGGCGCGGGAGCCAGCGACAAGCCTCAAGCGGGACGAGCTCCGGGTCGACCGAGATGTCGAGAGCGTCGTGGTCGTGGGCGGCGGGCCGATCCGGATCGGGCAGGGCGTGGAGTTCGATTACTGCTCGGTCCACGCCGTCCAGGCCTTACGCGAGCTGGGCATCGAGGCCCACGTCGTCAACAACAATCCCGAGACGGTCTCGACGGACTACGACACCTCGGACGGTCTGTTCTTCGAGCCGATCACCGCCGAGGAGATCGCAGACGTAATCGAGGCGACCGACGCCGACGGGGTGATGGTCCAGTTCGGCGGCCAGACGAGCGTCGATGTCGGGCAGCCACTGGCCGAGGAACTCGACCGGCGGGGGCTCGACTGTGAGATCTTGGGCACCAATGTCGACGCGATGGACCTCGCGGAAGATCGGGACCGGTTCAACCGGCTCATGGACGAGCTGGGGATCGCACAGGCCGCCGGGGGGACCGCGACCAGCCGGGCGGAGGCCCTCGAGTTGGCCCACGAGATCGGCTACCCGGTGTTGGTCCGGCCCTCGTACGTGCTGGGCGGGCGGGCAATGGAGGTCGTGTACAACGACGAGGACCTACGGACCTACATGACGGAAGCGGTGCGGGTCTCCCCGGCAAAGCCGGTGTTAGTCGACGAGTTCCTGGCCGACGCCGTCGAGTTGGATGTCGACGCGGTCGCCGACGGCGAGGACGTGCTGGTCGGCGGCGTGATGGAACACGTCGAGGCCGCCGGCGTCCACTCGGGGGATTCGGCATGTATGATCCCGCCGCGGTCGCTGGGGCGGGCGGTCAACCGTCGGGTCAGAGAGGTCGTCGAGGAGATCGCAGACGCCCTCGACACCGTTGGCCTGCTGAACGTCCAGCTCGCGGTCCGGGACGGCGAGGTGTACGTCCTCGAAGCGAACCCGCGCTCCTCACGGACGGTACCGTTCGTCTCGAAGGCCACCGGTGTCCCGATCGCCAAGGCCGCCGCGAAGGTGATGGCCGGGGCAACGCTTGCCGAATTAGAGTACGAGGAGCGGGTCCCCGAGCAGATCAGCGTCAAGGAGGTCGTGTTGCCGTTCGACCGGCTGCCCGGCAGCGACCCGCGGCTGGGCCCGGAAATGAAATCCACCGGCGAGGTGATGGGGGCCGCAGATACTTTCGGCAAGGCCTACCAGAAGGCCCAGATGGCCGTCGGCAAGCCCGTTCCCCTCGACGGGACCGCGGTCGTCGACATGCCGGTCGCCGGGTTCGAACAGCACTTCGAGGTCCGGGAGATCGACGACTTCCCGCACCTCGGGGCGATCAAAGACCGGCTCCGGGCCGGCGAGATCGATCTCGTCGTCTCCCGGGAGCGGGAGCTGCTCGAGGTTTGTGTCGACCAGCAGATCACGTACTTCTCGACGCTCCCCAGCGCGCGGGCCGCCCTCGAGGCGGTCCAACACGCCGAGGAGCCCCTCGATGTCGCGCCGGTCGGAGAGCGCCCGACGGTCAGAGAGCGGTGGGGCCAGCCCGAGGGCTACGGCGACCTCCGGGGACAGCTCGGGACGATCGAGCGGGTTGCGAGCGAGGGCTACCTGACCGCGCTGGGCGCCCCCGAAGCGGATGTCGCCGCCCTCGAAGAGGGCCTAGCCGGCGTCGAGGCGGCACTCGCCGACGCGGTGCTTGTCTTCGGCTCGGGCGAAGCCAGCGGCGGCGGGAGCGGCGACTCGGGTCTCGACGCGCTCGCGGCGGCGCTCACAGAGCGCGGGTACGACCCCGTCACGCCGGCGGAACTGCCCGGTCGAGGGACCGATCAGGCCGCGGTCGCGACGGCCGCGAGTCTCGCGGGCTTTGCGGTGATGCTCGACAGGGATCCCAGCCGGCGGCCGGCTGCCTACGATACCGCCCGGGCGGCCGGCGACGTGATCGTGCGGCTCGTCCCCGCCGGCCGGACCGACGCCGAGCAGGGAGCAGAAGAGACCGTCCGCGCCGTCCCCTTCGAGGGGGAGCCGGTAGGGGCACTCGACGAGGCGATCGCGCGGGCCGAGTCAGTCCGCGAGCGCCGGTAGGTCAGTCGGCCGCCGCGATCGCGCGCTGACCGACCTCGGCGACATCCTTGGGGAGCTTCTCGGCAGCCCGGAGGTCCACGGCGGTGAACCACTCCCAAGCACTCGCCGGAGCCTCGTCGGGGCCGGGGTCGATCGCCCGGGACGGGAGAGTGCCGTAGTAGACGAAATCGATATGTTGGTGCCCGACGCCGCCGTCTGTGACGTTGATGTCCTCGAGAAGAAACGCCTGGGGCCGGGGGATCGACCGGGCGGTCGCCGAGGAAAGCTCGCCGACGGGGGCAATCAGCTCGACCGACAGTCCGAGCTCCTCACGGGTCTCCCGTCGGGCGGCCTCGTGGGGCAGCTCATCGCGCTCGACGTGTCCGCCCGGGGGCAACCACATCTCGAGGCCGTCGTGCTCGTGCAGGGCGACGGCGCCGTCGTGGACCGCATACACCGTCGCGACGAAGTGTCGTGTCGTCTCCACGACGATTCGAGCGGGCGCGGCGTCTTTTGCGTTCGGGTACGGCGACGCCGACGGCGGGTCGACCCTGTCCAGCGGGCCGAGAACGCCGGCCAGATCACACCGCTCAAGACGGTCCCGGGCGAGGGTCGTGCATGAGCGCGGGGGCGCGGATCGACCGGGAGCGCCTGTTCGGCGTCTGGCGGCGGATCGCCGAGCTCTCGGGGCCGGTGATGGTCGAGCAGGTCTCCCGGACGCTGATGCGGACCACCGACATCTTCGTGACCGCGCTGTTCTCGCCGCTCGCGGTCGCCGCGATCGGGCTGGCAGACCTGTACGCACGATTTCCCCTCCGAATCGGACTCGGGCTGGGAACCGGCGCGATCGCGCTCTCGAGTCAGGACACCGGCGGCGAGGCGACCGCGAACCGCGACGAGGCGATCACGCAGGCGCTCGTGTTGGGCGCACTCGCCGGAGTTCCGTTCGTCGTCTTCGGACTCACGCTGAGCGAACAGGCAATCGCTATCCTGGGATTCTGGGCCGAGACCGATCAGATGACCGAGGTCGCCTCGCTCGGCGGGGTGTACCTCGCGATCGTCTACGCCACCTCGCCGGCCAGACACGTCGCCCTGATCGGGGCCCGCGCGCTGCAGGGGACCGGCGACACTCGGACGCCGATGTACGTCAACCTGGTCTCGAACGGCCTGAACATCGCGCTCTCGCTCGTGCTCGGGCTCGGACTGCTGGGCGCCCCTAGACTCGAGATTGTCGGGGTGGGGCTCGCGACCGCGGCCGGAAACGTCTTCACTGCCGTCGCGTTCGTCGGGCTAATCGGCGCCGGCTGGACCGACGCGGGGTTCGCGTGGCCCCGACAGCTGGTGATTGCGAAACAGCTGCTGGTCGTCTCGGCGCCGAAGGTCGCAGAGGGGCTGGTCGCGACGGCCGTGGAGTTTCCGTTCAACGCCCTCCTCCTGTCGTTCGGCGCGGAGGTAAACGCCGCCTACCAGATCGGTCGGCGGGTCTACCAGCAGGTGACCAGCCCGCTCTCGCGGGCGCTCAACATCGCCTCAAGCATCCTCGTCGGGCAGGCCCTCGGCGAGGGCGACCCAGCGGGCGCGCGGTACAACGGCTGGGCGACCGCCGCCTTCGGGCTCGTGACCGTCGGCACGCTCGGGATCGGGCTCGCGGTCTTCGGCGAGCAACTGGCCGGGCTGTTCACTGACGACCCAGCGACCCTGCCGACAGCCGCGGGGTTCGCGATTACCTACGGGCTGACCGCGCCCTTTACCGTGCTGTATGTCACCCTCGCGGGGGCGCTGCAGGGCGGCAGCGACACCCGGACGCCGCTGTTGGCCCGGGCGAGCGGACAGATCGGCTTCTACTTCGGCTTCTCGTATCTGGCGGGGGTCGTCGTCGGCGTCGGCGTGGTCGGGATCTACGCCGGAATCATGCTCTACTACGCGTGGGCGATGCTCGTGGTGGCGGCCGGCTTTCGGTACGGCGGGTGGGCCGACCGTGCCGCAGCGATGATGGACGAACGGGGCACCGTCGAGAATGGTCGGACAAGCGAGTCTAAGGGTGAGACAGACCACGAGACAGACGCCGCGGCCGGGGACGACGACTGACGGCGCCTGGGAGCCAGATAGAAAGCGTTAGAAGCTCCGGTCTGCTTTCCTAATTTGTGTGATCCTCTCCTCACCGCTTTTGATCGTTGGCCTGGTCGTCGCAGCATTTGTCGCCTACAACATCGGCGGCGCGACCACTGGGCCGGCGTTCGCGCCCGCCGTCGGGGCGGGCGTGATCGGCAAGCTCGCCGCGGCCGGGCTGATGTCAGTGTTCTTTTTCGTCGGCGCCTGGACTGTCGGGCGGCGAGTGGTCGACACCCTCGGGGTCGATCTCGTCGGTGACCCGTCGGTCTTTACGCTCACGACGAGTATCATCGTCCTATTTTACATCGGCGGCGCGCTGTTCGTCGGGAACCTGTTCGGTGTGCCGGCCTCGACATCGATGACCGCGGTCGGATCGATCGCTGGGCTCGGGCTGGCGGCCGGCGAGCTGGACTGGTCGGTGCTGGGCGAGATTGCGGTCTGGTGGATCGTCGCACCGATCGTCGGCTTCTGGGTCTCGGGGATGATCGGACGATACTTTTACGTCTACCTCGACCGGAAAATCGCAATCGTTCAGACGGAGGGACGGCTGCTCGCGTTCGACCAGTCGGGAACGGTCCCGCGACCCCAGCTGGGTCCGAACACGACCCCGCGGGAGGTGGTTGGGACCGGCGTGGTCGTGGCGATCGGGTGTCTGATGGCCTTTAGCTCCGGGACGAGCAACATCGCGAACGCGATCGCGCCGCTGGTCGGCAGCGGCGAGCTCGGGCTCGACGCCGGCATCGCGATCGGGTCGGTCGCGGTCGCGGCGGGGGCCTTTACGATCGCACGACGGACGATGGAGACGCTCGGAAACGACATCACGGCGCTGCCGCTGACCGCGGCCATCGTGGTGGCAACGGTGAGCTCCGGGCTGGTGATCGGGCTGTCCGCGATCGGCATCCCGGCGAGTTTCGTCGTCATCGCGACGATGTCGATCGTCGGGCTCGGGTGGGGCCGGGCGACCCGAACGACGACGCTCTCGGAGAGCGTTGCGGGCGAGGAGTCGCCACAGGCCTCGGTCGGCGCGCTCACCGCAGAAGGCGAGGAGGCGACCCCGACGGTCGGGGACCCCGACCGCTCCGAGGTCCCCGAGCCGGACCCGATCGGCGAGGGCGATCCGTCGGAGGTTCCCGCCGCCTCGGAGCTTTTCAATCCGGCGACGACCTCGCGGGTGATTGTCATGCAAAACGTCGTTCCACTGGTCGCGACGGTCGGCTCGTACGCAACCTTTCTCGTGCTGTTTACCCTCACCTGAGCTCACCGATGGCCTGACCGAACTGGACAGGTCAGAAGAGCTTAACCGCGGCCTGGTGTACCGAATGCATGGACCCTGGACGGATCGACAGGCTGGTTGATGTCGGCTACGGCGTATTGCTCTTTGTTTCGGTCGTGTTATTGACGGTGGTCGGACAGCGGGTCGGAATCGCGTTCGCGATGGGCGTGTTCGTGGCCTATCTGCTACATGTCATCTGGAAGATGGCGCGATACGATCCCGAGTGGATGGCAAAGGCCGTCGAAGAGACCGTCGAGAAGACCGTCGGTGAGGAGGTCGATCGGGCCGTCGGCCAACAGGTTGAGAAAACTGTCGGCGAGAGTGTCGACAAAGCCGTCGGTGAGGTCCAGGAAGGCGTCGGCGCCGCGGTCAAAGAACAGATGGACGACTCGGTCGATGAGGCAGTCCAGGAAGCCGTCGGCGAACGGGTTGAGCAGGAGGTGGGCGAAACGGTCGAACAGACGGTCGAAGAAACGATCGAACGACAGGTCGAGCCGGATGTCGAGGAGACCGTCGAGGAGACGGTTCAGGAAGCCGTCGAGGACACCGTCAACGAGACTGTCGAGGAAACCGTCGAAAATACCGTCAACGAGACCGTCGAGGACGCAGTTGCCGAAACGGTTGAGGACACCGTCGAGGAAACTGTCGAAGATACCGTCGAGGAAACTGTCGAAGATACTGTTGAGGAGACAATCGAACGAACGGTCGATGATGAAGTACTCGAAGAGACAAAGGAGGCGGGCAACGGTGACGAATCCGACAGCTCCAACGAGTCCCAGAGAGACGAACCCTCACGGTGACCGGACCCGGGGTCTCGGGTGACGGCGCAATTTATTACCCGGCCCACCCACCGACCGGTATGGCGACGACACAAGCCGACGACCCCGAGACGGCCTACGAGAAGCTGCTCGATCAGTACAAACAGGTGTCGAACCTGCAACACGCCGCAGGCTATCTGAACTGGGACCAGCAGGTGGTGATGCCGGCCGGCGGCGCTCCGGGACGATCACGCCAGCTCTCTGCGGTGTCCGCGACCGCCCACGACCTACTCGTCGACGAGCAGATGGGCGAGTGGCTCGCAACCCTCGAGGAGGCCGACCTGACACCGGAGCAGGCAGCAAACGTCCGCGAGATCCGCCACAGCCACGAGCGCGAGGCCGAGGTGCCAAGCGAGCTGGCCGAACGGATCACACAGACCGCCGCCGAGAACCAACAGATCTGGCAGGACGCGAAGGCAGACGACGACTTCGAGACCTTCGCCCCCCGACTTGAGACGATGCGGGATCTGCAACGCGAGCGCGCCGAACATATCGACCCCGACGAGAGCCCCTACACTGTCCTGTACGAGGACAGCCACCAGTACGTGCCCTTAGGGCGGATGGAGGAGATCTTCGCGACGCTTCGCGAGGAACTCCCGCCGCTGATCGAGGCCGTCGCTGAGGCCGAGCCGCTTGCCGCGCCCTTCGACGGCGAGTACCCCGAGGACGACCAGGCCGGGCTCAACGAGGCGGCGCTCGACTTTCTGGGGTACGACCGCGAGCGGGGCCGGCTCGACACCTCGCCGCACCCGTTCACCGTCGGCACGCAGTTCGACGCCCGCGTGACCACCCGCTACCAGCCCGAGGATCCGATCGACGCCCTGATGGCAACGATCCACGAGATGGGCCACGCAACCTACCAGCTCGGACTCTCGAAAGACGCCTACGCCACGCCGCTGGGGTCGGCCCGGGGAAGCATCCACGAGTCCCAGTCACGGTTCTGGGAGAACCACATCGGGCGGACCGAGCCGTTCTGGGAGACGTTCACGCCGACGCTCAACGACCACCTGGGCACGGACGTGAGCCCACGGGCGGCCTACGAAACCGCAAACCGCGTGCGCCCGGACAACCTGATCCGGGTCGAGGCCGACGAGCTGACCTACCACATGCACATCATCCTCCGCTCGGAGATCGGGCGGGCCTTCGTCGAGGGCGACATCGAGGTCAAGGAGATCCCCGAGCTGTGGAACGACAAGATGGAGTCGTACCTAGGCGTGCGCCCCGAGACCGACGCCGAGGGCTGTCTTCAGGACATCCACTGGACAAGCGGCTTCGCCGCCTTCCACGGATACACGCTCGGCAGCGTCGTCGCCGCCCAACTCGACCGGGCGATCCGGGACGACTTGGACGTCGACGAGCTGGTTCGGGCGGGAGAGTTCGAGCCGATCCACGAGTGGATGACCGAACACGTCCACCAGCACGGCCAGCGCTACGAGACCCCCGAGCTCGTCGAGCGCGCGACCGGCGAACCGATCTCCGCCGAACCGTTCGTCGAGTACGTCCGCGAGAAGTTCACCCGGCTGTACGACCTCTGAGAGCCTCCGCGCGCTGAAGCGCGAAGCGTTCCCCTCGATTCTCGGTGAACGCCCATCGGTATCCTTTTTGACCGGCCGGCCACCAATCGAATTATGACCCGCGGGGGCCGGGCAGAACTGGCGGAGAAAATCGCCGGCGAGATCGTGCTAAGCGACGATCCCGGGGCGACGCTGCGCAAGTGGCGCACCGACTTCGAAATCCCACAGACGGCCCTGGCCGAGGAGCTGGATGTCTCGCCGTCGGTGATCTCCGACTACGAGAGCGGCCGGCGGGACAACCCTGGCGTCGACGTCGTTCAGCGGGTGATCGGGGCCTTACTCGACATCGACCAGCGCCAGGGCGGCGAGCACATCCGCCAGCACGCCCGCGTGGTGCTCGCGGGCTTTGACAGCGACGTGGTCCAGGACCTCCGAGAGTACGCCGCGAACATTCCGATCGAGCGGCTGCACGAGGCCGTCGGCGCGACCGAACTCGTTGCCGGCGATCGAGAGACTGTCGCCGGCCACACCGTCCTCGACAGTATCGAGGTGATCCGGCGGTTCTCAAACGAGGAATTCTATACGCTGTACGGGGAGAGCACGAACCGGGCGCTCGTGTTTACCAACGTCACCGACGGGGAGGGCGCAATGGTCGCCCTGCGTGTGGTGCAGTTTACGCCACATGCCGTCGTACTCCACGGCATCGACGAGGCGGATCTCTGGGAGCACGCCGCCGAGCTTGCTCGCATCGAGGGCTTTTCGCTTGCGTTGACCGACGCGGACCTACAACAGGTACTCGACGGGCTCCGCGGGTTGCCCTGACTACTCGATGAAGGCGTACTCGCGTTCGCCCATCCGGCCCCAGCCGTCGAAGACGAACTCGCCGTCGGGCTCGGTGAGCGGCGCGACGTCGGTACTCTCGTCGTGGTTGTGTGCGTCGTGGATCCGCTCGTACTCCTCGAAGCTGATCTCCCGGCGGTCGGCAAGCTGCTCGCGGATCCTAAGTCCGTCGAGCTCGTCGGTCCAGCCCGGCTGGACGGTCTCAGCGTGGATCTCGGCTTGTGCGCCGCTGCCGTAGGAGGCAATAAGCAGCCCGGCGCCGGCGAGCTCCCGGCCGGCCTCGCGGGCCTCGAGCAGCCCGGCGACGCGGGTGACGTGCACCGAGGCGGTGTACCAGTTGCCGACCTGTCGCGAGAGAGCGAGCGTTGGCTCGACGGTCCGGTCGTACCAGCGCCCGTACTGGTCGGTATCGGTGAGCGCCTCGGTGTACTCCTTGACGGCGCTCAGATACGCCTCATCGCTCTCGAAGCCTTCCGGACGGGGCTGACGGCCGATCTCGTCTGCGAGTTGCTCCTCGTACTCGGTGTCCCGGATCGCGTGCCGATAGCCAAGCGGTGCCGCCTTCCGGACCATCCCCGGGAACGGCGTGTGAAAGGGCACCAAGGCGAACTCGTCGGGGTGTGTGGTGCCGCCGGCGCGGGCGAAATCCACCAGCGCCTCGCGCATCCGGGCCAGGTACACCTGCATCGACCGCTTGCCGTCGACGCTGGGGAACTGCTGGTTGGGCTTGAGAAAGTCCGTCTCGTCGATGCTACCGATTCCCTGTTCGGGGCCGAGCGCGACCAGGTCGGGGTCCTCCGCGACGAGCATCGCGACCGCGCCGGCTCCCTGAGTGGCCTCGCCGGGGTCGTCCCGGGCGTACAGCGCCGTGTCGGTCGCGATTACGAGCGCCTTCCGTCCCCGGTTGCGGTCGGCGCGGATCCAGTTTACCGCGTCGTCGAGGGCCTGAGTCCCCGCCAGGCAGGCGAACTTCCGCTCGCCTTTGTTCGCGGTCGTGAGCGACCCCTCGTGGACCGACTCGAGACAGCCGGCAACGTACGTCGAGACCGGCTTCGAGCGGTCAAAGGCGCTCTCGGTCGCCACGTCGATCCGGCCGATCTCGTCGAGGCTGACGCCCTTGCGCTCGAGCAGCCGATGGGCCGCGTTCGCCCCCATCGTCACGATGTCCTCGTAGCTGTCCGGCAACGAGGAGGCCTGCAGTCCCAATCCCTTCGTGTACTTCTCGGGATCCTCGCCGTTCGCCGGGGCGAAGGTCCCCGGAAGATCGAGCCGGAGTTTCCCGGCCCAGAGTTCGACCCCGTCGATTCCGACTTCCATACGGCAACTCGCGGCGACTGGATACAAGTGCCTGTCGACTACGGATTCGTCGCGCGTCGAATCCAGAGAGCGTCGACCGGGTATTTTATATATTGCTATCGGTAACGTTACGTTAATGCACTCCGCCGAGCTGCTCGATCTGCTGGGGAACACGAACAGACGGCGGATCCTCAAGCTGTTGGCCCGGCGGCCCCACTACGTGACCGAGATCAGCGACGTGTTGGGCGTGGGGCCGAAGGCGGTGATCGATCACCTGGAGAAACTCGAGGCGGCGGGGCTGGTCGAGAGCCGAACCGACGACCGGCGCCGGAAGTACTTCTCGATCGCCCGTCACGTCCAGCTCGAGGTGACGGTCTCGCCCTACGAGTTCGGCGCGAAAAGCGCCTACCCGCGACAGTCACGGCCGTCGCTCGGGCGTCAGCACCTCAGCATCGAACTCGACCGGGCCGAGCCACGGGGCGGGGCAAACGAGCTCGCCCAGACACTACGAGAGCTCGAGGAACTCGACAGGGAGCTCTCGCTGGCAAAGCGGTGGGTCGAGGGCCAGATCACGGAGCTGCGCGAGCGACTCGGCGAGACTCTCGAGGAGGACCCGCGGCTGATCGCGGATGTCATCGCCGCGCTCGCCGAGGACGCGCCGGCGGGGGTCGAGACGGTCGCGGGCCGGGTCGAGCTCGACCCGCGGCAGGTCGCGGCGCTGCTCGAGAGCCTCGAGCAGGCGGGAGTCGTCAGTCGGGGCGAGGACGGTTGGGAGCTCGCCTGATCGGGATCACCGCGGGCGGTCCTCGCCGAGATCTCGGGTGAGGCCGTGGCGGAGGTCTCTGCCAAAGTACCCGCCCACGACGGCCGCGAGCGCGCCGCCGACAAGCGCGATAGCCGCAAGCGGGACACCCGGGCCCAGAAGCGTAAGCGCAATATTGTTGAGCACCTGCCAGACGGCCGTCGCGATGCCGCCGGCGACGGCGAGGGGCAGGTACGGCCGCGAGCTGGCACCGACCCCGTAGGCGAACCCGCCGGCAAACACCCCGACGAGCCCGCCGACGAGCGCCAGCGGCAGGAAGCCGCCAACGAACACAAGCCCGAGGACGGTCGTCAGAAAGGCGCCGATCAGCTCTCGGGTCGTGACGATCGTCCCGAGCCGGCCGCGGAGACCCCCGCGGGCGTCGGGCTCGGCGGTCGAGTCGTCGGAGCCCAGCTCCAGCTCGAACTCGTCCGTATCGGCGGTCCGGTCGAGCTGGCGCTCGCGTTCGCCCATACCCGAACAACGACCGCGAGGAGTATCTGTCTTTGGACCGGTCGCGGACGCGGCGAAATCGTTTTGCCCGGCACTCGCCAACCTTTGTGTATGAGCAGCGATCAAAGCGACGAGGAACTCGAGCAACTCCGCGAGGAGCGCATGGAGCAGCTCAAAGAGCAGGCCGAACAGGACGAGGAGGGACGCGAGGCCCAGCGCCAGCAGGCCGAGGCACAGAAGAAGGCACTCCTGCGCCAGCACCTCACCGACGGCGCCCGCAAGCGGCTCAACACCGTCAAGATGTCTAAGCCCCAGGTCGGCGAACAGGTCGAACAGCAGATCGTTGCGCTCGCACAGAGCGGGCGAATCCGGGACAAGATCGACGAGGAGAAGATGAAACAGCTGTTACAGGAGATCACCCCCGACTCGAAGAGCTTCGACATCAAGCGCCGGTAGCGGATGGAGGTCGGCCTGCTGTACAGCGGCGGGAGAGACTCGACGCTCGCCGCGCTCTTCCTCGAGCGGTTCTGTTCGGTAACGCTTCTCTGCGGGAGTTTTGGCATCACCGACGACCACGAGCACGCCCGTCGGGCAGCCGCGAGGCTTGGACTCCCGGCGCGGCCGCTCGGGCTCGACCCGACGGTGGCGCGGGCGGCCGCCGACCGGATCGTCGCCGACGGGTACCCGCGCAACGGGATCCAACGGGTCCACGAACACGCCCTGGAGCGGGCCGCCGCGACCGGCGTCGAGGCCGTCGCCGACGGGACCCGCAGGGACGACCGCGCGCCGACGGTCGACCGATCGTTCGCACAGAGTCTCGAAGACCGCCACGACGTGGCCCACCTGGCGCCGCTCGCGGGGCTGGGGCGGCGGGCGATCGATACACTCGCCGAGACGGCCCTACGCGTCGAGACCGGACCCTCCGAGCGGATCGAAACCGGCGATT
Organism: uncultured Halobacteriales archaeon; assembly: GCA_964423305.1. Lineage (GTDB taxonomy): Archaea > Halobacteriota > Halobacteria > Halobacteriales > Haloarculaceae > Halovenus. Next base: position 3,915 of record CAYREK010000034.1, on the reverse strand, counting down.
ACGAGGCCGAACTCCGGGCGCTGATCAAAGCCGAGTACGACGCGACCGTCGAGGCGCTCTTTCCCGAGCACACCCAGTCGCGGGTGACCGGTCGGCGGTCGCCGCCGACGGGCGGATACTCCCGGGCTCGCCGGGTCGGCCCGGAGACGCTGGGGGACCGGCGGCAAACCAGCGAAGGAAGGGTTCAAGCGCGGGCTCGCCGAACCCGTGGTATGACCGACTACGAGCGCGTGAAGGGCTTTCGGGACTTTTACCCCGAGAGGATGGCCGCCCGTCGAACGGTGATCGACACCGTCGAGGACGCCGCACGGCGGTACGGGTTCCGGGAAGTCGGGACCCCGCGAGTCGAGTCTGCGCGGCTGTACACCGACAAGAGCGGCGAGGACATCTTAGAGGAGCTGTACTCCTTCGAGGACAGGGGCGGGCGGCAGGTGGCGCTCACTCCCGAGCTGACACCGACGGTCGCCCGGATGGTCGTCGCCAGACAGCAGGCCCTGACCAAGCCGATCAAGTGGGTCTCGACACGACCGTTCTGGCGCTACGAGCAGGTCCAGCAGGGCCGGTTCCGGGAGTTCTACCAGACGAACATCGACATCTTCGGGTCGGCCGAGCCGACCGCCGACGCCGAGGTGCTCGCGGTCGCGGCAGAGGCCCTGACCGACCTCGGACTGACCGGCGAGGACTTCGAGTTTCGGGTGTCCCACCGGGACGTGCTCGGCGGGCTGCTCGGGGGTTTCGAGGCCGAGGTCGACACCCGAGCGGCGATTCGGGCGATCGACAAACGCGAGAAGATCACCCCGGAGGAGTACGCGGCGCTGTTGCGGGAGGCCGGACTCTCGGACCGGCAGGTCGGCCAGCTCGACGATCTGCTGACGACCCCCGCGGACCGACTCGACGAGTTGGTCGCCTTCGCGGACGTTGGAGAGGCCGTCGAGAACCTCGAGGCGGTACTCGCGGCGGCCGAGCGACGAGGGGTACGGGAATACTGTACGCTCTCGCTGACCACCGCCCGCGGGCTCGATTACTACACCGGCGTCGTGTTCGAGTGTTTCGACTCGACCGGGGAACTCAACCGGTCGGTGTTCGGCGGCGGGCGGTACGACGACCTGATCGAGTCGTTCGGCGGCCAGCCCACCCCGGCAGTGGGGGTCGCCCCTGGACACGCGCCGCTCGCGCTGTTGTGCCAGCGAGCCGGCGTCTGGCCCGAGGAACGGATCACGACGGACTATTACGTGCTCCAGGTCGGCGAGACCGCAGAGACGGCCGGGCGGATCGCCCACGAGCTCCGCGGTCGGGGCCACGTCGTCGAGACCGATGTCGCCGGCCGGAGCTTCGGCGCCCAACTCGAGTACGCAGACAGCATCAACGCCGAGACGGTGGTGATCGTCGGCGAGCGCGACCTCGCTGACGGACAGATCACGCTCAAGGAGATGGCCTCGGGCGAACAGGTTCAGATCCCGGTCGAGTCGTTCCCAGGCGAACACGACCGGCCGACCGTCGAGCAGTTCTCCTGATCGGCGGGGAGACCGGGCGAGACGACGGGGCCTCTCGCCGCCCACCGGAGGGGAGTTCTCAACCCTGATACCCAACGGGCAAGACTGATACCCCCACCGCGTCGACCCGGAAACGACAGACGATGGGCGCACTCAGAGTGGCCGGATTGGTCGCGCTCGCGGTGTTCGTGACGATCGCCACCGTCGGCACAGTCGGCGTGTTCACGGCCAACCAGACGGTGCTCTCGGCGGGGTTCGTCACGGACGCGGCCGAGCAGGCAGACGCATACGAGACCATCGAGGGCGAGCTGGTCGAAGCCACGACCGAGGAGGTCCGGGCCGTCGGAACGGGACAGATTCCGACGACCGCGATCGACGCGGAGGCGATCGCCGACGAGGCGATCACAGAGACGTACGTGCGGACACAATCCGAGCGGGTGATCGCGGCCGGCGCCGCGTATCTCAACGGCGACCGCGAGGAACTCGCGCTCGTGGTCGACACCGAGCCACTGATCGAGGACGCGAGCGCCGCCGTCGGGGCGGCGGTCAGAGACATCGACCTGGCGGCACTTGTCGAGGACCTCGGAGCCGAACAGATCGAAGCCGTCGCCGGCGTGGAGGTGCCACTCTCGGGTGAAACGCTCGCGCGGATGCAGTCCGGCCCGGAGGAGTACGAGGCCGTCGGGGAACAGTTCCGGGCGGACCTCCGGCAGACGGCGATCGACCGGGTGCTCGAGGAGCGCTCGGCCGCGGTGCTGCTCGGGCTGATCGGAATCGAGCCACCCGAGAATCAGGAGGACCGCGAGCGGCTGGTCGAGGAAAACGAGGGGGAGATTCGAACCGCGATCGCCGAGGAGCCGGCGTTCCAGGCCGAGTTCGACGAGCAACTCGAGACGCTCCGGGAGGAGGCCGCGGCGGCGATCGAGACCGAGACCCGACGCGCCACGGAGGAGTACGAGGCAAACATCACCGAGCCGGCCGTCGACCTGCAGCTGGCGGTGCTCAACGGACTGGTAACCGACAAATCCTACGGGGAATTCACCGACCGCATCGAGAGCGCCAAGGCGGCGATTGCAGACGAGGCAGAGCGGATCGCGCGGGCGGAGATCACGGCCGCCCTCGAGACCGAGCTGGACCTCGCAGAGGAGCTCTCGGCGGAGGATCGCGACCGGATCGACGAGCTCGCCGAGTTCGTTCAGCTGAGCGAGCTCGCCGGGTTCGGGCTCCTCGGCGCGATCGGACTCGCGGGTGCCCTCGCCTACGGCCTCTCCCGGTCGATCGACGCGACCGCGGGAACCGTCGGGGGCGGACTGGCGGCCGGGGGTGCTGTCGCCGCGATCGCCGCGACACAGGACGGCCGCCTCATCCGAGAGATCGAGGCGGAGTTCGCCGGCGAGACCGGTGCCCGCGCCGAGACGGCCGAGGCGTTCGCGGTCGCAGTCGTCGAAGGGATTGGCGGCCAGCTGTCGGCGTACGGACTGCTCGCACTCGCTGTCGGGGGTGCCCTCCTCGCGGCCGCTCTCCTCCGGCGGTACGCACTCGACAGGACCTCCCCCGAGCCGGCCGAACCCGGCGACGGGACGGATGAACCGGACCCGAGCGAGGAGCGCTGACCCCCGGCCGCCGAGCCGGCCCGGCCGCGAACCTCGAAAGCTAATTGAGCGGCGAGCGGGAAGCTGTCGTATGCTCCGCCTGCTCGGGCTGTTGTTGCTGATCCCGTTGGTCGACGCCCTGCTGTTGGTCGTGTTAACCGGCTACCTGGGCTGGCAGCTGGTCGTCGCCCTGGTGGTGTTGACGGCGCTCGTGGGGCTGTTGTTCGTCCGGGTCGCCGGGCGACACACGATCGCGCGGATCCAGCGGAAGCTCCGCAAAGGCGAGACCCCGACCGACGAGCTGATCGACGGCGGACTCCTGTTGGTCGCGGCCGGCTTCCTGCTCACGCCGGGGCTGGTAACCGACGCGCTCGGACTGCTGATCGTCGTCCCCGTGACCCGGTACCCGTTCCGGTGGGGGCTCAAGCGGTGGGTGCTGGTGCCGTACTTCGATCAGAAGACCGGCGGGTTCGTCACCGGACGGATCTACTCCGGCGGGTTCCCCGGCGACGACCGCGGAAACGGAGAGACCGCGCCGGGCGGTCGGTCAGACTCGGGGGCCGACCCCGGGAGATCAGAGGCCGGCATGGGCTCGGGCGTTCGCGATGTCGAGTACGAGGAGGTCAACGACCGAAACGACGACGGGAACTGACCGTCGAATCAACCCCACGACGGCGCCGTCGGTCAAAGAGAAACGCTTAACAGGGCGAGCCAAGAAGTCAGTAGTGCGCTCGTTTGGGGCCAGTAGCTCAGTCAGGTTGAGCGCTCGGCTGATAACCGGGAGGTCCACGGTTCAAATCCGTGCTGGCCCACTTCTTCGGTTGTTTATA
>CAYREK010000033.1:16684-20946 GCA_964423305.1 uncultured Halobacteriales archaeon | reverse complement strand
GGCCTACGGCCAGGGCGCCCGCGAGCCGCTGGTCGGCCTCCAGCCCGCCTGGGGTTCTGGCGACCGAATCGCCTTCGCCAGCACCCGCACCGACCGCCCCGACGACTCGGGGGTGTCTGACCTGTACACGATCGCACCCGACGGGTCGGACCTGCGGAAGGTGACCGACTCGCAGTACCGAACCAGCGGCTACGCGTGGGGGCCGGACGGCGAGCGCGTTGCCTTCGTCGCCGGCGACCCCGAGAACTGGTACAAACCCTCGGAGCTGCGGGTCGCCGAGCCGGCGGCGGGCGACCACTGGTCGGTCACCGCGTCGCTCGACCGGACGATCGCGCTCGCAGGAACGCCGACCTGGCTCGACCGGGAGACGCTACTCGCGCCGATCGGCGACGAGGGTCTAACGCGGCTGATCCGGGCCGCCCCCGATCGGGACGCCCCGGCTCGGACCTTCGAGACTCAGGGCCGTGATCGCACGCTCGCCGCCGTCGACGCCGGTAGTGGCCGGGTCGGGACGATCCTCTCCGAGCCGAGCGCGGGGCGGAACGTCTTCGCCGTCGACGGGGCAGAACTCGGGGCCGACGCCGCCCCGACCCAGCTGACCGCGCTGAACGACGAGCTGCTCGCGGGATACGAGATGGACTGTCGCCGGGTGACCTACGAGAACGCGGACGGCGAAGAGATCGAGGCGATCGCCTACCTCCCGCCGGAGTTCGATCCCGACGACGAACCCCGGCCAGCCATCGCCGCGATCCACGGCGGCCCGATGTCGTATGACGCGCCGGAGTTTCGGTTCAGCCACGCTTACTGGATCAGCCGGGGCTACGTGATCTACCGGCCGAACTACCGGGGTTCGACCTCCTACGGCCGGGCGTTCGCCGAGTCGCTGAAAGGCACCCGCGGCGATCTTGAGGCCGACGACGTGGTCTCTGGGCTGCGGGCGCTCGCGGATCGGGGCTGGGTCGACCCCGATCGGAGCCTTGTGACCGGCTTCTCCTACGGCGGGATCACGACCGCGAACGTACTCACTCGCTCCGATGCCTTCGCCGCGGCCGCCGCCGAGCATGGGATCTCCTCGATCACCGACGTGGGGGAGATCGAGACGCCGCTGCTTCTCACAGCCGGCGAGAACGACTGGCGGTGCCCGCCCACCCAGGCCGAACAGCTGTACGTCAGCGTCCGCAAGCAAGGCGTCGACGCGAAACTCGTGATCTACCAGGACGAACACCACAATATCGGCGACCCCGACCGGGCGATCCACCGCCTCGAGACGCTCACTGAGTGGTTCGAGGAACACGCCCTCGACTCGTGAGACCGCGGTCGCCGCGACCACAGCACCGATATGCGAGGCGGTGAAATCGTGGGTATGTCCACGCTCCGCGTTGCCAACGGCCGCGTACTCCGCCCGGATCACACTCTCGTGTCGGCGGACGTGCTCGTCGATCAGGAGACCGGAACGATCCGCGAGATAGGCGACGTCAGCGGCGGCGACACCGTCGTCGACGCTGCCGACGGGATCGTCATGCCGGGGCTGGTAAACGCACACACCCACGTCGCGATGACGCTCATGCGCGGGTTCGCCGAGGACGAACCTTTAGAACAGTGGCTCAACGAGACCGTCTGGCCGGTCGAGGCCGCCCTCGAACCCGCGGATGTCCGGGCCGGCGCCCGGCTGGGCGTCGCCGAGATGATCCGCTCGGGGATCACAGCCTTCTCGGATATGTACTTCGAGGTCCCCGAGATCGCCGCGGTCGTCGAGCGCGCCGGGGTCCGGGCCACGCTCGGCCACACCGCGATCAGCGTCGGCAAGGACTCGGCGGCCGCCCACGCCGACATGGAACACAGCCTTGAGACCGCCCGCGAGCTCGACGGGGCCGCAAACGGCCGCGTCCGGACGACCGTCCAACCCCACAACTCCGCGACCGTCGACCGGGACGTGCTCGAGACCCACGTCCCGACCGCCCGCGAGGAGGGGTTCCCGCTGCACTACCACACGAACGAGACCGAAGACGAAGTCGCGGGCGTCCTCGAGGAGACCGGACGGCGGCCAATCGTCTATGCCGACGAGCTCGGGATGCTCGAGCCCGGGGACACTCTCGCACACTGCGTGCACGTAAACGACGAGGAGATCGAGTTGCTGGCAGAGCGGGGGGTGACGGCGATCCACAATCCGGCGGCGAATATGAAAATCGCCAGCGGAATCGCCCCGGTCGCACGACTGCGCGAGGCGGGCGTGCCCGTCGCGCTCGGAACGGACGGCCCGGCCTCGAACAACGACCTGGACCTGTTCGACGAGATGTGCGACGCCGCGATGGTCGCGAAGATCGCGACCCAAGACGCCGCCGCCCTGCCCGCCGAGGCCGTCCTCGAGATGGCCACTGTCGAGGGCGCCCGCGCGCTCGATATCGACAGCGGCCGGATCGAACCCGGCGCCAACGCCGATCTCATCGTCGTCGACACGAGCGAGCCGAAGTTCGATCCCGGACACAACCCCGTGACCTCGCTCGTCTACACCGCAAACGACGCCGATGTCCGGCACACGATCTGTGACGGCCGGCTACTGATGCACGACCGGACGCTGCTCACGATCGACCTCGAGCGGGCACAGGCCGACGCCGCACGGCAGGCCCGCCGGCTGTTCGAGCGGGCCGGCATCGAGGATCCCGGCGCGGAGTCGGCCTGACCTGGCGACTTGGGAACCCCCGGTCCCGTGACTCCCCGGTCGAAGCGTTCGACGAAGACCCCGGAGCCCGCTCGCCTGCGGCGAGGCTACTCGCTGAGCCGCTGAGTCGTCTCGACGAGCGGATGGTGGGCGTAATCGACCGACTCGATGTCCTCGATCGACTCTAAGTTCTCGCTCTCTGCGGTCCGTGCGAGTCCCAGCTCGACCGGATCGTCGATGACGATCACGTACGCCTCCATCTCGTCGATACCGAGCGTCCTGGCGGCGGTCACCCGGTGGTGGCCGTCGGCCAGCAGGAGCTGCCCGTCGGCGTCGACGACCACGAGCGGCTCGGCCAGCCCCCGCTCGAGCTCGTAGCGCCGCCCCTCGAGCTCGTCGGCGTACACCTTCCCCTGTGTCGGGGTCAACTCGTCTAGGAGGACCTCCCGGCGTTCGCTGCGGGTCTCGATGTCGTGGATGTTCTCGAGAGTTTGCATCAGCTTGTCGACCTTCCCGGGGGTCGCGCGCTCGATGTGACTCCGGATGACATCCGCGTTCGAGATGATTCCCACCAGGTTGCCGGCGTCGTCGACGACCGGGAGCTTCCGAATCCCCGAGCGAAGGATCACCCGGGCGGCGTCGTCGATGTCCATCTCGGGGTGTGCGACGAGAATGTCGGTGGTCATCACTTTGAAGATGGGCTCGCGGGCCTCCTCGAGCAGGAGGTCGTGTGCGCTCACGAACCCCTCGACGCGACGGCCGTCACAGACCGGGAAGCCGCTGTGATCATCCCCCGAGGCGATCCGCTCGGCCACTTCCCCGACCGTCTCGTCGGGTGACACCGTCGCGACCTCGCGGGTCATGTACGCCTCGACGGTCGCGTCGTCCTCGTCGCTCATTACCCTGGATATCGATTCCTGCTGAGAAAAGTCCCGCGACTCTGCTCAGGGTTCCGCGGCAGCGTGATCGGTCTCGAGTGCGCGCCGGAGGAACCCGATTGCGGGGGCCCGCGCCGCCTCGGGGTCGATGTTCGAATCGCCCTCGGGGTCGTCGGCCTTTCTCCCGGTCTCCGGTGTCGCGAGCGCCGACAGCTCGATCTGTGCGCCGGCCATGTCTGCGTGTCCGCCCGCGCTCCCGACCGTGCCGAACGCCGCCCGAAGCAGCTCTCCGACGTCGAACCCGCCCCGGGACCGGGCCGAGACGTGGACCGTCTCTTCGCAGACCCCGATCACGGCGACCGTGCTCGCTCCCTCGAGCTCGAGCAGCCGGTCGGCTGCCTGGGCGATCGCGGTCCGTCGGGAGACGCGTCCGGCCCACGTGATGACGAGTCCGTCCTCCACTGTCCGGTTCCGGATCGCGGCCCCGACGGTCTCGAGCGCGCTCGCGCTCATCGAGGGCGACTCGATCTGTTTGACCCGATCGAAATCCGCCCGCGGCACCAACCACGCGGCGGCCTCGAAGTCCGCCGGCGACACGCCCCGAACGAACTCGTTGGTGTCGACGAGGATTCCAAAGAGCAGCGCGGTCGCGATCGGTTCCGGCGTGTCGAGGCCGAACTCATCGAGATACTCGACCAGCAGCGTGCTCGTCGCCCCGACCTCGC
>CAYREK010000033.1:0-16674 GCA_964423305.1 uncultured Halobacteriales archaeon | reverse complement strand
CCGGATATCGGTAAACTCGGCCGCGGTCGGCCCGGATGTGGGGTGGTGATCGATCACGATGTCGACCGGCGTCTCCGGAGACAGCTGGTCGTTGACCCCGGGTTGTGAGTGATCGACCAGCGCGACGCCGTCATACTCGACGAGCGCCTCGGGGCCCTCGATCGCCTGGAGGTCGAGATCGAGGAGGTTGACAAGCGCCTGATTCTCGTGGTGTGCGATCCGCCCGGCGTACAGGACGCCGGCGCGACACCCGAGGTCGTCCGCGAGTGCGGCCAGGGCTGTCCCGCTCGCGATCGCGTCCGGGTCGGGGCTGTCGTGGATGACAACCGCGAGCGAGTCGAGCCCGCGCAACACCCCGCGGAGCCGGCCGGCCCGCCGCCCCGACGGTCCGATTCGCCCGAGCGCGGCGCCGGCGACCGTCGCGACGGGATCGACGACGCGGTCTACGATCGTATCTAACTCTCCGCGGGTGCCGTACCCGACGATGTGCGCCCCCGGAAACGCTCTCCGGGCCGCCCGGGCGACCGCGGCGTCGGCGGCGACGAACACTACCTCCGGGTCGTACCGCTCGGCGAGGGCTTCCGGGTCCGTGATCGCGAGCGCCGCCGCGTCGACCTCCTGATCACTGAACGCCCCCGCGCGCCCGTCGGCCGCGACCGCGACCGACGGTGTCGATCCGCGGGCCGCGAGCTTCTCAACGAGCGTTTGCGCGAGCGATCCCTCGCCGAGGATGAGGGGATCGGTCATCTCCCGTGCGGTCCGACCGCCGAGGATGTCACTTCAGTCGCTCCTGTAAAAAGGACGGGTGTGCGGCGGTGACGCCTTCGAGGCGAGTGATCTTCTCGCTGATCACGTCTCCGAGCTCCTCTCCGTCGGTCGCCCGGATCTCGGCCATCAGTGTGTGATCGCCGCTCGAGGTGTACAGCGACTCGACGGCGTCGAGCTCCGCGAGTCGCTGGGTCACCGTCACGTACTGTTCGCTCTCGACGTCGATCCCGACCCACGCGATCGTCTGGCCCGCGAGCTTTTTGGGATCGATCTCGGCCGAGTAACCGACGACGACTCCCTCCTCTTCGAGTCGCTTGATGTACTTCCTGACGGTGGGTTTCGAGACGCCAGCCCGGTCTGCGATGTCCGCGTACGAGGCCCGGGCCTCCTCCTCGAGGACCGAGAGGATCCGGCGCTCGGTCTGTTCGGTGCTCATACTTCTATTTTTACGTCAGGTGAAAAATACCTTCCGAAACGGTAACTGTCCTTTGCCGTCTCGATTGTCGGAGCGCGGATCGTCGGTCCCGTCTCGCGGAGCCGGCGGGCGCTTATGTGTGTTTGTCGATGAGATCGCTGGCCGGCTGGGGCCACTCGTCCTCGCCGTAGGACCCTGCGAGGGGCTGTTCGGGCATCTCGCCGGTGTGGCGCTTTTCCTCGCCGTAGGAGGGCCGGTCGTCGCGGTAGAACCGGCCGGTCAGCACCTCGCCTTCGTGGAGCCGGGACTCGGCCTCGTACATCGCCTCGCCGGCCTCGCGCCGGTCGGTGATGTCGAACTCGATGTCCTCGGCCTCCTGGACATCGATGTAGGGGACGTACTCCTTTGCGTCTTTGTTCCAGGTGGGACACTGCGTGAGGAAATCGACGTGGGCGAACCCGTCGTGTTCGATCGCCTCGGTGAGGATCTCCTCTGCCTGTCGTGGGTTCGTCGCGGCCGTCCGAGCAATATACGAGGCCCCGGCCGAAAGCGACAGCGAGAGCGGTCGGATCGGATCTTTCGCGCTCCCGTGGGGTTGGGTCTTCGACGTGTGACCCTTCGGCGAGGTGGGTGAGGTCTGGCCTTTCGTGAGCCCGAAGATCTCGTTGTTGAAGACGATGTAGGTGAGATCGTGGTTCTCCCGGGCGGTATGGATGAAGTGGTTGCCCCCGATGCCGTACCCGTCGCCGTCGCCGCCGGCCGCGACCACCTCCAGGCCGGGGTTTGCGAGCTTCGCGGCCCGGGCGACCGGGAGTGCCCGGCCGTGGATCGCGTGGTACCCGTAGCTCTCGAAGTAACTCGACAGTTTCCCCGAACAGCCGATCCCGGTCGTGAGCAACACCTCCTCGGGACTGCGCCCGACCGCGGGCATCGCGCCTTTCAGCGCCCGCAACACCGCGTAATCGCCACACCCGGGACACCACGTCGGCTGTGGCTCGACCCCCGGCGTGAACGACTCCTTGTCCGGTTCCGTTTCCTCCTGTCCGTCGATGGCTGAAAACGCCGTCATGTCTGATCACTCCGATCTGTCTGTCGTGCGGTCGTTCGTCCTCGTCGGTGTGTCCGCCCTCCGTCGGTCATCTTAGTCCCCCGTGGCCAGCCGGACGTTGTGGGCCGGCTCCGTCGACTCGGTTCCCTCGACGGTCGCGCGGAAGCTCTCGACGATCTCGCCGGGCTCGAACGGTTCGCCGTCGTATTTCAGCATGCTCGAGAGCTTCGGGCCGAACCGGCCCAGTTCGCGCTGGGTGAGCCCGCGAAACTGCGCGGTGGAGTTCATTTCGACGACGATCGCCTCCTCGACATCCTCGAGGAATGCCTCGACCTCCGCCCGCGGGTACGGGACGAGGTCGCTCACGCCAAGCGCCCGCACGTCGTGGCCGGCCTCGCGGAGCCGATCGACCGCCTCGAAGACGGTGTCTTGCTGGCTGCCCCAGGCGAGCAGCCCGTAGGTCGCCCCCTCGGGGCCGCGGTAGGCCTGGTGCCCGCGATCCGTGAGCTCCTCGTGGATCGCGTCGAACTTCCGGAGCCGGCGGTCGACCTGTGCCTTGCGGTTGTCGGGATCCTCGCTGATGTGGCCGACCTCCTGGTGTTCGTTGCCCGTCGCGAGGAATCGGCCGCCGGCCTGGCCCGGGATCGAGCGCGGGCTGACGCCGTTCTCGGGATCGTGTTGGTACCGGCGGAACTTCCCCGAGGCGTCGTGTGCGGCTTCCGCGAGTTCCTCCTCGGAGAGGGTTGCCCCCAGGCTCGGGTCGGGCTCGCGGTCGAAAAACGCCGTCGGGACCGTCCGGAGCTCGCCGCCGAGTTTCTGATCGTACAGCACGATCGCCGGGAGGTGATACTCGTAGGCGATCTCGAAGGCTGCCCGGGTCTGCTCGTAGGCTTCCCGGACCGAGCCGGGGGCAAACACCACCCGGGAAGAGTCGCCCTGGCTCGTGTACAGCACGTGTTCCAGGTCGGCCTGCTCGGTTTTCGTTGGCATGCCCGTCGAGGGGCCGGCCCGCATCGCCTCGATCAACACGACCGGCGTCTCGGTCATCTCGGCCATGCCAAGCGGTTCGCTCATCAGCGAAAATCCCCCGCCAGAGGAGCCGGACATCGCCTTCACGCCGGCGTGGGAGGCCCCGATCGCCAGCGAGGCGGCCGCGATCTCGTCTTCGACCTGCTCTGAGATGCCGCCATACTGGGGCAGGTTCTGGGACATGATCGTGAACACGTCCGTCCAGGGGGTCATCGGGTACCCCGAGATGAACCGACAGCCTGCGTCCAGGGCGGCGTAGGCGATCGCGTTGCTCCCCGAGAGCATCGCCATCTCGCCGTCGTGCTCGCCGGTCGGAACCCGCAGGTCGTGGGTCCGATCGAACTCGCTGGCTCGCTCGTAGGCGGTCGCGAGGATCTCGAGGTTCGCCTGCTCGATCTCGCCGCCCATCACATCGCTTATCAGCTCCTCGAAATACCCGGTATCGATGTCGAGCAGGGCGGCGGTCACGCCCACGCCCGCGGTGTTTCGCATTACCTCCCGGCCCTGCTCGCGGGCCATCTCCCGCAGGTCGACGGGATAGACGTGCCAGTCGTTCTCGGCGGCCCGAGCCTCGAGATCGACCGCCTCGGCGGCCTCGGCGAGCACGCCCTCGTCGTAGACGATCACGCCCCCCTCGTTGAGATCTGATAGGTTCTCCGTCAGGGGCTTTGCCTCCTCGTCGCCGTAGTAGGCGTCCTCGCTTGGATTGCGGGCGAAACTGTCCCCGAGCGCGAGCAAAAAGTTGAACCCGTCGCCGCGGGCCCGAACCGGCTCGTCGCTCGCCCGGACTTCGACGTAGGTGTGTCCGCCACGGATCCGCGAAGGGTAGTGCCGGTGGGTGAACACGTACAGTCCCGACCGTAACAGCGCCTTGGCGAAGTTCTGGCTGGTCGAGTCGATGCCGTCGCCCGACCCGCCCGCGATCCGCCAGACGAGTTCGTCCTCGGTCACGCCGGATCACCCCGCTGTATACCGGATCGCATATCCAAACAAGGGCACGTCCGGACATAAGTATTGTTACGCGGCAACAACGAACACAATTAATCATTCTCGTCTCGGGAGAAAGCCAGTTACGTCCCCCAATCGAGGCGGTGATATGTACGAGGTCGAACTGAAGCTCCGCGCCGAGCACGACGGGGTGCGGGACCGACTCGACGCTGCTGACGCCGGCCACGCCGGCCGGATCGAACAGCGAGACACCTACTACCAGGCCCCCGACCGGGACTTCGCGGCGACCGACGAGGCTTTGCGGGTGCGCGTCGAAACCCTCGAATCGGACTCTAACTCCGAGGGCGAATCCGATCGGACGCTCCTGACCTACAAGGGGCCGCTCGTTGACGAGGACTCGAAGAGCCGTCGGGAGGCCGAGACGGCCGTCGACGACGCCGAGGCCCTGGCGGCGGTTCTCAAGGGGCTTGGATACGAGCCGACCGCGACCGTTCGGAAGACCCGCGACCGGTACCGCCTGGATGGGTGTGCGGTCGTCCTGGACCGGGTCGAGGGGCTCGGCGAGTTCGTCGAGGTCGAGACCGAGGCCGACCGCGAGACCGACGAGGCCCTCGCGGCCGCCCGTGAACGGGCCGTCAATGTCTTAGAGCGTCTCGAGTTAGACCCCGACGAGCAGATCCGAACCTCATACCTGGGTCAACTGCTCGCTGCCGACGACGGTTCGTAACATATAGACGCCCCCGTCATAAATCTGCAGCCAATGATTACTCGCAATATTCACGTCCAGCGCGCGAGCGGGCGAGCGGTCGAGGACCAACACATCGAGATCGTCGAGCGCAAGGGGCTCGGTCACCCGGATTCGATCTGTGACGGCGTGGCCGAGGCGGTCTCGCGGGCGCTGGCCCGGACCTACCGCGAGCGGTTCGGAACCGTCTTACACTTTAATACCGACGAGACCCAGCTCGTGGCCGGCTCGGCGGCGCCGGCTTTTGGCGGCGGCGAGTTGCTCGAGCCGATCTACCTGCTCGTGGTCGGACGGGCGACCAAGGAGTACAACGGCCAGCGGATCCCGGCCGAGTCGATCGCCCTGCGGACTGCCCGGGAGTATCTCGACGAGCAGTTCCCACACCTCGACGTGGGCTCGGACGTGATCGTCGATGTCAAGCTCGGCGAGGGTAGCGGCGACCTACAGGAGGTGTTCGGCGAAGACGGGGCCGTCCCGATGGCAAACGACACGAGCTACGGCGTCGGCCACGCGCCCTTGACAGAGACCGAGCGGATCGTCCAGGAGACCGAACGCCGGCTCAACACCGAGTACGCCCTCGATCACCCGGCAGTCGGCCAGGACATCAAGGTCATGGGCAAACGCGAGGGCGACCGGATCGACGTGACCGTCGCCGCGGCGATCGTCGACGAGCACGTCCCCGACATGGGGGCCTACCGGTCGGTCGTCGACGGCGTCGAGGCCTACGTCCGGGAGGTCGCGAGCGAGGTCACAGACCGGACCGTGACGGTTTCGGTCAACACGGCAGACGACTACGAGACCGGCGCGATCTACCTGACGACGACCGGCCTGAGCGCCGAACAGGGCGACGACGGCTCGGTCGGCCGGGGGAATCGTGCGAACGGGCTGATCACGCCCAACCGACCGATGAGCCTCGAGGCGACCAGCGGCAAGAACCCGGTCAACCACATCGGGAAGATCTACAACCTGCTGAGCACAGAGCTCGCACGCGCCGCCGCAGCGGAGGTCGACGGTGTCCGCCAGCTCCAGGTTCGGCTGCTCAGCCAGATCGGCGAGCCGATCGACCAGCCACAGGTTGCAGACGCCCGGGTCATCCCCGAGGACGGCGTCGCCATCGAGGCGATCGAGGACGAACTCGCGGCGGTGATCGACCGCGAGCTCGCGAACGTCACCGACATTACCGACCGGGTCATCGAGGGCGAACTGAACACGTTCTGACCGGCGAAATCGCTTTGAGTCGCCCCCGCGTGAGTCGAGGCAGTGACGCGGGTCTGTCTCCTCGGCGACGACGACACGAACCTCCGCTACGAGCTGCTCTCGCGGGAGACCTCCCGCCGGGCGCTCGCGGCCTACGAGCTGGCCGAGCCGTTCGCGAACAGCGTGGCCGTCGAGACCGTCAGCCTGGGAGCGGCCGTCGCGCTGTGTAACGACCTAAACTGGCATCTCGTCCGGTTCGCGACCGACGCGTTCGTCCTCGAGCCGTCTGTCACCGACTCAGAGTGGCTCTCCAGGGGAGTCGCAACCGCCATCCGGACCGGCGAGCTCGAGCCCGTCGACTCGGCGCGGTTCCTCAAGATATACGGCGTGCAGCCCGACGGTGAACCCGGATCTGACGCCGAGTCCGATCCCGGCGCCGACGGTCCGCCTCGGCTCGTCGAGCCGATGTTTCTCGCCCGCTCTGACGACAGCGGAGAGCTCCCGGAGTACGACCTGCGGCCGGTCGAGGAGACCCTGCGCGTCCGGGTGACCGAAGCCGAGTTCGGTCGGTAGGACGGCGTCGCGTTGCGCTCGATCGCTGATCGCCGCAGAATCGGGCGCGAACCCCCGCAATCCGGTTGGCGGTCGGGGTCACTCCTCGAAGGTGCCCGCCGAGAGGTACCGCTCGCCGGAGTCCCAGAAGACCGTCACCACGAGCGGCTCGGAGGGTTCCGATGCGAGCCGCCGGGCGACCCGACGCGCGCCGATCGCCGAGGCTCCCGAGGACTGGCCGACGAGGATCCCCTCCTCGCGGGCCAGCCGGCGACACTCCCGCTCGGCGGCCGCGAGCCCGACCGTCTCGACACCGTCGAGCAGAGACGTGTCGGTGTTCTCGCTGACGAATCCCGGGCCCATCCCCTGGAAGTCATTCTCGCCCGCCGGCTCGCCCGACAGAACGGCGCTCGTCTCGGGCTCGACGGCGACGATTTCTACCGCCGGGTACGCCTCCCTGAGCCGCCGGCCGACCCCCGAGATCGTTCCGCCCGTGCCGACGCCGGCGACCAGCGCGTCGATCGGCCGGTCGACCGCCTCGAGGATCTCCGGCCCGGTCGTCCGGTAGTGTGCTTCGGGGTTGGCCGGGTTCTCGAACTGGCCCAGCTGCACGTGCTCGGGGTCCTCGGTGAGCTGGTTGGCCCGGTCCCGGGCGGCCGCGATATCGCCCTCGACCAGCTCGACGGTCGCGCCGTAGGCCCGCATGAGCCGGCGACGCTCGACAGACTTCGAGGCCGGCATCACGATGTGAACGTCGTATCCCTTTGCCGCGCCGACCATCGCGAGCCCGATGCCAGTGTTTCCGCTGGTGGGCTCGACAATCGTCGTCTCCGGGTCGAGCCGTCCCTCGGCGGCTGCGGCCTCGACCATCGCCAGAGCCGGCCGATCCTTTGCCGACCCGCCCGGATTGAACGACTCGATTTTGGCGGCGATCTCTGTTCCCTCGGGGGCGTCGATCGCGACCACGGGCGAGCCGATCGTCTCGAGGATACTCTCGCGCACGGCGGTAGTACGGCCCGCCGGCTAAAACACCCCTCGACTCAGCGGTGGGCGAAATACGCCACGAGCGGCTCGCGGCTGTCGATCCGGGCGAATCCAACCCGCTCGAACTGCACCACGTCCCCGGGCTCGTAGCTCTCGATCCCGGGCTCGGCGATCCCGGTCACGTCACCCTCGGGCGTGCGAAGCCGGACCCCGGGTCCCGAGGCCGGCGCCCAGTGGACGACATCGACCCCCTCCCTTGTCACCGAGAGATCGTCGTCGGTGTAGACAAGATGCTCGCCGGTCCACCTGACCGGTCCGAACCCCTTCAGCCAGACCCGCTTGCCAACCGCGGGAAGATCACCACGCTCGAGGACGACCCGGTCGTCGACGGGGATCTCCCGTCGGCCCCGCTCGTCGTGGTCGGGGTGTACCGGCGGGGTTCCGGCCGCCGGCCCGCCGTCGACCGGGCACTCGACGGTTTCCTCGCGGACGAGAAAGCGCCGGTCGGCCCCGTCGTCGATCAGCTCGCGGTTGGCGGCGTAGACACTCGACATCGACAGCTCGACGTTCGAGGTCGAGGTCCCAAGCTCGACCATCGCATCGACGACGGCCTGCCCGCGGATCCCGCGGCGCCGGAGTGCGGCGACGGTCGGGGCCCGCGGGTCGTCCCAGCCGTCCAGCTCGCCGGCCTCGATTTTCTCTTTTAGCGTCGAGGTCGAGAGCGGGAGGTCGTACTCGTCGACCTGGACGTGTCCCCAATGGATCACCTCCGGGTACGCCCACCCGAAGTACTCGTAGACGAACGCCTGGCGCTTCGCGGAGTCCTGTAGGTCGATCCCCCGAATGATGTGGGTGACACCGGTCAGGTGATCGTCGATCCCGCTCTGGAAGTCCAACATCGGCCAGCACCGGTATTCGGCAGCGGTCTCCCTGGGGTGGGGTCGGTCGACGATGCGGAAGGCCACCCAGTCCCGGAGCGCGGGGTTTTTGTGTTTGATGTCGGTTCGGACCCGGAGGACCATCTCGCCCTCGCCGTACTCGCCGGCGATCATCCGCTCGAACTCCTCGTGGGTCCGCTCGGCGGGCTTGTCGCGGTGAGGACAGGCCTCGCCGGCGTTTTTCAGCTCGGAGAACTCCCCTGCGGGACACGAGCAGGTGTAGGCCCCACCGGCGTCGATCAGCCGCCGGGCGTGCTCGTAGTAGGTTTCGAGCCGGTCGCTCGCCCGGATCACGGTGTCGGGTTCGAACCCGAGGTAGTCGATGGCGTCGAGGATAGCGTCGTAGGCGTCGAGATCCGGCCGCTTCGTCTCGGGGTCGGTGTCGTCGAACCGGCAGACAAACGAGCCGTCGTAGCGCTCTGTGTAGCTACCGACGACGGCGGCCATCCGGGCGTGACCGATGTGCCAGGGTCCGTTCGGGTTGGGTGCGACACGCATCCGAACCGTCTCCGCCTCGACACTCGGCAGCTCTGGCAGTGTCCGTTCGTCCTCCTCGTCCTCGGAGTCGAGCTCCGCGAGTCGCTCGGGGGCGAGCTCCGCGAGACGGCTCCGGCGCTCCGCCGGGGTCATCCCGTTGACCCGCTCGACGACCGGTGCAATCACGCCCGGAATCTCGTCGCCGTACTCTCGAAACGCGGGGTTCTCACCCAGCAGCGGTCCCATTATCGCCCCGATTTGTGCCTCGCTCTCGTGTTTCACCGCGTTGTACAGCGCGTCGACCTCGGCCTGACGCTCGACGCGCTCGCGTACGTCCTCGTTCATTACAACAACATCCTCACCCCGCGGTAAAAACTGGGTCGGTCTCGTCGGGGTCGACCGACAGTCAGGTCCGATTCCCCGGACTCGTGTTCGGACTCGCCGTCCGCCCCGACTGGCCGGGTCGGAGCTGTCCTGTCTACACACGGACTGGTGTCTCACTCCTCGACGGGGTCGAACACGTTCTCCTCGGCGGGGAACTCGCCGTTCTCGACCTCCTCGACGTACTCGCCGACGGCCTCTTGAACGACAGAGTCGACGTCGGCGTACTGCTTGGAAAGCTTGAACGCCTCACCGCCCAGCCCCAACAGGTCGTTCGTGACGAGCACCTGCCCGTCGACGTGCCGACCGGCACCGATACCGATCGTGGGTACGTCGACAGCGTCGGTGACACGTCGGCCGGTCTCTTCGGTGACGGTCTCGAGCACGATTCCGAACGCGCCGGCGTCCTCGAGTGCCTCGGCAGTCTCGACGAGGGCGTCGACGTGGGCGGAGCTCGTGTGGCCCCGACCCTGGATGTACGGGCCACCTATCTGGTGCATCCGCTGTGGGGTGAACCCGACGTGACCCATCACCGGGAGCCCCAGCTCCGTCAGTCGGTCGATGATGTCGATCGTCGTCTGACCGTGTGGGGCAGTCTCGAGTTTGACCGCGTCCGCACCGGCCTCTTTCATGAATCGGGTGGCGTTCTCGACGGACTGTTCCATCGACGCGCCGTACGAGCCAAACGGCATGTCACCGACGACCATCGCTTCGTCGACGGCACGGTCGACGGCGGCGGTGTTCGAGAGCGCCTCGGCCATCGTCAGCGGCAGCGTGTCGTCGTGGCCGAGGTGGTTGTCCGCCGCCGAGTCGCCGACCAAGATCATATCGACACCGCCGGCGTCGACCTGTGTGGCGATCGGCGCGTCGTATGCCGTCAGCATCGTCAGCATCTCGCCCTCGCGGTACGTCTCGTAGAGGTCCCGAACGGAGTTTCGCTCCATTGTCGACATACTGCACCGTTGTGCGGCACTCACCTAATGTCCTGCGAGTCGCTCGGCCACGGCTGCCCAGTGACTGCCCCTCCAGAACAGCTGTGTACAGTCCCGACACCGCCAGACGTCGGTCTCACCGGGCTCAGGTGCGTACGCCGCGGTCGTCTCCGTCGCCGCGACCGGTGCCAGGCGGCCATTGCAGTTGCCACACCGCCGTGGCTCCGCCGGCAGTTCGAGTTCGAACCCGGCGGCTGCGAGTTCGGCCAACTGTTCGTCGGTCTCCCGTGTCTCGAGCAACACCGCGTCGTCTGCTCGCGCGGCGAGCTCCCGGTCGCGAGTCAGAACTGTTCGTGTCTCCGCCCGGGCCGTCGCACGGATCGCCGCGTCCTCGTCGAGTCCGCGTTCGAGTGTGAACGCCGCGTCGTAGCCACACATCCGGAGGTACGTGACCAGTGTACCGAGCATGGCGTCGACCAGCACCGGGTGGTCGGGTCCGGGCACCCGTGTCTCGACCGCTCCGGGGTCGGCGCTGGACTGTGAATCCATACAGGAAGGTCGGGTCGACACCACTTCGGGCTGTCGCCTGGCGACTGTATCGTGGTCTGCCCACCAACCACTGCCGGACAATCGAACACCTAAAGACCGTGGGGCCGCCCAGTACGGACAATGAGAAGTCTCGGCACGGCGAGCGCCGCCCCGGGTGAGAGAGATACCGGACGGCTGGAGGTCGGTCGCGACCGCGACGGGCGACCGGTCACACTCCCGGTTGCAGTGATAAATGGACAGCAGGCAGGAAAGACGGTCTACATCCAGGCAGTCAGCGACGGTGACGAGCTCAACGGGTTGGGGGTCGTCCGTCGGGTCGCCCCACAGCTCGACCCGACAGAGCTCTCTGGGACGGTGTTGATCGTCGCCATCGCCAATTACTTTGCGTTTCAGGCGAACGAACACCGCAGCCCGGTCGACAACACGAAGCTCAACCGTACCTACCCCGGCGAACCGGAGGGTACGTCGACCGAACGTATCGCCAACGCCACCTTCGAGGCAGCGAGCGAGGCAGACCTGGTGGTCGACCTCCACCAGGGGTCTACCTCGCGGATGATCGAGGAGGTTCGGGTGCGGTGTGGCCGCCACCACTCGCTACACGAGGAGTGTCTCGAGCTCGCGAAGGTGTTCGACTGCGGGTTCGTGTTCGACCAGAAGGGACCCGACGGACAGCTCGCCCGGGCCGCGCCCGACGAGGGTATCCCGACCATCGACCCGGAGCTCGGTGGGTCGGTCGGACTCGACCCCGCGAGCGTGGAGGCCGGGGTCGACGGCGTGTTCAACGTTCTCGAGTACTACGGCCTCCTGCCCGGTCGTGTCCGTACACGCACTCAGACCCGCAGCACCGGGTTCGACCAGTACGGGGCTCCCACCGGCGGGCTGGTCGACTTCGAGGCCGACCTCGGTCAGCGGGTCAGCGTCGGCGAAACACTGTACACCGTCACCGACGCGTTCGGCGCGACGGAGGCGACTGTCACCGCAGACTCGGACGGCATCCTCTGGCGCACCCGTCGGCTCCCGCAGGTCGCCTCCGGCGAGTACGTCTGCTCGGTCGGCGTCGATATCGACACCTACTGAGAGCGGTGACCTGTGTTCACCCGACGAGCATTAGCCCCGACCGACGGGGCCGGTCGAGGCGTCGAGTCGGTTCGAAGAGCGTGTTCCGTCCCCGGGGTTCGTGAGTGTGAAAACTCCCCGGCGCCCAAGGCGAACACAACTCGGGTCGGTTCTCCGCGGTCTGATACTGCCGTGATACATCGTGGACTGTGCCTCCCGGCTCTGTTCTCTACCCCCGGTATCTCGAGTCCTCGCCCGCCGACCATCGACGGTCTTTCGCTCGTCGAGCGCGGCCTACGCACGTATCCGTTGGTCACTCGGTCTGTGCGTCGGTGTCGTCGGCGTCCTCGACGGTGACCACGACGGGGTCCTCGGCCGTCTCGACTCGGGTGTCGGCCGTCGTACCGGCGAGGTAGCCGAGGGTCCCGCCGACGAGTCCACCGACGACTGCACCGGCACGCCCGCGGTACGAGCCGACGACGGTACCGACGAACCCGCCGACCAGCGAGAGTTTCACCGCGTCCGATTCTGCTGTCGCGTCGTCGTCGTGTGTCTGCTCTGTCATGGACGGCCGTACGAGTCGCACTCACCTATACGCACCGACTTCTGGCCGTGTCGGTCCACCGATCCCGGAGGTGGCTAGCTGCGTCGAGCCCCCGTTTCGTGGACAGAGTAAGCCGTCACAGCCGGTAGAGTGGGTCAACTGTCGATCACCAGTATCCCCGTGTTCCCGCGGTCGTCGGTGTAGTCGCCGTCACTGGGCGGCCTGATCGAGAGTTCGATCGTTCCGCGGTCCTGGTTTGGCTGCAGTTCCGGGGTCACGTTCTCGAACGTCGCCGTGCCGTTCTCGTCTGTGTCCACCGTCCGAATACCGTTTAGCTGGGCCGAGTCGCCGGTTGCCACGACCGTCGCGTTCTGGACCGGGTCGCCGCCGGGGTCGAGCACCGTCACCTCGACACCGACCGTCTCTCCGGCTTCCACGATCTCCGGTTGCGGGTCGGTGTCGAGCTCCGTCGACCCGAGACCGTCGAACCCACCGATGACGTTCATCATGACCGACAGACAGGCGATACCGACAACGAGTGCGATCACCAGCCGGATCGGGAGCCCCTCGATCCCACGCTCGTTGTGCCACAGGTTCCTGAGCATGAACAGCCCTGGTCCGGTTCTGATAGATAAACCCCGGGGTATGACGAGCATCCACTGCCCGTGGACCGGGCCGGCTGTCGCCGAGTCGCGCACAGACTCTCACGCGAGGGTCCAAACGGCCCGGCCGACACCGGTTGGCCCGACCGCACGGGGGGGAACCGGCGGCTCAGGGCTGGGGTAGATCGAGTTCCGTGCCGTCGGCGTACACCGTCGGTTCGGTCAGAATCCCGTCGAGGTGGATCGGAACGGCGACGTCGCCGCCGATGGCGTGGTCGTCACCGATTGCCACGTGGACCGTGCCGCCGGCTTTCTCGTCGAGCAGCACCGACCCGACCAGTTCGGTTACGGCGACGTTGGTACCGATACCCAGTTCGGCGAGGTTGTAGACGTCGTCGCCGGCCCGGTCTGCGGCGTCGGCGACCGCCTCGCTCACGGCTTCGTCCTCGATATCGGTGACACGGCCGTTTTCGACGGTGAACGCGACCTGACGGTCGTCGAGTCGGCCGTGTGGGCGCATCGTGCCGTCGACGACGACCCGACCGTCGGCAGTCTCGGGGCTGATGAACACCTCGCCCGCCGGGAGATTGGAGAAGTCACCCGGTTCGTGGACGATACCGGTGTCGGGCAGCCAGTCGCGGTCACCCGGCCGGAGTGTGATATCGGTTCCCTGTGGTGAGGTGACCCGGAGCTCCTCGGCGTCGCCAACCTGGGCGAGAACCCCCTCACAGGCCGCCGCGATCTGTTCGTAGTCCGCGTTTAGCCCGGTGAGGAACACCGTCTCGGTGATGCCCGGGAGCGTCGCAGCGCGGGCACCGTTCGCAGTCGCCTCCGCCCGGGCGGTCGTGTGGCTCAGGCTCTTCGTGGTCGGCACGAGTACGACATCGGCACCAGCCATCGCCGCGGCGACCGGTGCCGGTGGTTCCGCACCGTGTTCGGGCCCCGGCGGGTACCGGACCAGTGTCACGTCGTCGGTAATCTCGCTCGCCACCTCGTACAGCGCCTCGGCGATGTGTTCGCGTTTCCTGTCCGTGACAGCCACGAATGACTCGTCTGCTTCGAGCGCCAGACACTGCTCGACGGCCGTTACTGCCGGGTCGCGGAGTTGCTCGTCCATGCGTCTGATTCGTCTGGGTGAGGGTTAGCTTCTGCGGTGTCGCGGTTGTTCAGAGCCGGTGTCGGAACTCGCCGAGTGGCGGAAACCCGAGCGTTTCGTCGCGGTCCGTGTCCCGCACGAGCGGCGCGAGCGCGTCGGCGTTCTGGACCAGCGGGGAGAGAAAGTCGCCGGCGGTCATCTCGTTTATTTCGACGCCGGATACGAGTCGGTTGAACGACGGGACGACGAGCAGGTCTGCCCCGCGGTAGACGCCGTCGCCGGCGAGATAACAGGGTCGCGTGTGACCCTCGATTGTGATCGTCGGGTGGTCGTGACCGATTATGTACCGCTCGGCGTCGGCCGCAGGTTCGACGTGGCCGTGGCAGACAACGGTGTCGTCGACACGGTGTTCGGGGGTCGTCACGCCGCCCCAGACCACGTCGAGCATCGTGTCGTGGTTCCCGGGGGTGACGACCACCGACGCACCGGCGGCGTCTACGGCGTCTCGGAGGCCGTCGAGTGTCTCCTCGACGAGGTGTGGAACCGTCTCGAAGGAGTGCAACAGGTCACCGGCCAGAACCACCGTCTCGGGGTCGAACTGTTCACACAGTGTCTCGACACGGTCGACCATATCCGCGCCGGCACCGACCGGCACCTGGACGTTTGCCGCGGCCGCCTTTCCGACGTGCAGGTCCGCGAGCACCAGCAGGTCGTCGAGAACGACCGCCCGGTCGCGCAGGCGGAGACCTGACAGCGCGTCCATGCCTCAGTTCGTCGACGGGGAGCAAAGAGCGTGCCGACTGCGACACGCCCGAGCCAAGGTTTTTATCAGCTTGTCACGTTGCTTTTGCTAGGACAATGTCTGCCGACGATACCCCCGAAGACGACGAGGAAAACGCGGACTCGGGTAGTCTCGGAGTCGAGACGGGGCCCGACGTGCGTGGACGACTCGAACAGGAGGCAGACCGGGCACGCGAGCAGTTCGACGAGAACGTCATCGACCTGCTGTCGTGGATTCTCGACACAGAGACACGGGCTCGCATCTACGTCTATCTCTGCGAGACTCCCGAGAGTACGAGCGAGGAAGTCGCAACGGGAACCGGACTGTACCCCAGCACGGTACGGGAGGCGCTGGCCGAACTCCACGAGGACGGACAGGTGACACGGACCAAACGCCAGAGCGACGGCGCCGGCAACAACCCCTACGAGTACAGTGCGCTCCCACCGAGTGAGCTGGTCTCGGAGAGGGTCAACGAGGTTCAGAGACAACTCAACACCGTGTTCAATCTCGATACGTATCTGGAGGGTGACAGCGACGACAGCGACCCGGTGACCATCACCGTCAGGGAGGAACACGAGAGGCGGCCAAACGGCAACGGTGAGACCGCGGACGGACACGACGGGACCGGCGACGAGTGACTGGTTCGAAGTACATTTCCGTCCCAGTGCCGTCACAGCGGGCATGAACGTCGCGCTGGGTGGGACATTCGACCCGGTTCACGATGGGCACCGCGCGCTGTTCGACCGCGCGTTCACACTCGGTGACCTAACAGTCGGACTGACAAGCACCGACCTCGCGTCCCGTACCCGAGACGAGAACCGACCGATACGGCCGTACGAGGTCCGTCGGCGCGAACTCGTGAGCGAGCTGTCGACCTACACCGACCGGTACGACCGCACGGTCACTGTTCGCAAACTGGAGTCGCCCACGGGTATCGCGACGGAACCGGTGTTCGACACACTCGTTGTCTCGCCGGAGACCAGAACCGGTGGCAAACGCATCAACGAACTCCGCCGGGAGCAGGGTCGGGAGCCGCTTCGGCTCGAGGTGGTCGAGTCTGTCCACGCGGAGGACGGCGACATGCTCTCCTCGACCCGTATCGTTCGTGGCGAGATCGACGAACACGGCAACCTCACCCCGGACCGCGACGGCCGGGTCGCCGACGCCGAGTAGCTACCACTCCGGCGCTTCGAGCCCCGCCTCCCCCAGTAGCCCCTTCCAGCGCCCCTGGATGGCGAGTCGGGAGACCCCGACGGCGTCGGCAACCGCCCCCTGTGTACGCTGGTCACCGGTCACCAGGCTCCCGACGTACAGCGCGGCCCCGATAGCTGCCGGTTTCGAGCGGTCCGACTCCGGTACACCCGAGAGGAACGCGTCCCGCGCACACGAGCGTGCCTCCGGACCGAGCTCTAACCGGTCTGCGGCGGCCTCCAGGTCACCCAACCACTCGGCGTTGTCCCGCTCGTCGCGCGCACGATACATGATAACACGTTATCGGCGAGCGAATATAAACACTACCCGGGAGCGAAGCGCTCTTGTCCGCCGTTGTCGAACGAGCCGGTGTGCGCGGGTAACCAAGCCAGGCCAAAGGTGCAGCGCTTAGGACGCTGTCCCGTAGGGGTCCGCCGGTTC
>CAYREK010000032.1:3445-21388 GCA_964423305.1 uncultured Halobacteriales archaeon | reverse complement strand
TTTGCACCGACTCGCCGGTCGCCCGGAGCTGCTCGAACAGCTCGGGGTACCGCTCGAGCAACGCATCGAACTTCGCGGGCCCGTCGATTTCGGTGAACTCCCAGAGTCCGAACGCGTCGCCGTTTATGATCCGCTCCGCCGTGCCCTCCGACTCGAGTCGATCGAGCAGCCCGAGCAGTTCGTCCATAAAATCGACGTGTTCGAGCTGCTCGTCGCCGCCGATGTGGAGATCGCTGATGAGATAATACACCGTCTCCTCTGTCATAAGCGTCGGTTGTGGCCGGCGCAAAAAACCGCCGCGGTCCCGGAACTCGGCGAGGCCGCCGCGGGAAATCGAACCGATCACCGTCCGGGGCCGTCGAGTCGGGGACGCCGGTCCGGGCCCCGGGGGCGTTCCAGGAGTCCCGAAGATCGTCTCGGTCGAGCGGACCGCCGAGTTGAGAAGAGCCTTTGATCTGGGGTCGTCAGTTCCCGTATGGAGACCGTGCGAATAATCGGCGTGCCGATGGACCTGGGTGCGGACCGACGTGGCGTCGACATGGGCCCGTCGGCGGTCCGGTACGGCGGGCTCGCGGACGAACTCGAGCGGATCGGGTGGACCTGCACCGACGACGGCGACATCGCCGTCCCCCGGGCCGAACAGCGCGATCCCTCTGACGGCGGCGAGGGGTCGGCGAAGTACCTGTCGGCGATCGAGGCGACCTGCGGCCGGCTCGCAGACCGGGTCCGGGCCGCAAGGGCCGACGGCGACCTGCCGGTGGTGCTCGGGGGCGACCACGCGGTCGCGATCGGCACCGTCGCGGGTGCGGCCGACCGCCCGACCGGGCTGCTCTGGATCGACGCCCACGGTGATTACAACACGCCGCTCACGTCCCCGAGCGGGAACGTCCACGGGATGCCCTTGGCGGCGATCCTCGGTGAGGGACCGTTCGCGGAGATTGAGTGGGCTCATGCGCCGGCGGTCGACCCCGCCAACGTCGCGATTGTCGGGCTCCGATCGCTCGACGACCAGGAGCGCCGGGCGCTCAGCGACAGCGAGGTCAGCGTCTACACGATGAGCGACATCGACCGGCGCGGAATCACGAGCGTGACACGAGAGGCCGTCGATGTCGCGACCGACGGGGTCGAACAGGTCCATCTGAGTCTCGATCTCGACGCGGTCGATCCCACCGAGGCGCCGGGGGTTGGGACGCCGGTCCGGGGTGGACTTACCTACCGCGAGAGCCACGCCGCGATGGAGGTGATCGACACCGAGGCCCAGGAGCTACTATCATCAGTCGAACTCGTCGAGGTAAACCCGATCATCGACGAACACAACACGACCGGCGGGCTGGCCGTCGAACTCGCCGCGAGCGCGCTCGGGGACACAGTCTTGTGACCGTCCAGGACTCGAACTGAGCCGCGGCGCCTGCCGGCTACGCGTCGTCGCCGGGCATGACGGTGAGACTCGCGACCTCGTCGTCGTCCTCGAGGCGCATGACGACGACGCCTTTTGTGTTGCGTCCGACCGTCGAGATCTCCGCGACCGGCGCGCGCATAATTTGCCCCTGCGTGCTCATCACGACGATATGATCGTCCTCGGCGACGGCCGTCGCCGCCCGGACCGGTCCGTTGCGATCGCCGGTCTCGATGTCGACCAGCCCCTTCCCGTACCGGGATTGGGGCCGGTACTCCGAGAGGGGCGTGCGCTTGCCGTAGCCGCGTCTCGTGACCGTCAACAGCGCGCGGTCCCCGACGTCGTCGGCCGCCACCGCCGCGACGACCCGGTCCTCGCCCTCCAGGTCGATTCCTCGTACGCCCCGGGCAGTCCGACCCATCGCGCGAGCATCGGTCTCGTCGAACCGGATCGTCATGCCCGCTGCGGTCGCGAGCACTAGATCGCTCTTGCCGTCGGTGATTGTCACGTCGGCGATCGCGTCGTCTTCCGGGACCCCGGCTGCGATGATCCCGCCGGCGTGGACGTTCTGAAACTCCGTGGCGCGGGTCCGTTTCACGTAGCCGTTCCTGGAGACGGTCGTGATGTAGGCGTCCTCGTCGAAGGCGTCGGTGGCCACCACCCCGGCCAGTTCCTCGCCGTCGTCGAGATCGAGGACGTTGACCGCTGACTTGCCCCGGGCCTGGCGGGACATCTCGGGAATCTCGTAGGTCTTCAGCCGGTAGACCCGGCCGGCGGTGGTGAAACAGAGCAGGTACGCGTGGGTGTTCGCCCGGAACACCTGCGAGACGCGGTCGCCAGACTTCGGGTCGGCCCCGATGATCCCCTTGCCACCGCGGTGCTGGGGGTCGAAGGTCTCGACGGGCATGCGCTTGATGTAATCATGTTCGGTGAGCACCACGAGGACATCCTCCTCGGGGATCAGGTCCTCGTGTGTGACTTGACCGTCGGCCTCGGTGATCGTCGTCCGGCGCTCGTCGCCGTACTCGTCTTTGAGCTCGCGCAGCTCGTCTTTGATCACTCCCTCGAGTTTGCTCTCCGAGGCGAGCACTGACTCGAGATACTCGATGCGCTCGGTGACCTGTTCGTACTCTTCGTGGATCTCGCCGGCCTCCATCGAGGTGAGCGACCCCAGCTGCATCCGGAGGATGTGATCGGCCTGCTCGGTCGAAAACTCGAATCCCTCCGCCAGGGCCGGCTCGACATCGATGTCAGCTTCGAGGACCGCGGCTGGATCGCGCTCGCCGGTCAGGGCCGCCCGCGCCTGGTCGCGGTCGGCGGATTCGGTGATCAGGGTCACGATCGCCTCGGCGTTCTCGACGGCCTCGAGACGGCCCTCGAGGATGTGCGCCCGGTCCTGGGCCTCGGCAAGATCGTGCTCCGAGCGCCGCCGGACGACCTCCTTGCGGTGGGCGAGGTAGGCCTCGAGGGTCTCTTTGAGCGTCAGCAGCTCGGGCTGGCCGTCGATCAGCGCCAGGTTGATGACCCCGAAGGTCGCCTCGAGGTGACTCTCGAGCAGCTGGTTCTCGACGACATCCGGGTTCGCGCCGCGCTTGAGATCGAAGACGACCCGAACCCCGTTGCGGTCGGACTCGTCGCGCAGGTCCGAGATGCCCTCAATTGTCCCCTCGTTGATGTCCTCGGCGATGCGCTCGACCAGTCGGGCCTTGTTGGTCTGGTAGGGCAGCTCGGTCACGACGATGCGGTCGTCCTCGACGCGGTAGTCCGCGCGCATCCGGATCCGACCCCGCCCGGTGGCGTAGGCCGAGTGGATCGCCTCGGTCCCGACGATCGTCCCGCCGGTCGGGAAGTCCGGCCCTTTGACGTGGTCCATTAGGTCGGCGATCGAACAGTCCGGATCCTCGATCAGGTGGATCACGGCGTCGACGATCTCCCCAAGGTTGTGCGGCGGGACGTTCGTGCTCATCCCGACGGCGATCCCCGAGGAGCCGTTCAACAGCAGGTTCGGCAGCTTCGCCGGCAGCACCTCGGGCTCCTCGAGGCGGTCGTCGTAGTTGGACTGAAAATCGACGGTGTCTTTCTCGATGTCCGCGAGCAGCTCCTCTGCGATCGGCGCCATCCGGGCCTCGGTGTACCGCATCGCCGCCGCGGGGTCGTCGTCCATCGATCCGAAGTTGCCCTGGCCGTCGACCAGTGGATACCGCAGGGAGAAGTCTTGGGCCATCCGGACCAGGGTGTCGTAGATCGCCGAGTCGCCGTGGGGGTGGTAATCGCCCATCGTCTCGCCGACGATCGAGGAGGACTTGCGGTGGCTCGAGCCCGCGGTGACGCCCATCTCCGACATGGCGTACAGGATCCGCCGGTGGACCGGCTTGAGTCCGTCCCGAGCGTCGGGCAGCGCCCGCCCGGCGATGACGCTCATCGCGTAGTCGATGTAACTCTGCTCCATCTCGTCCTCGATGCGGACCCGCTCGACGTTTGCTGCGGGCGCCTGGACGGCTGTCGGGTCGTGCTCGGAGTCTTCCGAGTCTGGGTGATCAGAGCTCATCTATTAGATGTCGATCCAGTCTGCCTCGGGGGCGTGGTCTTTGATGAACTCCTTGCGGGGCTCGACGGCGTCGCCCATCAGCACCGAGAACATCTTGTCCGCGGCGGCGGCGTCCTCGACCGTGATGCGCTTGAGCCGTCTCGTCTCGGGGTTCATCGTCGTCTCCCAGAGCTGTTCGGGGTTCATTTCGCCGAGTCCCTTGAACCGCTGGACTTGGGTAGGGTTGCCGTCACAGACCTCCGCGACGATCCGGTCGCGTTCCTGTTCGGTCATCGCGTCGTAGGTCTCCCCGCGATACCGGACCCGGTACAGCGGCGGCTGGGTCGCGTAGACGTGCCCGCGCTCGAGCAGCGGCCGCATGTGCCGGTAAAAGAAAGTTAGGAGAAGCGTCCGGATGTGCGCGCCGTCGATGTCGGCGTCGACGAGCAGGTAGATCGACTCGTACCGAAGCGCGTCGATGTCGAACTCGTCGCCGATGCCGGTTCCAAGCGCCGTGATCAGATTGCGGATCTCGTTGTTTTCGAGCACGCGGTCGAGCCGGTGTTTCTCCACGTTGAGGATCTTCCCCCGGATCGGGAGCACCGCCTGAAACGAGGGATCCCGGCCCTGTTTCGCGCTGCCCCCGGCGCTGTCGCCCTCCGTGATGAACAGCTCCGCCTCGCTCGGATCCCGCGTTTGACAGTCCGCGAGCTTCCCGGGCAGGGCCGCAGAGTCGAGCGCGCTCTTCCGGCGGGTGAGCTGTTCGGCCTTCCGGGCGGCCTTGCGGGCCCGGGCGGCCTCGACTGCCTTGTTTGCGATCGCCGCGGCCGTATCGGGGTGTTCCTCGAAGTAGGTCCCGAGGTGCTCGTGGACCGCCGACTCGACGATCCCGCGGACCTCGCTGTTACCGAGCTTGGTCTTTGTCTGGCCCTCGAACTGCGGATCGGGGTGTTTGACCGAGAGCACCGCCGTCAGCCCCTCCCGGACATCCTCGCCTTTGAGCGTGTCGTCGAGGTCTTTCAGCAGGCCATGCTCGGTGGCGTACTCGTTGACCAGCCGGGTGAGTGCCGTCTTGAATCCGGTGAGGTGCGTGCCGCCCTCGCGGGTGCTTATATTGTTCGCGAACGCGTGCAGCGAGCCCTGCAGCTCGTCGGTGGCCTGCAGCGCCGCCTCGACCCGGACGACGCCGGCGTCGATCTCGGCGCTGTCCTCGAGATAGCAGACGTCCTCGTGCAGCGCCGTCTTCGCCTCGTTGAGATAGGCGACGAACTCCCGGAGTCCGCCCTCGTAGCGAAACTCCTCGCGCCGGTCGACCCGGTCGTCGGTCAGTGAGATCTCGACCCCGGAGTTGAGAAAGGCGAGCTCCCGGAGCCGCGACTCAAGGGTTTCGAAAGACAGCTCGGTCGTCTCGAAGATCTCCTCGTCGGGCCAGAACCGGATCGTCGTGCCCGTCTCCCCCTCGGAGTCGAGCTCGCGGACCCGCTCGAGTCCGCCCGGCTCGCCGCGCTCAAAGCTCTCCTGCCAGACCGCGCCGTCCCGAGCGACTTCGACTGTGAGACGCTTCGAGAGAGCGTTGACCACCGAGACGCCGACCCCGTGGAGGCCGCCGGAGACCTGGTAAGACTTGTTGTCGAACTTGCCGCCGGCGTGTAATACCGTCATGATCACCTCGACGGCCGGCCGGTCGTGCTTGTGATGCGTGTCGACCGGAATCCCGCGGCCGTCGTCTGTCACCGACACCGAGCCGTCCTCGTGGATCCGGACATCGATCGCGGTGCAGTGCCCGGCCAGGGCCTCGTCGATCGCGTTGTCGACGACCTCGTAGACGAGGTGGTGCAGGCCCTGCTGGTCGGTCGACCCGATGTACATCGCCGGGCGCTTGCGGACCGCCTGTAGCCCTTCGAGAACTTGTATCTGCTCAGCGCCGTACTCCGCTTTGTCGCTCATAAAAATCGTATACGTCAGTTAGCTCCCCACTGGTTTTAAAGCTCACGCACGCGTGTGCGCGGGCAATCTCTACACGGGATCTTCAACGGCTACGAGACACGGAATCTCCGACGGCTACGAGAGAAAGTCGGCCATCGCGTCGGCGGCGACGGCGAGATCGGTGTACTCGACGACTTCGATGTCGTCGGCCCCCCGGGTCATCGCCGAGAGCTCGTGTTCGCCGGTCGGGCGGTAAAGCGCGAGCGTTGGCGTCCCGGCCGCGACGGCTCGGCCGAGCTCGTAGCCGACGCCGAGACTCGGCGTGGTGACCTCGGCGACGACGGCGTCTGCGGCCCCGAGCCACTCGACGTCCCGGTCGTGAATCTCGTCGTCGTCGAGATCCTCCTCGGGTTCGGCGGCGCCGACGTGTTCTGTCAGGACCGTCCCGTGGGTCGACAGCTCCTTGATCAGCTCGGCGTACAGGTCGGCGTCGTCGCGCCCGCCGCGGATCGAGCCACAGAAGTACAGCTCCATGACTCGGGATTGTCCGACCGGCCGTTAACCGTTTTGTTCCCTTCACGACCGGGAAGTCGGGACCGTCGGTGCGGCTTCGGCGAGGCCGCGGTCGCAGGCGGGCACCACTTTCGCCGTGGTTGCAGGCAACATTTATACCCGGGTCCGGTAGCACCGTTACAAGATGACTTCTTACCAGTCGCGCCTCGGCGGCGAGGAGGGAATCGCCGAGGAGCTGGCCGAGAGCCAGCGCTCGATCTCCATCGCCGAGTTCTTCGAGAAGAACCGGCACATGCTCGGGTTCGACTCGGGTGCCCGGGGGCTGGTGACCGCTGTTAAAGAGGGCGTGGACAACTCGCTCACGTGGTCGACGCCGTTTGTCTACCGCGACGGCGACGAGACGATCCATCGACCGATCGGTGAGGCAGTCGACGAACTGATCGAGGACAACCGCGAGGCCGTGGTCACGAAGCGCGGCGGTGACCTCGAGAAGCTCAGAGTCGACGGGCTGGAGGCACTCTCCTTCGACGACGCGTACGATGTCGACTTCCAGCGAATCAGCAGCGTGTTCAGACACCGGGTCAACAGCGATATCTTTCGTATCACCGTCGAGGGGGGCCGAGAGGTCGAACTGACGGACTATCATAGCGTGTTCGTGCTTCGGGACGGCGAGGTCGTCTCTGTCGAGACGAGCGACATCGACGAGGA
The DNA here is from genome assembly GCA_964423305.1 of uncultured Halobacteriales archaeon. Classification (GTDB taxonomy): domain Archaea; phylum Halobacteriota; class Halobacteria; order Halobacteriales; family Haloarculaceae; genus Halovenus. Next base: position 14,318 of record CAYREK010000032.1, on the reverse strand, counting down.
CGACTACGTCGTTCTTCCGGACACTGCATGGAGCGGAGCGAACGTCGACCGGCTCGACTTCGTGTCCGAACTGGCACAGCTCTCGCCGGATCGAACGGAGGCCATCGGGCTCTACGGCGTCGAGCAGCTGATTGACGAGCATTACGATGCGATCCGCCGACAGGTGGACGCGCAGTACCGGATGAACGATTTCCGGAAGTGCGACCGCCTCCCGTTCAACATCGTTCGGAAACTCGATCTCGACCCGGAGGCGTACCGGGACTGTGAGATCGGCTACCGGTACGGCCAAAACAACGTTCCAGCGGTCGTCCCGGTCGACGAACAGCTGGCTGAACTCCTCGGCGTGTACGCGGCGGAGGGCTGTGTCACGGGCGGGGACCACGAGAAGGTATATCTCTCGCTCGGCACCCACGAGTCTGCTCTGATCGCCCGTTCCGAACGGCTGGTACGGTCGGTGTTCGACGTGTCCCCGTCGACGGTCGCCGCTCACGAGACTGCCACGAACGTGACGATCCCGTCGAAAATCGTCGGGGTCCTGTTCGAGGAGGTGTTCGACGCCGGGACGGGGGCGTCGGAAAAACGTGTTCCGAGATACGTCTTCGACTTCCCTCGGGAGCTTCGTGAGCGATTCCTGATGGGATACGCAGCCGGTGACGGGTATCCCACGGAATCGGTCATTGAGACGCTCGAACAGGAGGGTGATATCGACGACATCCCGGAAGATCGGATCGTACTCTCGACATCATCGGACCGGCTGTCGTCCGGATTTCAGTATCTCCTCTCATCCATCGGGTACGACGCAACACACGAGCGGGTCGAAGCCGGAACGCGGACGATCCAGGGACGCCCGATCGAGTTTGGCGACTCCCACAAGTTGTACGTGCACACGAGCCAGTCGTCGGTGTCACGAAGACGGCTTCCGGCCGACGAGGTAGTGTCGAGCGTCGAGGACGCGAAACTCGCCTACAACCTTGACGGACGGCAGGATCGGGTCGATACTGAGCACGCGTTGGCACTCGCCGACGGTGGGTCCCTCCAGTTCACCGGCAACGGACGGGCGATCGCGGAGAGCGACCTGACCGCGCTTCCGGTCGACTCCGTTGAACGGATCGAGTACGACCGCGAGTGGGTGTACGACGTCTCCGTGCCCGGCGACGAGAACTTCATGGCCGGTACGTCGCCGCTTGCGTGTCACAACAGCCTCGATGCTGCAGAGGAGGCGGGTATTCTCCCGGATATTTACGTCGAGATCCAGAAAGATCGGGATTACTACACCGTCATCATCGAGGACAACGGGCCAGGGATCACGAAAGAACAGATCCCGAAGATCTTCGGAAAACTGCTGTACGGCTCCCGATTCCACACCCGGGAGCAGTCGCTCACGCCGGACCAGGAGATCCTCGTTCGCCGGGACGGAACCGTCGAGACGATCCCGATCGGTCGGCTGGCGGACGCCTTTTTGCCACAGGATGGCCCGGCAACCGGTCGGATCCCCGGGGATATCGAGGCGCCTTCGTTCAACCGCGAGACCCACGAACTGACCTGGCAGCCGGTGACCCAGGTCACGCGCCACGAGACCGACGGCGCGACCTACGAGATCACGACCGAGAAAAACCGGACCGTCGAGGTGACCGGCGACCACAGCGTCTTCTCGGTGACCGCGCGCGGAGAAACCAAAGAGATCGCGGTCCGCGACCTCGCGGCCGGCGACTGGCTGCTCGCGCCGCGGTCGTTGCCGGGCCCCGAGGAGCCCATCACGGAGATCAACCTGCTCGAGCGGTTGCCCACCGCGGAGCTGGCCGACCGGCGGCTGTACGTCTACGGGTTCGATCGGACGCTGCTCGAGCGCATCAGGGACGGCGAGACCGTCCGGAAACGTCCCGACCCCGGGAGCAGCCGGAAGCGGACCTACTACCGGTACAACGGCGTCGAGATCCTGAAAGATAGCCTCGAGTCGAACTACCTCGAGAAGGGGTTCCTGCCGGCCGAGACGGTCCGAAAGCTCGGCTGGGCGGAGATCGCAGCCGAACAGTCCTGCGTTCTTCGCAGCTACCGGGTCGGCGGCGAGCAGACCAAGATCCCAGTTTCCCTGCCGGTCACGGAGGAGCTGATGGAGCTGCTCGGCTACTACGTCGCGGAGGGCCACGCCGGGGCCCGTCAGGCCGGGCTAACCTTCGGGAGCCACGAGACGGACCTCGTCGAGACTGCCGAACGGGCCGCCGTCGCAGCCGGCGGATCGACGACGACCGTCGAGCGCGAGCGTAACTCGACGCGGGTGAAGCTGTTCGGATCGCCGCTGATCATGTTCCTGAAACAGGCCTGTGGCGCCGAGGCCGCCGACAAGCAGGTCCCCGAGTTCGTCTTCGAGGTCTCCCCGCGGCACCAGCGTCAGTTCCTGCGGGCGGTCTACGAGGGGGACGGCTCCGACGCGCACCCGAGCAACCAGCTCTCACACAGCACGGTGAGCGAGCGGCTGGCGAGACAGCTGTCGGTGCTGTGGAACACGCAGGGCGTGCTCGCGAGCACGGAGACGCTTGAATCGGCCGGCGGGTACGGCGACGGGAAGCAGACCCGGTACCGGACGAGCGTGTACGGCGCCGACGCGACGCTGTTCGAGGCGTTCGATCAGCCGGGTGACCCCGGCGAGCAACGGTACAAGCGGGTCCCGACCGCGCTCTTAGCGGAGGTGCGGGTCGGGGAGACGGACGCCGAGACCGTCCCGGACTCGATTCCGGGACTGTTGTACGGCGCCGGCGTCGGGGCCTCCGTCGAGCACGCCGAGGCGTATCGAGAGCTGATCGAGCGGGTCCTCGACGGCGAGGCGATACCGCCCCAAGAGTCGCGGTACGCGGCCAACATGGCCGAGATGGGACTTCTCGAGAGTGGCGAGCCGACCAACCGGCTGCGTGAGCTCTGGGAGACGATCGAGCAGCTGCAGGGGCTGACCGAGACCGACATGTGTCTCCTGCCGGTAACAGACGTGACCGAAACCGAGCCCCCCGAGTACGTCTACGACATCTCGGTCCCCGGGGCAACCGGGGCAGACGAGAACTTCGTCGTCGCAAACGACGGTGCTCTAGCAGTCAAGAACACCCGCGGCCAGCAAGGTATCGGGATCTCCGCAGCCGTGCTGTACGCCCAGCTCACGAGCGGCAAGCCGGCGAAGATCACCTCCCGGACACAGAGCAACGACCAGGCCCAGTACTTCGAGCTGATCGTCGACACCGACACGAACGAGCCCGAGATCAGTGCCGAGCGGGCGACCGACTGGGACCGGCCCCACGGCACGCGAATCGAACTCGAGATGGAGGCGAACATGCGGGCCCGCCAGCAGCTCCACGAGTACATCCGTAACACGGCGGTGGTCAACCCCCACGCCAGGGTCGAGCTGCGCGAGCCCGAGACACACCTCAAGTACGAGCGCGCGACCGACCAGCTGCCAGCCGAGACCGAGGAGATCCGCCCGCACCCCCACGGCGTCGAGCTGGGGACGCTGATCAAGATGGCCGAGGAGACCGACTCGTACTCGGTCTCGGGGTTCCTGCAGGAGGAGTTCACCCGGGTCGGCCAGAAGACCGCCGAGTCGATCGTCGACGGGTTCCGGGATCGTCACTACGGCCGAGCGATGAGCTGGCGCCCGCCCGCGGACCACGACCCGGGTATCGCCCCGGCCGTCGAGGAGGCCGTCGCGAACAAGGGCGCGGAGGCGACCGCCGACTTCGCCGGGCGGGTGACCGACCGGCTCGGGGAGCGCGAGCGGATCGCACACCACCACGTCGAGGCGGCTGTTGAGGCGGCCGGCGACGCGGTCCAGACCGAGTACGGCACCACCTTCGGCGCGACCGTGCGGGAAAAGGCCGTTGGGGCCGCCTGGGAGCGGATCACGGCCGAGCGAGCGTCGGACCTGTATGTCTTGATCGACGCGGCGACGACCACCCGGAAAGACGACGCCGCGATCCAGGGGCTGGCCGAGCGGCTGGCCGCGAAGTTCGACCCCGACGACCGACACCGCGTGACCCACGACCGGCTGCAGGAGTACCTCGACCGAGCGGCGGACATGACCGAAGACCGGGACGAGGCGACCTTCGGCGACACCGCCCGTGAGAACGTCCTCGAAAAGCTGTGGGCGGCCGCAGATCGCGTGCCAGACGACCCGCCGCGGGTGCGAGCGGTCGCCGAGGATCGAGACACCGCCTCGGAGCTGCTCGAAGCGATGCGGGCCGCCGACGTGATCGCGCCCCCGACAAACTGCTTGGCCCCGATCACCGAGGGGCTGGTCGAGGCCGGGCTGCGGAAAGTCTACGACGCCGACTTCTACGCGGCCGCGACCCGTGACGCTGCGGTCCACGGCGGCGACCCGTTCATCGTCGAGGCGGGTATCGCCTACGGCGGTGAGCTCGAACAGGGCACTGTCGATGTGTTGCGGTTCGCGAACCGCGTGCCGCTTGTCTACCAGCGCGGGGCCTGTGCGACCACCGACGTGATCAAGGGAATCGGGTGGCGCAACTACGAACTCGACCAGCCCGGCGGGAGCGGGCTCCCACAGGGCCCGGCGGTGGTGATGGTCCACGTCGCCTCGACGAACGTGCCCTTTACCAGCGAGTCCAAAGACGCAATCGCGAATGTCCCCGAGATCGAACACGAGATCGAGCTGGCGGTTCGGGAGGCGGCCCGCGAGCTGAAAAGCTACCTCAAGGAGCGCCGGTCGCGCCAGCAGCGCCGCCAGAAACAGGACAAGCTGGCGACGATCCTGCCGGCGATGGCGAAAAAGCTCGCCGCCGTCACCGGCCGGGACGAGCTCGACATCGACGCGACGCTCGGCCGGATCATGGGCGACGTGCTCGTGACCCGCGAGCGAAACGGTTCGGTTCGGCTGATCGTCGAGAACAACACCGACACGAACGCCGACCCCGAACTCACAGAGATCGTCGCCGCAGAGCCGACCGTCGAGACCGACGGGGCGACGGTCGTCGAGATGGACGAGGAGTGGTTCATCCGGTGGGCACCGACCGTCGAGCCCGGTGAGCGGGCGACGCTCACCTACAACCTGCCCGCAGACGCCGGGGACGGGGCGGCGACCGTCTCGGTCGAGGGCATCGACGAACAGCAGCTCACGATCGACACCGAGCGAGACACAGACACTGACCGATGAGCAAGACAGTCACGGCCGAGGACACGCAGGCTCGGCTGCTCGACCTCGCAGCACAGTTTTACGACCAGTTCGCCGAGGGCGACGTGCCCCACATGGAGCTGCCCACGCGGACGAAAAGCAACATCGAGTACGACGAGGCGGAGAACGTCTGGGTGTACGGCGACCGAACCTCGACGCGTACGGCAAAGACCATCGGCGGCGCCCAGAAGCTGCTGAAAGCCGCCTACGCGATCGAGTTCCTCGAGACCCAGCTCGCGGAGGACCGCTCCTCGACGCTGCGAGAGCTGTACTATCTCTCCGAATCCTGGGACGTCGACGAGGCGCAGTTCTCGAGCCAGGACGAGTCGAACCAGCTGATCGAGGACTTGGAGATCGTCCTCGAGACGACCCGCGAAGAGTTTCACATGCGCCCCGAGGAGTCGGGCGCGACCGTGATGGGCCCGCTCGAGCTCCGCGAACAGACCCGCCGGGGCGAGCGGGTGATTCACTGTCAGAAAGACGTCGGCGAGGGGGGCTATCAGATCCCGAACAACCCCGATACGATCGAGTTTCTCGATCACGACGCCGAGTTCGTGCTGGCCGTCGAAACCGGCGGTATGCGCGACCGGCTGGTCGAGAACGGCTTCGACGAGGACTACGACGCCCTGATCGTCCACCTGAAAGGCCAGCCCGCCCGGGCGACCCGCCGGCTCACCAAACGGTTCCAGGACGAACTGGATCTGCCGGTGACGGTCTTTACCGACGGCGATCCCTGGAGCTACCGGATCTACGGCTCGGTCGCGTACGGCTCGATCAAGAGCGCACACCTGTCTGCGTACCTCGCGACCCCCGAGGCCCAGTTCGTCGGCGTCCGACCCCAGGACATCGTGGAGTACGACCTCCCGACCGATCCGCTCAGCGACTCGGACGTGAACGCCCTCGAATCCGAACTCGAGGATCCGCGGTTCCAGACGGAGTTCTGGGAGGAGCAGATCGAGCTGCAGCTCGACATCGAGAAAAAGTCAGAACAGCAGTCGCTTGCCTCCCGGGGGCTTGATTTCGTGACCGACACCTACCTCCCCGAGCGGCTCTCGACGATGGGCGTGTTCTGAGTCCGGGGGCCCTGCGGACACTCAGACGTCGACGATGTTGTCTTCGAGCGACCGCGGGAAGTAGGTCAGCCGCTCGGTGCCGTCCTCGGTGACGGCGACGGTATCTGAGTGACGGTAGCCGGCGTCGTCGGTGTAGATGCCCGGCTCGATCGTGTAGACGTGGCCGGACTCGATCCGGGCGTCTCCGGAACCCCGGCTCTCTCGGCGCTCGCAGTGGTCTGTCCAGCCCCGGTCGATGTAGGGCGGTTCGTGGGCGCCCATCCCGATGTTGTGCCCGACGTGGTGTTGGGCCAGGTCGGTCACGCCCTGCTCCTCGAAGTACTCCCAGACTGCCCGGTCGACACTCGCCAGTTCGACGCCCGGCCCGAGCGCCTCGATGGCGATGGTCTGGGCCTCGTGCATGAGCTCGAAGTAATGCCGGTGTTCGTCGGTCGCATCGCCGAGAAACATCGTCCGCTCGAGCTCGGAGTGATAGCCGTCGACGTCGGCGCTGGCGCCCGTGACGATCACGTCGCCGTACTCGAGCCGGCGGTTCGCGGTGTGGCCGTGTGGCAGCCGAGTCTGTGGTCCGGAGATAAATCCGGCGTGGGCCGGGCCCGAGCCCCGCGTCCGGGGGACGTACTGCTCGCCTAAGGCGTCGAGCATCGCCCGCGAGCCCCGCAGCGAGGCCCGCTGGCTGACCGTCGCCGGGTGGGCCCCAACCGCGAGTTCGTCGGCGAGATACCGGTGTGCAAGATTCCCCCACCGTGCGGATTCGCGAATCAGGTCGATCTCGGCCGCGGATTTTGCCCATCGCATCCGGTCGACCCACGACTGGGTCTCAACGGCGACGTGCTCGGAGAGTGGCGGTCCCTCGTAGCCCATCGTCCCCGGGGCGCCCTCGGCGTCGGCTGCGAGCCGGTCGACGCCGAGCTTCTCGAGCAGGTCGACGGCGGTCGCGATCGGCTCTCCCCCAGGATAATCGAAGTACGTCTCGACCGTGTCGATCCGGGGGTTTGTGGCGACCCGCTCGCGTTCGAGCCGTGGGAGGACCATGCCCGTCGTCTCGGGGGTGACCACAAGCAGGGCGGGCCGTTCGGTCTGGATGTGGTGAAAGCCGGTGAGATAGCCAATACTCGTCGCGCCGAACCAGCCGGCAGCGTCGGCATCCGTCTCTGCGAGGCGGTCGCGGACGGTCGCGAGCCGGGACTCGTACTCGTCGTCGGGCAGTCGCGTCGGCATGGCCTCGGTTGGACGGGCCGGGATAATTTCCTTTTGGCTACTTTCCTGTCGGTCCCAACTCGTCGAGTGCGACCGGCACGCCTGCGCCCGCGACATCGGCCGCGAAGGCTCGCGAGTCGGTCTCGAGCGCCCCGAAGGTGTTGTAGTGGATCGGTACCACGAGATCGGGAGACAGCTCCGCGGCGAGTTCGGCGGCCTCCTGCCGATCCATCGTGAACGCGCCGCCGATCGGCGGCAAAAATACGTCGACATCGAGCTCGGCGTGGCCGGCGAGTACGTCCGTGTCGCCGGGCCAGAACACCCGCAGCCCGCCGATCGACAACAAGAACCCACAGCCCAGTCCCTCCCGGTGGTAGGGCGTCCCGTCCGACCGCGTGTGCGGGCCCCCCGGCTCGTTGTAGGCCGGCACCGTCCAGAAGGGCACGGCAGCGACACCCTCGTCCTCGTGGCCGACGGTCTCGACGGGTCGGGACAGCTCTGCGAGCCTGGGCAGCTCGCGGGACCCGTCCCGGGGATTGATCCCCTCGAAGGCGACGACGGTCCCGTCGGGTGCCACGACGCGGTCGATCCCGTCGGGGTCGTAGTGGTGGACGTGAGTGACAAAGGCCACGTCGGCGTCGTCGCGGTGGTCGAGTCCCGGGGGGTGTGCGCCGGCGGCGTGGTCACTCTCGGGTGTCCACTCGCCGGTGAGCACGCCGTACCGGCCGGGGTCGAGATAGACCGTCGTCTCCGGGGCCGCGAGCCGGACCGCCGCGTACCCGAACCAGTCGATCGTCAGCCGCCCGTGGTGGATCGTCATACGCGACTCTCGGCTTCGAGACCCATAGCTGTCGCGGCCGGCGTTGGCCCGGAACGGGCGACAAAGCGCGGACGAAAGCGGTTTGCACGCGAGCGCACAACCCGACACATGAGCCTTGAGGAACTCTCGGAGTCGGTCACCGACAGCTACTCCGAGCTGGGCGAGCAGTTAGATGTCAAGTTGGACCGGGAGACGCGCAACGAGCTGGCGATGCTCTCGGTCGCTATGGACCCGGAGGACCCCGACGAGCTGGTCCGGCGAGCGGTTCACATGCTCTTTCAGACGACCGTCGACACCGGCAAGCTGGATTTTCACCTGCGTAGCGGGTTCGATACGACATACGATGAGTACTTGTCAGGGATGACCTACGACGAGATGGCCGGTGACTTTCCACAGCCCCAGCAAAACGAGGATCGGCGGTACCAGTTCTGAGCGGCTTGCGAGAGCACAGCGCTTGATTAGGGCCGGCGAGTACTGACGCGGGGATGGGCGCCAGACGGTGGTGGACCCGGATCGTCGACGCGGTCACCGTGGTCTGGTTCTGTGCGTTTCTCCTCGTCGTCGGAGCCACCTACGGACTCGTCTCGCCCCGTCGGGAGTTCTCTCGGCGGCTGACCGGCTGCTGTGGTGGCTGGTTCCGGTCTTCGTCTTCGATGTCGGCCTGCTGTACCGGTGGTCCGAGGAGGACATCCGGACGTTCACGCGACACAACGTTGTGCTCGTCCTGACCGCGACCCCATATGGCTGCGACCACTCCGCGTGATACGCGCCGGGCGCGGACTGCGGGCGATCGGGGCGCTGGCCCGGTCGCGCCGGGCCAGGAACGCCGTCAACAAGATCCGACAGCTGGGCGGACGCCTCGTCGAGGCGTATCGCCGGAGCGACCGCTCCTCCGACCGAGACGACGAGTGACCCCGAGTCGGTCGGTCACACGACCGTGCGATAACGCTCCTGGCGGTACTTAGGCCGCTCGGGTCGCCGTGGCGAACAGCTCGGCGCCGAGCCGGACCTCCCGCTCGGTGAGATCGAGCGGCGGCAACAGTCGGATCGTCCGCTCGCCGGCCCCGAGCACGAGCAGCCCCTCGGCGAAGGCCCGCTCCTGGACGGCCTCCTGGCGGTCGGCGTCGACGAACTCGGCTGCGAGCATCAGTCCCTTCCCCCGAACGTCGGTCACACCGGGCGTGTCGGCATCGCGGAGCCGCTCGCGCATCGCCCGGCCGCGCTCGGTGGCGGTCTCAAGGAGATCGTGCTCGTCGATCGCGTCGATCGTCGCCGCCCCCTGGGCCGCCGCCAGCAGATCGCCCGCCCCCCACGTCGAGGACAGCCGCCCGGTCTCCTCCGGAAAGACATCCTCGTTGGCGATCGTCGCGCCGACCCGCAGAGCCTTCGCGCTCGTGATCACGTCGGGCTCGAAGGCGTAGTGATCCGAGGCCCACCACTCGCCGGTCCGGCCCATCCCCGACTGGACCTCGTCGGCGATCAGTGGTAGGTCGTACCGGTCGGTCAGACGGGCGATCTCGTCCGTGAAGGCCGTGCTCGGGAACCGATACCCGCCCTCGCCCTGGATCGGCTCGAGGATCACCGCGCCCACCTCGTCGGGATCGACGTAGCCGGTCTCGGGGTCGAGCATCCGGGACAGCGCCGACCCGCCGTCGTGGAAAAAGCCACAGCCGCAGGTCTCGGGCGTACAGTTCCGGTCGGTACAGAAGGGGGCGTCGTGGACGCTCGCGATCTCGGGGAAGTCCCGGCGGTACGTGCCCCGCGAGCGGTTGAGCGAGAGCGTCCCCAGCGTCCGGCCGTGAAAGCCCCCCTGGAAGGTGACGGCGTACTGCCCGCTCGTGTGATCGTATGCGATCTTCAGGGCGTTCTCGACGGCCTCGGCGCCGCTGTTCGAGAGAAAGACCGTGTCCATCCCATAGCCGGTGATCTCGGTCAGCCGGTCCATCAGGTCCGCCGGCCCGGGGATGGGCGCGTCCCCGACCGTCTGGGAGGGCAGATAAAAATCCTGCCCGGCGATTTTCGTCGGATCGACCAGGTCGAACCCCTCGAGTCGCTCCAAGATCTTCGGGTTGTTGTACCCGAGCGGGTTGACCCCGACCTGCCCGGTGAGATCCATCAACACGTTCCCGTCGACATCGGTACAGAACGGGCCGATCGCCGGGGCCGTGTAGTCCCAGGCGAACTCGTAGACGTACGTGCTCGGGGCGGCCGTCCGGTGGTGGTACTCGACGAGTTGCCGGGTCCGATCGCCGGGCAGCTCGTCGACGACGGGCTCTGCGCTGTCGCGGTCCATACTGACAGCTTGCCTGTGGGCGATAAAGGCGTTGTGCGCCGGGGCCATCCCGGCGACGGGCTCACCGACCCGAGTCGGGAGTCACGCGAACGGTGAGAAAAGTTCTCGCTTTGCCGCGGCGGAGATCAGACTTCGACGTACTGTTGTTCCCAGTCCCGGCGGGCCTCGATCTCGCGCTGGCCGCGGCTGGTGAGACTGTAGAAGTTGGTCCGTCGGTCGCGCTGGCCCTTCTCGACGAGACCTTTCTCGACGAGCTCGTCGAGGTTCGGGTACAGCCGACCGTGGTGGATCTCCCCCTCGTAGCACTCCTCGAGTTC
>CAYREK010000032.1:0-3358 GCA_964423305.1 uncultured Halobacteriales archaeon | reverse complement strand
TTGCCGAACCGGCAACACTCCGTGCCCACACGGACGGCGAGCAACGGACGTACGCGCCGCAGGTAGACGGAAAACAGACCGACTGCGTCCGCGGGTCACCCGACCGAACGACACGACAGCAAGCGTTGACCGAAGGGTCAGCTGGGGGATACAACGCGGCGTGTATTCGATTTCCCGATATACTACCAGTCCGATATGTTCAGGTCCGGGTCGGCGAGGCTCTCGACGTACTGTGTCACGTGATCGTCCATCCGGCGCTTGAATCCAGCCTGGCGTGCGAGCCGGTCGAGCTCGCGGGCGACGAGGCTGCCGTACTGGACGGCCGTCTTGTCCCGGTCGGCGATCGCCGGGGGGAGCCACTCGCTCGCCGCCCGGCGGAAGGCGTCCTTGCGCCGGTCGCCGGCGATCAGCTCTCCAGAGAGCGCGAGCGCGGCCTCGATCACGGCGTCGTGGGCCAGCGGCGTCACCGGCGCGACACCGGCGGCCCGGACGGCGAGTCCGTCGCGTTCGAGCTGATCGGGCAGCGTCTGGACGGTCTCCCGGCGGGCCCCCCGGACCGTATCGGCCTCGACCCGCGGGTCGTCGGGCGCGTCGGCGACCTTCGCGTAGCCGCCGAACAGCTCGTCGACGCCCTGGCCGAGCGCGAGCCGGTCGAACCCGTCGGCGGCCACCCGGGCAGCGACGAGGTATACCGGCAGCGCGATCTGTACGTCCATGGCGTTCGTCCGCCCGGTCGCAGCGACGATCGGCTCGACCGCCTCAACGAGCCGGTCGTGATCGAGCTCGATGACTCGCAGCTCGCGGTCCAGCAGCGCAGCCGCCGACCGGGCGTTCTCGAGATCCCGGCTCTCCGGGAACCCGACCGTGTACAGGGGCGCGTCGAGTGCCGCCGCCAGCAGCCCGGAGTCGACACCCCCGGAGAACGCGACCGCCAGCCCGTCCTCGTCGACGCCCGCGAGCGCGCGATCGAGCCCGTCCCGAACCGCCTCGACCGCCGCCCTTTGATCTGTGACGGGATCCGGTGCGGGCAGCGCCCAGATCTCTCGGGCGTCGCCGTCTTCGATCACGCTGCCGGCCGGCACGCGCCGCGGGGCCACAAGCGTTGTCGGATCGTGACCCCAGGCGGTCCCGTCGGTCTCGGCAAACAGCGGCACGCGTCCGAGCACGTCTCGCACTAATCGACCGTCTAGCTCCCCTGCGAACCCGCCGGTCCCCGGGAGCGGATCCTCCTCTCGGAGCGCCCGCTCGACCGTCGAGACCGTGGCGCCGCGGATCACGCCCACGACTCGAGCGTCGAACAAGACGCCTCTCTCACGGGCCGAGCGTCCGGCTGGTCGGCACCTCGCCCCGACGGCGCTTCGGGCACGTTAGTCGGCGCCGTGTCTGGGGACGTGGTTGCAGTCGAGACAGACTGTCGATTGGCTGCGCCGGTCGAGCGTGCCGCCACAGTGGGGACAGACCAGTTCCGGGAGCGTCCCGCGGTGATCCTCACTCGCGTCGGGTACGTGTGTCATTACTAGCCCGAAGATTACGACAGAACTTAAATCTGTTTACGACAGCTGACGTATAAAGGGCCCGGGGACGGTGGCGTTAAGTTCGGCTCGCCCCGAGCAGGGGCATGAAAATCTATACCGGCCGAGGCGACGACGGCCTGACCGACCTGCGGAACATGGACCGGGTCTCGAAGGCGAGCGGACGGATCGAGGCCTACGGGAGCGTCGACGAGCTCAACAGCTTGGTCGGCATCGCACGCCCCACGGGCCACGACGATGTCGACGCTTTCCTCGGCGAGGTCCAGAACCACCTCCACATCGTGCAGGCTGATCTCGCGAACCCCGAGCCAGAGGCGGACGACCCAACCGTGACCGACGAGCACGTCGACACGATCGAGGCCGGCATCGACGAGTTCGACGCCGAACTCGAGCCCCTCGAGCGGTTCATCCTACCGGGCGGGTCCGAGGCGGGGGCACGTCTCCACCACGCCCGGTCGGTCTGCCGGCGCGCCGAGCGGCGCGCGGTCGCCGCTGCCGCCGAGGAGGCGACGATCAACGACACCGCGATCGTCTACCTGAACCGCCTCTCCGATGCCCTGTTTACCCTCGCGCGGGTACTCAACGACCGCGAGGGCGTCCCCGAGGAGAACCCGACCTACTAACTGGCTCGCCGTGTCAGGGTTGCGACCTGTGGGACGGGACACAAGAGTTTTATTTGTCCTTCGTCTACGGTCAGATATGAACAAGCACTTCAAAGACACGCGGTACTACCTGAAGCGAGCGGGCGAGACCGCAAAGCGCGGCATCGCGGAGGAACTGGAGCCGGTCCAAGAGCGGGTCCAGGAGCTGGTCGGCGACGAGGAAGAGCCCGACCCCGGCCGGATCGAGCAGGTGCGAGCGGACTTAGCGGAGATCGGCGAGCGCGCCGAGGGCGAGGCCAAAGAGGCCATCGAGGACGCCCGCGCGAGACTCGATCAGTACCGCGGCGCGTCGAACTGATCCGCGAGACAAGACAATTCTTAAGACCGACCCAGGGGTAATACCGACTGCGGGTCGGTGATCTAGTCCGGTTATGATACCTCCTTCACACGCAGGAAGCCGGCGGTTCAAATCCGCCCCGACCCATGCGCGGTGCGCACGGACTGTATCCCCCCGATTTCAACTAACTCAGCCCCTCTATCGAACGGATCGCCGATAGCCGGCAGATTCTCGGGGGTGTTATTCCAGTCACCTGGTGCACGTGCGTACTCCCCGTATTGCGATCCAGTTATTGATACAAGATCATAATATAAAAACATGAAGGGGAAACTATGCGATGATCCGGTCTCGTTGAATTTCACATTCCCGACGCGTCATCAAGCTTTTATGCTTATATTCTGCTCGTGAGATATACGAATATGGCAGCGCTGACGGAGACACTCACGATCGAAAACGTGGTTGCATCAACGGGCGTGGGACAAGAGCTAGATCTCGAGAGTCTGGCGCTGGATATGGGCGGTGCCGACTACGATCCGGACAATTTCCCGGGACTGGTCTATCGAACGCAGGACCCGAAAGCAGCCGCGTTGATTTTTCGCTCCGGCAAAGTCGTCTGTACGGGTGCAAGCAGCGTTGAGGCCGTCCACGACGCCATCGAGATCGTCTTCGACGAGCTCCGGTCACTCGGGATTCCAGTTGACGATGAGCCCGAACTCACCGTCCAGAACATCGTCACCTCTGGCGACCTGGGTGACTCGCTCAACCTCAACGCGATTGCAATCGGTCTCGGGCTCGAGGACGTTGAGTACGAACCCGAGCAGTTCCCAGGACTGGTCTATCGAGTCGACGAGCCTGATGTCGTGACGCTGCTGTTTGGCTCGGGCAAA